>NZ_JBVYOL010000019.1:0-151107 GCF_056120505.1 Paenibacillus sp. sgz302164 | reverse complement strand
GCTGTTGGAGCGGCTTGGCAAGCTGCAAGCCGTGCTGAAGGCGAACGCCTTCGTCGAGTATTTGGCCGAAGAGCAGCTGATGCAGGTCAGCCGCGCGGCTTCGGAGCGGCTGGGGCAGTTGACCCGCAGGCGCTATGCGATCGAGGTCGACTCCGGGGGCGGCTTCGTCATCCGCGACGACGCCAACGGCGGCGTCAAGCGGCCGGTCAGCACTTTGTCCGGCGGAGAAACGTTTTTGACTTCGCTGGCGCTTGCGCTCGCGCTGTCGGCGCAAATCCAGCTCAAGGGGGAATACCCGCTGGAATTTTTCTTCCTCGACGAGGGTTTCGGAACGCTCGACCAGGAGCTGCTCGACATGGTGATCGGAGCGCTCGAGAAGCTGCATATGGACAGCCTGTCCGTCGGGGTCATCAGCCATGTGCCGGAACTGAGAGCCCGGCTGCCGCGGAAGCTGATCGTTCATCCGGCCGAGCCGTCCGGACGCGGCAGCCGCGTCGTAATGGAGGAACTCTAGGCTTAGATGTTCCCAGGTTTTGAAGTGAATCGAAGCCCTCTTCATCTGTGAGGGTCTATATCCGGCAGCCGGACAGCGCAGTGCGCCCCGGCTGCTTTTTGTTGCCTCACAGTCTGATTGGCTTAAGTGGAATACAAATTGTATCGGCGCAAACATTCATTTTGGTATATAATAGCGACATGGAAATCTTCCATTCTATGGAAGGGAAAGGCGGACATCGACGATGCGAATTCGAAAACGCCGAAAGCATTTGCGGTTGAATGCCTTTATCTGTGCGCTGCTTTTCTTCGGCGCTGTCGAAGCTCCCCAGCGGGCGCATGCCGATATCGTCTGGGACCATTGGCAAATGGCGGAAGCTCTCGCCTCGCAAGGAAATAAAGCCGATGCGGTTCCGCATTGGAAATTTTTGGTCGATCACTACGCGGGCAGAGGCGAGTGGGAAAATGCCGCTCTTTTTTGCGGCAAGCTGGACGCTTATTACGATGCGGCCGGAGATTACGAGCAGGCGATTTATTACTACGAATTGGAAAACGATTATTGGGTCAAAGCCGGCAAGGACTGGGGGGCGGTGAAGCTCCAGAGGGCCGAACAGCTGCGAATGACCGTGGAGCTTTACATGAAGGATAACGATCCGCAGGCACTGCAGCAAGCCGCAGCTCCCCTCAGCGGAAAGCTCGCCAAATTCGAGCCTGCATACGGCGCTTACATCGGCCTGTATTCGGAACAGGACCCCGAGGTCGGGAATTATTTTACGAAGGCGGAGGACGTGTACGGCAGGAAGCATGCTATTTTTCTTGCCTATGCCCATTGGGGGCAAAGCTTCCCCGGAATGTACGCCCGAAGGGCCAAAGAAGCCGGAGCGGCTTTGCAAATCGCCTGGGAACCGGACGACGGTCTGGACCCGGTCGCAGATGGGGAATATTTGCGGCAGTGGGCCAGGGCGGCGAAGTCGGCGGGCATACCGATTTTTTTGCGTTTTGCCGGCGAAATGAACGGCGCATGGGTGAAGTGGCACGGCGATCCCGTGCTGTATATCGAGAAATTCCGCATGCTGCACGATGTCTTTGCCGAGGAGGCGCCGAATGTTGCGATGGTCTGGAGCCCCGGAGACGTCCCTGCGAACGATATCGATTCTTATTATCCGGGCGACGATTACGTCGATTGGGTGGGCGTCAGTCTATACATCGAGCCTTATGAAAACGGGAACCCGGCGCTGCCGCCGATGACGGCAACCAGCCATGTGGAGCGGTTGACGCGGCTGTACGATACCTACTCGGCACGCAAGCCGCTTATGCTGAGCGAGACGGGCGTCCCGCATTACTCGCATTCGGCGCAGGAAGATTTCACCGAGTGGGCGAAGCTGAATTTGCAGCGGCTTTACGAGATTATGCCGTACAAATATCCAAGGCTCAAAGCGATCACTTATTTTAATGTCGACCAGCAAATGAAAAATGCCGCCAACGATTATCTCCTAAGCGATTCGGCGGACATTCGGAGTTATTACAGCAAGCTGATCGAAAATCCTTATCTTTTGTCGAAAGTAGAGGATGGCGCGAAACCGGCTGACGGCGCGGGTTACCGGCAAGCCGGCTCCGAACGTACCGCTTTTGCCAAGCAAACGAGAATCGTTCCTTTTATTAAAATACCCGCGGTCTACATCGGCAAAGTCGAATACGTATTAAACGGCAAAACCGTTGCGGTGCAAACCGGCCTGCCTTTCGAGCTTGAACTGAAAGCAGGGGAAGTGCCGGAGGGGTCCGTTTTGGAACTGAGGGTGTACGATCGGGGAGGAAATTTGGCTGCAGATCGGTCCTTCGCTTTATCCTCGCGGGTTTCGGTGGACATAGACGGCCGGGAACAGCGGTTTGAGCAGCCACCTGTCATTTTGAACGGCTCGACCATGGCTCCGCTGCGGGCGATTTTTGAAGCGATGGGGGCGGTTGTCGATTATGACGCCTCCGCACGCACGGTGAAGGCGCGCAAAGGGAATGTGGACTTGCGGCTCACTTTGGGCCAAAAGACGGCGTTTTTGGGCGGACAAGCCTATGAGCTCGATGAGCCGGCCCGGTTGGTGAATGGCTATACTCTGGCGCCGGTGAGATTTGTCGGAGAAGTTTTTGGCGGACAAGTTACTTGGGACGGTATCCGAAGAACGGTGACGATAGCAGCAACTCCTTGAAAAAAGCGCTTGTAAAGAAAACATCTAAGGAGGGCTAAGACATGAATACGGCGCCAAACCTGATTGTTTTGGAACAAATAATCGAAGATTTGCGAAGTCGGCTTCATGCTGCTGCTGCGGGCAGCGGTTTTTTAGACTCTGAAGTGTATCAATTGAGCGTCAAACTTGATTTGGCTATCATGCAGTATTACTATATGCAATCGGGGATCTCGAAGTAGCGGGTATTCGATTTTCAGAGTGGATGGAAGGTTTTTCCTTTTGGCGTGTAGAAAACATAAGCAGAACGATTCTATATGCCGAAGGGATGCTGTGAGATATGAAAAAAGTGCTATTGCTGTCGTCGGTTTTGCTCCTCGCTTTTTCGGCCGGCGTATATGCCGCAACCGATATCAAGCTTTATGTGAACGGCAAACTGGCGAATGCGGACCTCCAAATTGTTGACGGATCGAGCTATCTGCCTCTGCGCGCTGTCGCCGAACTGCTGGGCAAGGACGTAACCTGGGACGATAAAACGCGTTCTATTTACGTTTCCGACAAGTCTCTCAGCGCGGTTAACGACGGCGAGTACGCGGCCGACCAGCTAAGCTTCTACGAAGTGAGCGTAAAAAAGTCAGCCGACGAATGGGAAGTCCATGCGGAGCTGCGGAACGACCGAGCGATGCAGGTGAAAAAAGCCGAGTTTACCGCATCTTTCTTCGACGCCAACGGAAAGCGGGTCGGAGTCGCCCGGGGAAAAGCTGAAAACCTCGCGCCGCGTGAAGTCAAAACAGTCACTTTAACCTCGCTGGATACGCTGTCGGGATACTCGACCGTGAAATTCCAGATCGATACATCCGAATAAAAGCAAAAACCGTCCCGGAAGCAGATGGATCTGCTTAAGAGACGGTTTTCTTCTTGTTTGTCTGCGAAAATATGCCGGAAAAAGCCGGACATGAGACAGTAGGCTGATGTCCTCGCATCAAACGGACGGCATACTCCGCGATAAAGCATTGCTCTGCACTAGTGTAGTGTCAAGTCTTAAATTGTAGTTGTTCGTTCGATAGTTTGTATGGCTTACTGCTAATCTACCGTTTTGGATCTGGCTGCATACTTAGCTGCACGGAGAAAACCTGCAAAAGTACAGTTTTTGCTCGCCGGATACGCTGGGGACGAAAAATTCCTGCAATTGTGCAGGCTTTTCGCCGCAAACAGGGGCTAAGATTCATTTTCACGGAAAATTCCTGTACAATCGCAGGCTTTTCGCCAAAATGAGCTACTTTCAGTGAAAAAGCCTGCACTTTTGCAGGCTTTCCCTGCCCAAACTGCCTTGTGCCCTCCATCAAAAAAAGCCTGCACAATTGCAGGCTTTGTGAAAGGCAGGGCCACCGGGAGGTGACCCGCCGGTTTTGCGGGCTGACAAGCGCCCGCCCTTATGCGTTCACAAGCGATTGGTTCACTTCTTCTACAATGGACAAAGAGACGGTGCGTGCGCTGGAAAAAGCGCGTTCGGCAAGCTCGCCTTTGCCCGTGCAGCCGTCTCCGCAAAAATAAAACGGCACATTTTCCACGCGTGTCGGCAAAAGACTGTTCGAGGCGATGTTCTTCACGCTGGATACCATCGCTTTTTTGGAAACGCGCTTGACCGCGGTCGCATCGCGCCATCCGGGATAATGCTTGTCGAACAGGGCTTCCATCTGTTTTGTTTTTTGATCCAGATACGCTTTGCGCTCTTCTTCGGTATCGAATTGATCGCTCAGATAGGCGATGCCTTGCAGCAGTTGGCCGCCTTCCGGAACAAGGGTGTGGTCCGTAGCCGAAACGTCGCTGATGAACAGCTTGTTGTCCATATCGCTGATGTAGCTGAACGGTCTGGCGACGACGTGGGTAAGCCCGATATCGTATACCATAACTTCCGTTGCCGTGTTCGCTTCATAAGGTGCGAGGAACGGTTCCCAGGCGGTGCCTTTAAGCAGCTTGACGACTTGCTGGACAGGCATGGCAAAAATCACTTTGTCGAAAGCTTGTTCGCGGTTTTTCGTCTGCAGCACGAACTTTTTGTCGGCGTACCGGATGCTGTCCACGCCTTCCTGAATCGCGATTTCATAGCGGCCGGAGCTTTGCAGCTTTTGCTTAAGCTGATTGGTGATGACGGCCCAGCTTCCGAGCACGTAGTTCACAGGCTTGCTGGATAAAAACAGATTGTGATAATACTCGCTGATCACCGAGCCGGATACTTTGCGTGCATCTTCCGGGGCGATGAAAAAGTTGGAGCAGACGAGATGCTCCCAAAGCTCTTTCACATCTTCGTCGGCATTGGATTCGGCCAAATAATCGCCTAATGTCTCGTAGTTTTTCAGGTTGTGGATGTTGGCGATGATCGCCGCGATCTCGCCGACGAAGCTCACTTTTTGCATCGTGCTGAGCAGGTCGGTTTTGAGAATGTTCACAAAATCCAGCGGAGCGGGGGTCAGCCGGTCATGCTTGGCGTAGACGACTTTGCGCTTGTCAACCTGCTTGGAGCTGAAGGAAAGCCCCAACTCTCTTTCCATAACGGTCAGCTTGTGACGGTCGATGCCGTAGATGGCATGTGCGCCGTAGTTCAGGGTGAACCCTGCTTTTTCATAAGTAAACGCCCGGCCTCCGAGCTGCGGACTGCGCTCAAACAGGACTCCTTCGATATGCGGGTTTTCGGACAAATAAGCGGCCGCGGTCAAACCCGCCAAGCCTCCGCCGATGATGGCTACTTTCATTTTCGTATCCTCCTTAGAGACTGGTTCCAACCGCAGCGGGGCAAAAGGCGCTTCAGTACGAAGGCCCGCCCACAGCAGGGCCAGGTTGTTTTTCATCATGGATAAAAGGTCCGCGTCATCTTGACTGCACCAGTTCAGCATCGTTCCCGTAAAAGCGCAAATGAGCAATTCCGCTTTTCGCGTTTCGGGCAGCCAATGCTGCAAGCTTTCGGATAGTATGCGCAAGTATTGCTGCTCTTCCGTCTTCATTGCCTCGTTTTGCAGCGATAAAGCTTGCAAGCTGCGGATTAGCCTGGGACTGTGGTTAATATTGGACGCCAAGTCTAAAAATAGCCGGTTGATATGTCCTTCAAGCGATTGCACTTTGGACGGCGGCTGTTTGACCCATTCCCGGATCAGTTCGGTCTGCTTGTTGTAAATCGCGGAAATAATGGCGTCCTTGCTTTTGAAGTAATGGTAAAAAGTACCTTTGGAGGTGCCGGTTGCTTCGATAATATCGTCGACCGACACGTGTTCATAGCCTTTTTCCATAAACATGGACAAGGCGACTTCCATCATCGTATCCCGTTTTTTGCGAGTCGTGGCTCTCATGAACTGACTCAACTGATCACTTCCGTTTCAATGACCTATATGCAGTATTATATGCTTAATTAGACTGTTAGTCTACTACAGATAAAAAAATGGGTTCCCGCCTGCATAAATGTGATGTCCGAGCATACTTTCATTTCTAACGTTACATACATGTCAGATTCAACGGAAACCCTCCCCAAAACAGGACTCTATCTCAAATTTCCATGTCAAATATGTCATATAATATTACATATTTCGAACTTTTTGTTTATAATGAACATAAATCTAACATAAAAAGGGGCGGGTTCTTATGAAAATTCTTTCTTTTCATTCCTCGAAGCAGCAAACGAAAGATCTGTTGGGCCGTTTGGCCGCCGGTGATTTAACGATTTTGCATACCGAGCCTGCTTCGCGGAAGACGGTTTTTATCGATATGGTGCAGCAAACGGCCCAAGGCTTGAAATCGCTTATCCGCATTGTCGACAGATCTTCGCTGCAGCTTCACGGGCAAGTGGAAGAGATCCGCGTTGCCTCCGATTCCATTGCCGGCCAGGTAGACGGCGTGACGCATACGATTCGCGAAATTACGATGGGCATCCAGGATTCGTCGGAGCATATCCAGGACGCGGCGGCTCGAATGACGGATGTCCAGTCCATGCTGGAGCGGATTCGCAGCGAAAATAACGAAGTGGTCTCGTCTTCGGCGCAAATTGCCCAAGAGCTTGTGCTTGGAAAAAGCGAAATTGCCGCGGCGGCGGATCAAATGAGGCGCATGACGGCGGACAGCAAGCAGCTTCACCGGGAAATGGACCGGTTGAGCGCGGCCCTGGCCCAAATTGCCGAAATAACGAAGATGGTCGAGGACATCTCGGGTCAAACCCAGCTTCTGGCGCTTAACGCGAACATCGAAGCGGCCCGGGCGGGCGAGAATGGGCGGGGGTTTGCGGTCGTCGCGCAGGAGATATCCAGGCTGGCGGTTCAATCGAAGCAGGCAACGGCCCACATCGGGGAGCATATACAAACCGTATCCGCTTCCGCGCAGGCATTGGCTTCATCCGTGAGCGGGATGGCGGATACGGCCGATTCCGGCGCTGCCGTGATGGAAAGCGGGCTGCAAAGGTACGGCAGCGTGCTGACGTTTTTGGACGGTCTGTGCGGCGGCATTCGATCCGTCGACAGCTCGCTGCTGACCGCGACGAGCAGCACGATTGCGATTTCCGACGCGGTTCACCGCACGTCCGCGATGTTCGAGCAAGTTGCGGCGGGCAGCGAGGAGGTGCTGGCTTCCGCCGAAGTTCAACAGCGCAGCATCGCGGCGATGAACGAAAATCTCCGCACGGTGAGGCGCAGCAGCTTGTCGCTCCGCTCGGCCGTGTCGCAATTCAAGCTTCCTCACTCGGACTTGGAGATGCCTTTGAGTCGTTCTATCGATGCGTGGATGGACAAAGCGGTCGGCATCCGAGCGATCATGGTTTCCATGATTGAATCGCAGGACCGGGAGCGGATCCGGGAATGGCACGATGAAAAGCAGGTGTTGGAAGCGGAGCTTCGCGCTTGCTGGGCACAGCTGGCCGGTCTGGCAGGCGAACCGGGCGAACGGGATATGCTCCGGCAGTTGGAGGAGGCCTGGGACGCTTTTCACCAAATCAAGGAACAAAACGCCGCCTGGATGCTCGAAGGGGAATATGAGAAAGCGCGGCAGGGCCTGATCAACCACGGCAGAGCCAGGTTTAAAACAGCCGTCGACCTTGCCCAGGCTTGGATCGACCGGTAAATTCGCCGAATCGTCTCCGGGAATTGGATTTTTTTGTTTTTTTTCGTTAAGATTAGAGTAACCGTTATTCAATTGAAAGCAGAGGAGAAGCCGAAGAATGAGCGATTGTATTTTTTGTAAAATTGTCGAAGGCTCCATACCTTCCAAAAAAGTTTACGAAGACGACCGGGTCGTCGCGTTTCATGACATTCAGCCTGCGGCTCCGGTCCATGTGCTGATCATCCCGAAAAAGCATTTTGCTTCGCTGAACGATGCGGGCGAGGAGGATTGGGAAGTGATCGGGCTCGTTCACAAGGCGGCCCAGCACATCGCCAAGCAGCTTGGCGTCGCCGAATCCGGCTATCGCCTCGTGAACAATTGCGGGCCTAACGCAGGACAAGTCGTGTTCCATCTTCATTATCATCTTCTTGCAGGGGCGAAATTGGCTCCGCTGGGCGTGGCGAATTAAGGTCTTGGTACCAATGGAAGGATTCCGATTGACACCTAATTCCCGATAACATATAATGTAGTTTGATGAACCGCTTTATCTTGGACGGTCTGTTCGGAGGGAGGGAAAACTGGTGTCAGAAACTCGAGTTCGCAAGAACGAAACTATAGATGCTGCACTTCGTCGCTTTAAGCGTTCCATCGCTAAAGATGGCGTTCTAGCAGAGGTTAAAAAACGCAAACATTATGAAAAGCCTAGCGTCAAGCGCAAGAAGAAGTCAGAGGCTGCTCGTAAGAGAAAGTTCTAGGAGGCAATTCAGTCAATGAGCTTAAGCGAACGATTGAACGAAGATATGAAGTCAGCGATGAAGAGTCAGGACAAGTTCAAACTCTCCGTAATCCGTATGGTTCGTTCTACTATCAAGAATTCCGAGATAGACTTGAAGAGAACCTTAGATGATAATGAAGTGCTTGACGTTCTAGCTCGTGAGATCAAGCAGCGCAGGGATTCCCTCCAAGAATTTGAAAAAGCGGGCAGAGACGATCTGGCCGAAAGCCTGCAAGCAGAACTGGCCATCCTTACCGAGTACATGCCGCAACAGCTTACCGAGGAAGAAGTAAAAGCCATTGTACAGCAGACCATCCAACAAGTTGGTGCTTCTTCCAAAGCGGATATGGGCAAAGTAATGGGGGCATTGATGCCGCAGGTAAAAGGACGTGCTGACGGTAAACTTATCAATCAGCTGGTCCAACAGTTATTAGTGTAATTAAAGATGAACAACAAGACCGGAAAGAGGTAAATCTTTCCGGTCTTTTCATTTTTGTGTGAAACAGTTTGTGCGTTCAAACGTACATATGAATGGTGCCATGCAGATAGCTTTCAGGAAAGGGAGTGATTGACGATGCTTGCGGACCATTTGTCTGCCTTTCTGACCCATCCGGTTACGGCTACCGTGCTGCTGCTGGTCGGAATAGTAGGTATTGCGCTTGAGCTGCTTTTTTTCAGCAGCGGGCTGTTGGCTGCCGCCGGCGCGGCCGGGTTCGGCTTGTATTTCCTCGGTTATTATTTGGCGGGGGTTGCGGGCTTCGGCGATTTGGCCGTCTTTGGGATCGGGATTTTACTGCTCTTCCTTGAGTTGGTAGTCCCCAGTTTTGGAATACTCGGCGTGCTGGGCGCGATATGTTTGTTCGGCGGGGTCATGATGGCTTCATCGGATCCCAAGGAAGCCGCGCTGACGCTCGGCATCGCATTTTTGCTGTCTATCGTCGTGATCGCCTTTGCCGTCAAATATTTTAAGCACCGCGGCGTGTGGAACCGTTTTATTTTGCGCGAGCAGCTGACCGCTGACAAAGGCTTTTCCGCAAGTCCCGACAAGGCGCATCTATTGGGCGCAGTCGGCGAAGCGATAACGCCGCTCAGGCCAGCAGGGACCGCGCTGATCGGGGGCGAACGGATCGATGTTGTGACCGGCGGCAGCTTTATTCAAAGCGGAAAGCAGATTGTCGTCATTCAGGTCGAAGGAACGCGCGTTGTAGTAAAGGAACAATCCACTTAACTTTTGAGGGAGGTACTTCATGACTTTGGAACCGGGTTTGTATTTGCTGCTGGTGGCAGCCATTATCATTATTGCGCTGTCCGTACTGCTGAGCGTTGTGCCGGTGATGCTGTGGATATCCGCGCTGGCCTCGGGCGTCAGAATCAGCATCATCACGTTGATAGCGATGCGCTTGCGGCGCGTCATTCCGAGCCGGATCGTAAATCCGATGATCAAGGCGACTAAAGCCGGGATGAATTTGAGCATCAATCAGTTGGAAAGCCACTTTTTGGCCGGGGGCAACGTCGACCGCGTCGTCAATGCGCTCATTGCCGCGCACCGCGCCAATATTCATCTGGAATTCGAACGCGCGGCGGCGATCGATCTTGCCGGGCGGGACGTTTTGATGGCTGTGCAAATGAGCGTTAACCCGCGCGTTATTGAAACGCCTACCGTTTCGGCCGTCGCCAAAAACGGGATCGAAGTGAAAGTTATCGCACGCGTAACGGTTCGCGCGAATATCGACCGGCTGGTCGGGGGCGCGGGCGAAGAAACGATTATTGCGCGTGTCGGCGAAGGGATCGTTACGACTGTAGGCAGCAGCGATTCCCATAAGGACGTTTTGGAAAACCCCGACATGATTTCCCGAACCGTGCTGGGAAAAGGGCTCGATGCCGGAACGGCGTTCGAAATTCTTTCGATCGACATCGCGGACGTGGATGTGGGCAAAAATATCGGCGCGCATCTGCAAACGGAGCAAGCGGAGGCCGACAAACGCATCGCCCAGGCGAAAGCGGAAGAGCGGCGCGCTATGGCTGTTGCCGCAGAGCAGGAGATGAAAGCGCGGGTGATCGAGATGCGCGCGAAAGTTGTCGAATCGGAGTCCCAGGTGCCGCTTGCCATGGCCGAAGCGCTGCGCAGCGGTCAATTGGGCGTCATGGACTACATGAATTTAAAAAACATCGATGCTGACACGCAGATGCGCTCCTCGCTCGGCAAGCTGAACGACGGCAACAAAAACGAGAGGGAATAGGAGGCGTCGTTTCCATGGAGAAGTTGATCGCGTTCCTGATTCAAAACTGGTACTTGATCGTCATTGCGCTGACCGTGCTGTATCAGCTTGGCAAAAAACAGCGGCAGGCCGCGAAAGGAAGCGACCGCGCGCCGAGGATGCCCTCGTTCGGCGGTGCGCAGCCTCCCGCCGCCGCGTGCCCTTCTTCGGCGCCGTCCGAAGAAGGGCGGCGCACGGACAGCGGCTCCGCCAGGGCCGCCGCTGCCTCCTCCGTGCGCGGGAAGGCATCTCCCTTCGGTGCCTCTGAGGGCGGCTCAGAGGCTGTACAGGAGCCGGCAGCGGCAGAGCCTGCCGGCCTCCTCACGGAGCAGCCGAGCCGGCAGCAGCTGCTCCAAGGCGTGGTGTGGGCCGAAATACTCGGCCCACCCAGAGCCAAAAAGCCGTATCGCAGATAACGGCTTTGTGCGACCGCCCTTCCCCCAATCCAGGGGAAGGGCGGTTTTTCTGTGCCGCTTTGCCATGTGCAAGCGGCCCGCCAGCCCGTAAAACCTACAAAAATGGTTATTACTTTAGTCCTGTTTAGAGGTGGAGACGTCACTGAGGGTAAAAGGGGGGGCTCAGGGATGGGGTGTTTTTTGTCTGAGAAAGGTGAATGCAGGCAAATCAGGTTTTGTTGACGGAAGCGGCCGGTTTGAAGGAAAAGCCTGCGATTGTGCAGGAAATCCCGGCCCAACGATTTTGAGCCCCATTTACGCAGTAAATCCCGACTCAAACGATTCTAAGCCCGGTGTGTGGGCCGAAAAACACACTTCAGACTGATGAGAAAAACGTACATTGGAGGGACGCATTCCTATTAGCGCGAGGAAACCTGCACAAGTCAGGGTGTTGATAAAGTAGCGGGTTAGAGGTCGAAGGGGCGGCAGCCGTTATTTCCCCAATCTACACCTTTCCTGCATGAGTTTCGGTGTTGGAGTGGGCCGCGCCTTTCCTATACGAGTTGTGGTGTTGAAGTGGAGGCACACGTCGGCTTGGCTGGGAGAAAGCCTGCAAAAGTGCAGGTTTTTTTCGGGAAAAAGGTTCATTTTGGCGAAAAACCTGCGAAAGTGCAGGAATTTTCCGCGAAAGTGAACCTGAACCCATGTTCGCAGCGAAAAGCCTGCACAATTGCAGGAATTTTTCGTTGTCAGCGTACTGACGAGCAAAAAACTGTACTTTCGCAGGTTTTTTTGCTCAATCAGGCAAATTGTGCGACCAGCTCTGACGTGGGAGTTACTGGGCAGCCATACTTTACAATTGTTGTGCTACATGCCTCCGCCAGCCCTCTCCCGCCCGTGCCCTTGCGACTTCGCCGTCGCCACCATCACCCCCGCCCATGCGCCTTGCGACTGCGCTGTCGCCACCATCACCCCCGCCCATGCGCCTTGCGACTGCGCTGTCGCCACCATCACCTCCGCCCATGCGCCTTGCGACTGCGCTGTCGCCACCCCCGCCTTTGCCTTGCGTCTGCGCTGCCGTCTCCCCCGCCCGCGCCTTGCAGCGCCTGGCGGCCTGTACCGAACACGCCCGCCATTTTCAATGCGGGATGTCCTTCTTCCGGTTCCGCGTACGGTTTTTCTCATAAAACGGATGCATTCCGCATACTTTGGTAGAAGTTTACACGCTCCTGACCCGTCATCATCATCCGTACAGAGGGGGTACTGCCAAGCTATGCGTCGCTTGACTCACAAATGGAACCAGTTAACGGCCAAAATCCTCGATCTTCCCCAGGACGTGGTACAGGATTTGCCTCGCATCACGATGATCGGCAACGTACAGCTTTATGTGGAGAATCACCGGGGCGTGCTTCATTTTTCCAGCGAAATATTGAAACTGGAGCTTACCAAAGGAAAGCTTGAAGTATACGGCAAGCAGCTTGTCATCCGCGCGATTTTATCCGAAGAGATGTTTATCGAAGGTCTCATCGACGATGTGAAATATATTCCTTAGTTGTGTTGCAGGCGATTAAATGGGGGGCTGTTCGTTATGAAGCAATCGATGTTCATTGCCCGGGTCCGGGGTTATGTCCGCATAGAGCTGCGAGGCAAGGATTGTGAAAAGCTGATCAATCCCATGATGGAGAAAGGGTTCTCCATATGGGATATTAAGCCCGCAAGCGGGGACAAGCTGGAGATGTGCATCACGATCAAAGATTTTTTCGGCTTGCGGCCGCTTTTAAAGCAGACAGGCTGCCGGGTTCATGTGCTGCAAAGGTTCGGACTTCCTTTTTTTATGGACAAACTGGGGGCGCGGAAGCTGTTTATCGGCGGCATGATCGGCTTTTTCATCGGTTTGTACGCGCTGACCTCTCTCGTCTGGCAGGTGAGCGTGGAGGGCAACGAGCGCATTCCCAAGGCGGATATTTTGCAAGCGGCTTCCAAACAAGGCATTTACCAATTCCAATGGAAGTTCAGATTGAAGGAGTCGGAAGAACTGGCCCGCGAAATTCAGGGAATGCTGCCAAAAGCCGCCTGGGTCGGTGTCGAAATCCGCGGTATTCACGTTGTGATCAAAGTCGTTGAAGCGACAGTCCCGGATAAGGGGCCGCTTATGAATCCGCGCCATCTGGTAGCGTCCAAGAGCGCTCTGATTACCGAAATTTATACGGAAAAAGGCCGGCCGATGGTGAAACCGAATACGTACGTGCGCAAAGGGGACGTGCTTATTTCCGGCATCATCGGCGACGATACGAACAGTAAAGTTGTTGTCGCAAGCGGCAAAGTCAAGGGGCTCGTGTGGTACACTTCGCAAATCGAAGCTCCTTTGACGAAAAGCTATAAAGCGTACACGGGCGAGTCGGTCGTCCGCCGTTATCTCGTTTTCGGCACGAGGGCGCTGCAGCTTACGGGCTACGGAAAGCCGCCGTACGGCAGCTTTGAAACGATACCGGAACGCAAGTCGATCCAGCTTGGCAAGTACACGCTGCCCGTCGGTTGGCTTCGCGAGAAGGTGATGGAAGTGCAGAACGTGCAGGAGCCGATCGAAGCGGCGGACGCCAAAAAGAGCGGTTTGGAGCAGGCGAGAGCCAAGCTGCTGGCCTCAGCCGGCAGCGATTCGCGCATTGCGGGCGAAAAAATTTTGCATGAGAAAACAGAGAGTGGTAAAGTTTATATGGAAGTGCATTTTGAAGTGGAAGAAAACATAACCGAAGAGAGTCCAATTGTCACACAAGGAGAATGAGGCCTGTTGGTAGAAAACGCGCAAACGGTGAAAGTATCTTTGAAAAATCCTGCTGAAGGATTAGCTTTATTCGGACCCCAGGACAAGTTCCTGCATCTGATCGAAAGGGAAATCGAAGCGCAAATTTATACGCGCGAAGCGGAAATAACGATTCAAGGGGCTGCTGCCGAAGTGAACTCGCTTCAGCAGCTTTTTGAGGTTTTGATCGAGCTTATCCGCAACAACTACGTTTTGACGGAACGCGATGTGCTGTATGCGGTGGAACTCGCGAAGCAATTGAAAGCGGATCAACTGCTCGATCTGTTCAAAAGAGAAATTACGACGACGCACCGCGGCAAGCCGATTCGGGTCAAAACGATCGGACAACGGCAGTATGTCTCGACGATTAAAAAGAAAGACATCGTATTCGGGATCGGACCGGCGGGCACGGGCAAAACGTATTTGGCTGTCGTCCTGGCCGTTAGCGCGCTGAAGGAAGGGCAGGTCAAACGCATCGTGCTGACCCGTCCCGCCGTCGAAGCCGGCGAGAGTCTGGGATTTCTTCCCGGCGACCTTCAGGAAAAAGTTGACCCTTATTTGCGCCCATTGTATGATGCTCTTAACGACGTTTTGGGCGCCGAACAGGTTGCCAAGTCGTTGGAGCGGGGCTTGATTGAAATCGCCCCTCTGGCTTATATGCGCGGCCGTACGCTGGACGATTCGTTCATCATCCTCGACGAAGCGCAAAATACGACTCCGGAGCAAATGAAAATGTTTCTCACGCGTCTCGGTTTCGGCTCGAAGATGGTCATAACCGGCGACGTGACGCAGATTGACCTGCCGCGCGGCAAATCGTCGGGTCTGGTCGAGGCGGAGCGCATTTTGCACGGTATCGAAGAAATCGGCTTTATTCATTTTGATGAACAAGATGTTGTCCGCCATTCTCTCGTGCAAAAAATTATTGTTGCCTATAACGAGGTTAAAGACTAAGCACCAGAACGGTTGTAATGTAGAGAGGAATGACCTCCGTGATGAAGAATGAAGTGCATATCAAGGGCAAATTTCATTACCGGCTGATCGGATGGAAGTACAGCAATTGGGTACGCGTTCTGTTGTTTCTCCTGCTCGCGCTGATCTTTTATATTTCTCTTTATTCAAAGCTTGTTCCGCAAGTGTACGATATACAGCTCGGCGCGGTCAGCGAGAAAACGATCTATGCCCCGCGGCAAATTGAGGACGCCGTGGCTACCGAGCAGGCCAAGGAAGACGCGGCCAAGCGGGTGCAGCCGGTATACCGCATTGTAAGTCTCAAGAACGATGCGCTGATCGATGCGATATTTGACAAGCTGCTCCAGATCAACGGCGACGAGGAAGTCAAATTCGACGACAAAGTCAGCATTTATCGCAGACTCATTCCCGGCATGATCGGCGACCTGGAGAACCAGTCGATCAAGGCGCTGCGGGTAAGCGGCCAGTACAACGAAACTTTGCTTGAGCAGATGCAGAAGGATCTTACCGAGCAGCAATATCAGTTTCCGGAAGAAGCTTACTTCAAGCTTCCCCGGTTAACGAAAGAAGATTTGACGGCGATGCTTCCCGTCGCGAAGGACATCGTGTTCAAACTGATGAACGATCAAATCATGGATGCCCAGACGGTGCGCGCGAAGGTGGCGGAGCAGGTCAACACATCCACTCTGACGAAGAATACGTCCAGAGAAATGGTTACGGAAATCGCCAGGGCCGTCATTACGCCGAATAAGTTTTTCGATCAAAAAGGGACGGACGACGCCAGGGCGCAGGCCAGAGAAAGCGTCAAGCCGGTTTTCATCAACAAGAACGACATTCTCGTTCATGTCGGCGACGTCATTACACCGGAAATTTACGCGAAGCTGGACAAGCTGGAACTGCTGAAGGACAAAGCGAACCATCTTCCGCAGCTGGGCCTCGGCGTGTTGTCCTTATTGCTTTCATTCGTCATGTATATGTTCGTCAAGCAAAGCGCTTTGCCGATACATTACAACAATTCCCAGCTTGTCATGCTGCTGATGATTTTCACGATCAATACGATCGGCATGAAAATCATTTCGCTGGCGCAAAATCTTGAATACCCGCAAATCGGGTATTTGGCGCCGATGGCGCTCGGCAGTGTACTGATCGCGATTTTGCTGGACGCCCAGATCGCCTTTATTTCCTCCGTTCTGTTCTCGATCATGGCCAGCATCATTTTCAATATCGAGCACCTGCAGCTTTTCGATTTCCGCTACGGACTTGTCAGCCTGGTGATATGCTTCGCGGCCGTATTTACGATCCAGCGGGCCAGCCAGCGCGCGACGATTTTGAAAGCGGGTCTTATGGTCTCGTTCTTCTCGATGCTGACCATTACGGCCATGCTGCTGATGGAAGACCAGCTTTCGCGCAAGGAAGCTTTGTTCTCGCTTTCTTTTGCGGCTGCCGGCGGCTTGCTGACGGCTGTCTTCGTTATCGGGCTGCTGCCTTTCTTCGAGGCCGCCTTCGGCATTTTGTCGCCGCTCAAGCTGGTGGAGCTGTCGAATCCGAATCATCCGCTGCTTCGCAAGCTGCTTACGGAGACGCCGGGAACGTATCACCACAGCGTCATGGTGGGCAACTTGTCCGAAGCGGCCGCCGAATCGATCGGCGCGGACGGCCTGCTGTGCCGGGTCGGCTCTTATTATCACGACATCGGCAAGACGAAGCGCCCGAGTTATTTTATCGAGAACCAGACGAATATCGAGAATCCGCATGACCGGATCGATCCGAATTTGAGCAAATCGATCATTATCGCGCATCCGCGCGACGGCGTCGAAATGCTCAAAGATTACAAAATTCCGAAGCCGCTCCGCGATATCGCCGAGCAGCATCACGGCACGACGCTGCTGCATTACTTTTTCCATAAAGCGGTAAAGCTGGCGGAGGAAGAGGGCAGCGACAAGGAATACCGCGAGGAAGATTTCCGCTATCCCGGCCCGAAAGCGCAGTCCAAGGAAGCGGCTATCGTCGGCATTGCCGACAGCGTGGAAGCGGCCGTCCGCTCGCTGAGGAATCCGACGCTGGAACAGATCGATTCCCTCGTGCGCAAAATTATTAAATCCCGGCTCGATGACGGGCAGTTCAACGAATGCGACATTACGATCAAAGAGCTGGATACGGTGGCGAAGACGCTGAATGAAACGCTGCTCGGCATCTTTCATTCGAGAATCGAATATCCGAGCGAATTGGCACAGAAGAAACCGGCCCAATAAGGGCCGGCGATACATAGATCTAAGGGAGGCTGCTGCAAATGGCAAGTATGGATCTAACGCTGGAATGGAGCAGCGAACAGGAATTCAAGGAAATATCGACTGAATTTATCGCCAAGCTGGAGGAACTGCTGCAGCTTGCAGGCGAGCAGGAAGGGATCGCCGCAGGCGAGGTGGCGCTGACTTTTGTCGACGATGAAGCGATTCATGAGCTGAACAAGCAGTATCGCGGCATCGATAAACCGACCGACGTCCTGTCCTTTGCGATGAGCGAATTCGGCGAGGACGAAATCGAAATCAATTACGAGGACGGCGGCGAGCCTGAGGAGGCGGGGGAAGACGAAGGCGCCGTTTCGGAAGCTTTCATCGAGCCGCTCGGCGATATTATTATTTCCGTTCCGAGGGCGATCGAACAGGCTGAAGAATACGGGCACTCCGTAGAACGGGAGCTCGGCTTTTTGTTCGTGCACGGATTTCTTCACCTGATCGGCTATGATCATCAAAGCGAAGAAGAAGAAAAAGCGATGTTTGCCAGGCAGGAGGACATTTTGCAAAAGGCAGGTCTGACCCGCTGATGGGCGAAGGCTTCCGCAAATGGCGCAGGAGCTTCCGGTATGCTTACGAAGGAATCAAATACGCCCTGGATTCGCAGCGCAACATGAAATTCCATTTCTGCGTTGCTTTTCTTGTTTTGCTGGCCGCTTTGTTCTGCCGGCTTCCAAAGACGGACATCCTGTTTATTTTGCTGGCCGTCACCTTGATGATTGTCACAGAGCTTATCAATACCGCGGTGGAAAAAGCGGTCGATCTGGCGATGCCGGACCGCCATCCGCTGGCGAAGATCGCCAAGGACGTAGCCGCGGCGTCCGTCCTGGTGTCGGCAGGCTTTGCCGTCGTCGTGGGCATGATCGTATTTTACGAGCCCCTCGACCGGCTGTTCAGACAGTCGAAGCTGCAGCATATGCCTATATCGGCCGGCCCCGTATGGGTGCTGATCGCGCTCGTTATTTTGACGGTCATCGTCGTCGAGACCCGGTTTTCCGACAAAGGAAAGCTTGTCAGGCCCAGCTTGCTGACGGCAATCGCGTTCGCCGTATCTACGGTGATCGCCGTTTTCGTCGAAGCGACGGTGGCGGCGCTGCTGGCGTATATGTTGTCGGCCCTAGTTTTCATCATTTTGTACGATAAAACAACAAGGCCTTTTCCGGCGCTGTTTCTCGGAGCGGTCATCGGTACGGCCGTTACGATTCTCGCCTTTGTCTGTTTCAATTTACTGTAAGGTTAACGATGACCTCTTTTTCGTGAAAGGATGATCCGATATGGAACCTAAAGTATTGCTCCAACTCGCCGCTGAAGCGAGAGAACGGGCTTATGCGCCATATTCGCACTTTCTGGTCGGAGCCGCGCTGCTGGACGCAGACGGACACGTGCACAAAGGCTGCAACGTCGAGAACGCCGCTTACGGGCCGACAAACTGCGCGGAGCGCACGGCTCTGTTCCGGGCGATAGCCGACGGGCACAGCCCGGGGTCATTCCAGGCTATCGCCGTCATCGGCGATACGGAAGGCCCGATTACCCCTTGCGGAGTGTGCCGGCAAGTGCTGGCTGAGCTGTGCCGTCCCGATATGCCGGTTTACATGGGCAATTTGAAAGGCGCGCTCGTCAAAACGACCGTAGCCGAACTGCTCCCGGGAGCTTTTACAACGAAAGATTTGCAATCAATGGAGGAACAAGAGTGAGCAAAAAGGAATTCAAATCAGGCTTCGTAGCGATTATCGGCCGTCCGAACGTAGGCAAATCGACGCTCATGAACCATATCATCGGCCAAAAAATCGCCATCATGTCGGACAAACCGCAAACGACACGGAACAAAATTCACGGCGTCTACACGTCCGATTCGGGACAAATCGTTTTCCTGGATACGCCCGGCATCCATAAACCGACATCCAAGCTTGGCGATTATATGAGCAAGGTCGCTCACGGCACGCTTGGCGAGGTGGATGCGGTACTCTTTCTGGTAGACGTCGCCGAAGGGATCGGAGGCGGGGACCGCTACATCATCGAGCAGCTGAAAAACGTGGAAACGCCCGTCATTCTCGTCCTGAACAAAATCGACAAAGTGCACCCGGACGAGCTGCTGCCGATTATTGTCAGCTACAAGGACCTTTACAATTTCGCCGAAATTGTGCCGATTTCCGCGCTTCAGGGCAACAATGTGACGACGCTGCTGGAGCAGATCGTCCGGTATTTGCCTGAAGGCCCGCAATATTATCCGGCCGATCAAATTACCGATCATCCGGAGCAATTCGTCTGCGCCGAGCTGGTGCGCGAAAAAATACTGCATCTGACCCGCGAAGAGATACCTCATTCGATCGCCGTTCAGATTGAGGATATGCGCGTGGAAGAGAACGGACTCGTGCGGATTTCCGCCGTCATTTTCGTCGAAAGGGATTCACAGAAGGGCATTATCATCGGCAAGCAGGGAAGCCTTCTGAAGGAAATCGGCAAGCAGGCCAGACAAGATATCGAGGCGCTGCTCGGTTCGAAAACGTTTTTGGAGCTTTGGGTCAAGGTGAAAAAAGATTGGCGCAACCAGGAGCGGGTACTCCGCGATCTCGGATTCCGCAACGAATAATCGTACCAGTTATTGTTTCGAATAGAGAACCCTTTTACGTACCATCCTAAGAACATCACGTTCGATGGGGAGGATGCTGTACATGAAAGATTTTTCGTGGAAGTATTTTTCAATGACCGGTGATGTGGATGCTTACTTGCTGTATCGAAAGGCTGCCGGAGAGCCGGGAGCGGACTGGGGATTGCAGGAGGAAGAGCCAAGTAACGAAGAACCGTCCGACTGGTCCGAACTGATCGACTGAGTCCTTGCGGTTTGTATGGGGGAAGTCAATTGCTGCGCAGTTTACAGGGTATCGTGCTTCGTAGCACCGACTACGGAGAGGGAGATAAGATCATCAGCCTGTTTACTCCCGAATTGGGCAAAGTAAGCCTGATGGCCAGGGGAGCGAAAAAAGTCAAGAGCAGACACGCCGCCGTCACGCAGCTGTTCACGTACGGCGATTTTGTGTTTTTTAAAGCCGGCAGTCATATGGGCTCGCTGAGCAACGGAGAAATTATCGAGGCGCATCATGCGCTGCGCGAGGATTTGCACAAATCGGCCTACGCCGCTTATTTGGCGGAGATGACCGACCGCATGATGGGCGACGAAGAGGGCAGCGTTTTTTTGTTCGAGCAGTTGAAAGCGGGGCTTGCCGCCATCGAGGCCGACAAAGATATGCAGATCGTCGTTCATCTATATGAAATGAAAATGTTCGAGCTGGCCGGTTACCTGCCCGTCACGAATTGCTGCGTCTCGTGCGGCGCGGAGACTGAGTTGTACTCTTTCAGCCCGATGCTTGGCGGATGCCTGTGTTCCCGCTGCCGCTTCAAAGATACGACCGCAATTGCGATCGGGGAAGGCGCGCTGAAGCTGCTGAAACTTTTTCCGCGCATGGACATGCGCAGGCTCGGAGCCGTTCAGGTCAAAGAGGAAACCAAAACGCAGCTCAAGCAGTGCATGCGCGCTTACATGGACACCCATATCGGCGTCAAGTGGAAATCGAGAAGCTTTATCGAGCAGATGGAGAAATATGAAATATGAAATATGAATGTCACATGTTTGACATACGCCTTTTGCTCTGTTATGATGTTTTGAAAAAAGGTCTCGCCGATGTGCCGCCATGCATATCGGTGAGTTTTTTTGTGCTTTCGTTCTGTTCTTGCCGGACATACATACTAATGACTAATGAAGGGGTATCCCCGCTGAAAGGAGTAACAGATACATGGATGATCAAGCGCCAACCCGCGTATATGTCGTCTCGGATTCTGTCGGTGAGACGGGGGAGTCCGTCGTGCGCGCAGCGGCCATGCAGTTTTACCCGGCACAGGTGGAAATTATCCGCGCCCCTTTTATCCATGATTGCGAGGGCATCGACAAAGTTCTGAACACGGTGAAAACGAACGGCGGCATCGTCGTATTTACCCTCGTCATTCCCGAGCTGCGGGACGACCTGATCAGCAAAGCTATAGCGCACGGCATCACGTATATCGATCTGCTGGGCCCTATTATGTCGTCGCTCGGTCAAGTATTGAGGCAGGAGCCGCGCAGGCAGCCCGGAATGATTCATCCGCTGGACGAGGACTATTTCAAAAAAGTCGAAGCTGTCGAATTTGCAGTCAAATATGACGACGGCCGCGACTTTAGCGGGATTCGCAAAGCCGACATCGTGCTGCTCGGCGTCTCGCGCACGTCCAAGACTCCGCTGTCCATGTATTTGGCCCACAAAAAATTCAAAGTCGCGAACGTTCCGCTTGTGCCGGAAATGCAGCCGCCCGAGCCGCTGTATTCGGTGCCCAAACATAAAGTGATCGGACTTCGCATCGATCCGGACAAACTGAACATTATTAGGCAGGAACGGCTCCGAACATTGGGATTGGCGGAAAATGCAACCTATGCGAATGTGGAACGTATTAAATTGGAACTGGAGTTTGCAGACAAAATTATGAGCAAAATCGGCTGCGTCGTATTCGACGTTTCAAACCGCGCCGTTGAGGAAACGGCCAGCCTGATACTCGATTATATCGAGCGAACCGTATAAGGTTTTATGCTAAAGCTAGCAGGATTTTTTACAAGTTCATCGTATATAATATTACGGTAGGAATCCGGCCGAAGATGCGGAGGCTGAGGAAATTGCGAACGAGGACGATTATCGTCGATGCCGACGCGTGCCCTGTGAAAGCCGAAATCGAGCAGGCCGCCAAGCTGTTTGGCGTACAGGTCTTATTGGTCGCTTCGTACGATCACCGGATGCAGGAAAGCGCACATTCCAAAATCGTACAGGTTGACCGTTCGGATCAATCCGTCGATTTGTATATTGCCAATCATATTCATGAAGGCGATATTCTGGTCACACAGGATTTTGGACTTGCTGCTCTTGGACTGGCCAAAGGAGCGGTCGCTCTGGGCAACCGGGGGCAGGAATATACGGATGGGACAATCGACTTTTTGCTGGACCGCCGTCACGAATCGGCCAAATTGCGCAGAGGCGGCAAGTACGGCAAAGGCCCCAAACCGTTTACCGATGCGGATCGACGACAATTTCTACAGCGTTTGACAAAAGTTTTGTCTTCCGATGCAGGAAATTGAATTTTAGTAGCGAATAGTAATGAGTCGGAACCGGATACCTGAATTGTAGGTGGAAGATGATGAGGAACGGACGCATACCTGACGAGGTTATTGAGGCTGTCCTCAAGCGCCACGACATCGTGGATGTCATTGGCAGACATGTGCATTTAACCAAGCAGGGGCATTACATGAAAGGGCTGTGCCCTTTTCATTCGGAGAAAAGCCCATCCTTTACCGTAACGCCGGAAAAGCAAATTTACCGCTGTTTCGGATGCGGAGCGGGCGGGAATATGATTCGTTTTCTGATGGAGATCGAAGGTCTGAGCTTTTCCGAAGCGGTGACCAAACTGGCGGAAGAAGCGGACATTCCTGTTACGTGGGAGGAAGCGACCGAGCAGCAGACGGAGCAACAGCTGGAGAAATCCGGATTGCTCAAAGCTTACGATTTCGCTGCCAAGTTGTATCATTATATATTAATCAATACCGATCAGGGCAAAGCCGCAAAAAGTTACCTCACCTCACGCGGCATCACGGACAAACTGATCGAAACTTTTCAAATCGGCTACGCGCCGGCGATGTGGGATACGCTCGTCCAGCAGCTGGACAAACGGGGCTTTTCATTGCCCCTGATGGAAAAAGGCGGGCTGATTTCAGCAAGAAACGAAGGCGACGGCTACGTGGATAAGTTTCGCGATCGGGTCATGTTTCCGATTTGCGACGCCACCGGCAAAGTAATTGCCTTCGGCGGCAGGGCGATGGGCGATGTGCAGCCCAAATATTTGAACAGTCCGGAATCGATGCTGTTCAACAAGAGCCGGACGATGTACAACATGCATCAGGCAAGACCCCATATGCGCAAGCTGCAGCAGGCCGTGCTTTTCGAAGGTTACGTCGATGTGATCAAAGCTTGGGAGGCCGGCGTTTATAACGGCGTCGCGACGATGGGCACAGCGTTAACGAAAGATCATGCGGCGGTATTGAACCGCAATGCGGACAAAGTCGTCGTATGTTATGACGGCGATAATGCAGGACAGTCCGCGGCATTCAAAAGCATACCGATCCTGGAAGAAGCCAAATGCAGAGTATCGGTAGCGATGCTGCCTGACGGCAAAGACCCGGACGAGTATGTCAGCATCTACGGTTTTGACCGATTTGTACGGGAGATTATCGAACCTGCCGTACCGTCGATGAAATACAAGCTTTTATACATTCGTAAAAATTTCAGGCTGCACGAGGACGGTGACCGAGTTCGTTATGTGCAAACCGCAGTTAAAATGATTGCCGATCTTCCATCCCAGGTGGAACGCGAACATTATTTGAAACAACTGGCTTCCGAGTTTCCCGATTCTTCTTACGAATCCATGAAGCTGGATCTGCACGAAATCTTGCTGCAGTCGGAAAAAAACAGAACAGATGGGGATAATAAACCATTTCTGTGGAATAATGTTATGAATAATGGAAGAACAGCGGAACGAACACGACAAACGCCGGCGCTTTTGCCTGCTTATCACAATGCCGAACGCTTGCTGCTTGCGGTCATGATGCATGACCGGGAAGTGTGCGCGCATGTGGAATCGCAATTAGGCGATCAATTCAATGTGGAAGCTCATGCAGTATTAGCTGCTTATTTATATGCTTACTACGCTCAGAACGCTGAGCCCGATGCAAGCCGATACATTGCCATGCTGCAGGATGAACAGCTGGAGAGCTTAGCCAGCTCCATCGTCATGATGGGAGCGGGTCACGGAATGAATGAACAAGTGATTGACGACTATATTCGCCAAATCCGCAAAGTTCCGATGCAAGAGGAAGTTGAACGCAAGAAAGAGGAAAGTCTCCTTGCCGTACGCGCGGGAGAGCATCTTAAAGCCGCACAAATTGCTATTGAGATTATTGCCCTAGAACAGCGATTGAAGTCAACATGAGACACTTAAAACTAGGGAGGAGGGAGTCCGTACTATGGCGAATGATCAACGTACCGAATTAGAGACAGAACTGACCTTGGACCAGGTGAAGGATCAGCTTATCGAGCAAGGGAAAAAACGCTCTTCATTGACTTACAAGGATATTATGGAAAAGCTTGCTCCTTTCGATCAGGACCCCGAGCAAATCGATGAATTTTTTGAACAGCTTTCGGAGCTGGGCATCGATGTGGGCAACGAGTCCGACGATGAGATGTCAATGAATCCGGACGACCAGGAGCATGACGAGTTTAATTTTGACGATGATTTGGCGCTCCCGCCGGGTATTAAAATTAACGATCCTGTTCGGATGTATTTGAAGGAAATCGGCCGTGTACCGCTTCTTTCCGCGGAAGATGAAGTGGATCTGGCCAAACGGATCGAGAACGGCGACGAAGAGGCAAAAAGACGTTTGGCGGAAGCAAACCTCAGGCTCGTAGTCAGCATCGCAAAACGTTATGTAGGCAGAGGCATGCTGTTCCTCGATCTCATTCAGGAAGGCAACATGGGGCTCATCAAGGCTGTAGAAAAATTCGATCATACCAAAGGCTACAAGTTCAGTACCTATGCAACCTGGTGGATTCGTCAAGCCATTACCCGCGCTATTGCCGACCAGGCAAGAACGATTCGGATTCCTGTACATATGGTAGAGACCATCAACAAGCTGATACGTGTTTCCCGTCAGCTGCTGCAGGAATTAGGGCGCGAACCGACCCCTGAAGAAATCGCCAAAGAGATGGACCTCAGTACGGATAAAGTACGGGAAATTATGAAAATCGCACAAGAGCCCGTTTCGTTGGAAACGCCGATCGGCGAAGAAGACGACTCGCATCTGGGTGATTTTATCGAGGATCAGGAAGCGCTGGCTCCTGCCGATGCTGCGGCCTACGAACTTCTTAAGGAACAGCTCGAAGATGTGCTCGATACGCTGACGGAAAGAGAAGAGAACGTGTTGAGGCTTCGTTTCGGATTGGATGACGGACGTACGCGGACCTTGGAGGAAGTAGGCAAAGTATTTGGAGTCACTCGCGAACGGATTCGTCAAATCGAAGCCAAAGCGCTGCGCAAGCTGAGACATCCTAGCCGAAGCAAACGGTTGAAAGATTTCCTGGAATAAAATTCGCTGTATGAAGGCCCTGCCACGAAAGCGGCGGGGTTTTTTCGTTGCCGGACTGATGAACAGTTTGGGAAAACATGCTCTAATGCGTTCCGCTTGTTTTGCCGATAAAGAAGCTAGGGAAGGTGGAACGAATACATGGATGCCGAAAAAAGAAAACTGATCGTGAAAGAAATCGAGCATTGGCGGAGAAGTAAGCTGCTTCCCGAGCATTATTGCGATTTTTTACTGAATTTATATTTGGAAGAAGGAGCTTCGAAACCGAAATCGCTGATGGGGGTATCTGCTTCTTCCGTGGTAAACAGTAATTGGAAAATCTGGTTGTTCGTTTTTGCGGTCATTGCGGCAATTGCCTTATCTGCTCTTAATTTTAACTCTTTTGGAATGCCAATGCAAATTGGAATTTCCACTGTTTTTGTCGCAATTTGTTACATCTTTGCATTTCGTCAGCTTGCCAAAGCACCTGCCGTAAGTTATTTGCTGTGCGGCGTCGCTTCGGTGATGCTTTTGCTTCTCGGCGTTTATTTGCTGCATTTGTACAGTGTGGAATCGCCTTATGCATTTGTCGGTTATGTTGCTTTTTGCAGCATCGTTTGGTTGATCTGCGGATTGGCCGGACGGATGGGCATTTTCCAGTTTTGCGGCTGGATAGGGCTGATCGGCGCGTACGGATGGTTTTTGCTCAGAAAACTGGACAATCCCGGATGGCTTGCGCTTGAAATTAGCTGGATTCCGGTTAGTATATTACTTATATGGATCGCATGGCTGGCGCATCATACGAATAAACAATCCGCAGGAGTGATGATGCTTGTAGGGACAATGGTCTGGTTTGCGCCCGAGGCGTTTACTTTTCTTACCGATACGGACATCAGCTCGCGGGTCGTTCAATTATCGTTCACAGGCAAGCTGGTTTCGGCGGGAATGGTGTTATTTTGGCTCCGCAAAAAATGGGTAGAGTGGGTAATGTAAACAATGGTTAAGTTATCGAAAAGGCTTCAAATGATTGCAGACCGGGTGCCCCAAGGCTCCCGACTTGCGGACATCGGCTCCGATCATGCGCTGCTTCCGACGTATTTGGCGCAGAACGGGGTTGTTTCTTTTTCCGTCGCCGGCGAAGTGAATCCCGGCCCTTATGAAGCGGCGGCCCGGCAGGTAAAAGAAAGCGGGCTGACCGGCACCATCAGTGTGCGGTCGGGAGACGGGCTCGCCGTAATAGAGCCTGGAGAAGTGGATGTCATCACGATAGCGGGTATGGGCGGAAGCTTGATCGCATCTATTCTGGAAGCGGGCAAAGCGAAGCTCGCAGGCGTCGGCAAGCTTATCCTGCAGCCGAATGTAGGCGAAGATCAAGTAAGGCGCTGGCTGGACGGCAGCGGCTGGCTGCTTATAGCGGAAGCTATACTTGAAGAAGACGGGAAAATTTATGAGATTTTGACGGCCGAGCCACTGAATAGCCGCGCGCAGGACGGTGAAGCGCTGTACAAGGAACGGACGCTGCAGGGAATGCTGACGATTCGCAAAGAACGTCTGCTGCAGATGGGGCCGATGCTGCTTGAAGAAGCGGCCGGCGTATGGTTTCGCAAATGGGAAAGCGAGCTCGCGAAACTGGCGATGATTCAAGGGCAGCTTGCCCGGTCAACCGCGGACGCTTCGAAAGAAAAAGCGGAAGCGATCGGACAGGAAATAGCGGAAATCAAGGAGGTGCTCGCTTGTTTGCAAAAGGTCAAACCGTAATTCAGCTTTTTGAGCAGCTTGCTCCCAAACATTATGCGATGCCCGACGACAAGATCGGGCTTCAGCTCGGCACCCTGCAAAAGGACATTCGCAAGGTGCTTGTCGCATTGGACGTTACGGACGAAGTCGTGGACGAAGCGATCCGGCTCGGGGTGGATCTCATCATCGCGCACCATGCGATTATTTTTCGCCCGCTGGCGCATATTCAGACAGATACGCCGGCAGGTCGGCTGTATGAAAAGCTGATCAAGCGCGATATCGCGGTCTATATCGCACATACGAACCTGGATGTCGCCGATGGCGGCGTCAACGACATGATGGCGGCTGCGCTCGGATTAAGCGATCTGACGCATCTGGAGGACGTTCATACGGAAAAAATGCATAAGCTCGTCGTCTTTGTCCCCGAGTCGCACCATCGGCAGGTGCTGGATGCCCTTTTCGCCGCGGGTGCGGGGGGAATCGGGCAGTACAGTCACTGTAGCTTCAACATCCCCGGGACGGGAACGTTCCTGCCGCAGGAAGGAACGCACCCGTTCATCGGGGAAGCGGGCAAGCTGGAACGCGTACAGGAAGTACGCGTGGAAACGATCGTAACCGCTAGCGTGCAGCGCAAAGCGGTTCAGGCGATGCTGAAGGCCCACCCCTACGAGGAGGTGGCCTATGATCTCTACCCGATGGACCTCAAGGGTAGAGTGTTTGGCCTCGGCCGCGCAGGCAAGCTGCCCGCGGCCATGACGCTCCGCGAGCTGGCCGCGCTCGCGAAGCAGGCGTTCGACGTGCCCACGGTGCGCGTCGTCGGCGATTTGGCCCGGCCGATCCGCAAGGTGGCCGTGCTGGGAGGCTCCGGCGCGCGCTACATGCGGCACGCCCTCTTTGCCGGCGCCGACGTGCTTATCACCGGCGACGTAGACTACCACACCGCGCACGATGCGCTCGCGGCGGGGCTGGCGATGATCGACGTCGGACACAACGTCGAGAAGATTATGAAGCGCGGCGTCGCCGACTACCTCGCCGCGCAGCTGGAGAAGACGGACACGCAGGTACTGGCGTCCGAAGTGAACACCGAGCCGTTCCAATTCGTATAGGCCTATGCGGCGGAGGATGTTGATATCCGGCCGCTGCCTATTTTGGAATTGAGATTAAGGTTGTATTTCGGAAGCATTCCTTGTATACTAGCAAATGCACCGGAAAGTTTGACAGACAATCGCTGGCGGCGGGGCGACCCGCCGCGAGAGGAAAGTCCGGGCTCCACAGGGCAGGGTGCTGGATAACGTCCAGTCAACGCGAGTTGAAGGATAGTGCCACAGAAACGGACCGCCGATGGCCTCGCCGTCCTATGACGGCAACGGCACAGGCAAGGGTGGAACCGTGGTGTAAGAGACCACGAGGATCTATGGTGACATAGATCCTGGTAAACCCCACTTGGAGCAAGACCTAGAGGGACGCAGGCCGCTCTTGCAGCGGCAGCCTTAGCCCGAGGCGCGTCCGGGTTGGTCGCTTGAGCCGCGCAGCAATGTGCGGCCTAGATAGATGATTGTCGCTTCAATGGTGGCAGGGGAACAGACGCCCGTTACGACCACCGGAAGTACAGAACCCGGCTTACGGCAAACTTTCCAATACTGTCGGTTACCCGCAAGGCTTTGCGCCTTGCGGGTTTTTACTATATGCGTGCCTCTCCCTGCGTAGGTCGTGAAACTTCTGCGTAATTGGACAGGAGCAACTTGGCAGGGAGAAAACCTGCGAATGTGCAGGCTGCCCGAGTAAGTCGCGACACTCTGTGAGGGCTAGGGGAACGAGTGTGACTAACTTGGGGGACAGCCGCTCTAGGCGCACCACTCCCGGTGTAGGCACTGGGCAGAAATCAGCTTGCTAGAGAGAAAACCTGCAAAAGTGCAGGTTTTTCTTCTGAAATCAGCTCATTTTGCCCAAAAACCTGCAAAAGTGCAGGAATTTTCGCTGAAAGTGAGCATGGGTCTATGTGTTTGGTGAAAAACCTGCACTTTTGCAGGAATTGTTCGCGGCCAGCGATTAAGGACGTAAATTCATGTATTTTTGCAGGTTTTCTTCGTGCGGCCAGGCAAATTGTGAGCCATCGCCTCTGACGCAGGGGGGTTCAACAGCCTGACTTTGCAGGCTTTTTCCGCCTCAATAGAGGTTATTTCATTTCGCCGATATCACCAATTGGTTGAACTCTGGAAGTCTGTCCGACGGAGTTACTTTTGTGCATACCGGGTGAATCATGACTGCATATATTGCCGCTTACGCTGCATAATTGCTGTCATTTTGCATGTATATACCTTCTACGTGGTTCATCGGACAGACTCCTAGGGCTTAATAAAAAATTTATACGTGCAGGGGGTGTTATTTTTTGAACCTTTATGGTACTATTAGGAAGTCATTATGACTGACATGACAGTCATTGACTTGGAAGTCATCAAAGAAACGGAGTGTGACGGACATATGCCTTACACAAAAAAAGGGGTTCTCCAGCATCTTCGCGGAAAAGGCGGAGCGATAAAATTGCCGGCCATGCTTGTGGCGGTGGCTTTGGCGCTTTCCGCTTGTTCAAGCGGTTCCGCCCCGTCTGCACCTGCCGCGGCGCAGGCTGCCGAGCAGCTTGTAAAGACGGTCAAAACGATGAAGGCGGCGAAGCAGCCATGGGCCAATCATGTCGAGCAAGTCGCCGACGTGATCCCGTCCTTGCAGTTGGACGTCGTCTTGAAAGTCGACGGGGACGTTATGCAGGTGCTGAAGAAGCGCGGCGAATGGGTGAATAAAGACGATGTCATCCTGGAGCTGGACAAGAAAGACGTTTTGAGGCAAAAGCAAAAGCTTGTCTACAGTAAAAACAGTCTGGAAAGCCAGCTTTCCAAAGCGAAAAAAGATGTGGAAGACAGCAAATTCGAGCTGACGAACAATATTGCTTCCACCAAGGACGCCTTGAACAACTTGGAAAAGGATTACAACACGATCCGCAACAACTATGACACCGGTCAGGCGACCAAAAAAGATAAGGAGCAAATCGAAACCCAGGTCAACAAGCTGCAGCGGGATCTTGAAGTTTTGCAGCGCAAGCTTGATACGCTGGAATCCAGTGATTCTCTGGCGACGATCCAATTCCAGCTTCAGGCCAATGAGGTGGATATGGAGGATGTCGAGCGGAATTTATCTTATTTTGACGTGAAAGCTCCGGCGAGCGGTCTGCTTACCGAAATGCCGATAGAGGAAGGGATGACCTTGCCGCGGGGGCAAAAAGTCGGCGTCATTCAGCAGCAGAAACCGGTCAAGGTGCGTGCGGAGCTGACAGAGGCCAATTTGCAATATGTCCGCGGCAAGCAGGAGCTGACTCTATACATACCTGACGCGCCTTCGAACAAACTGCAAGGAAAAGTCAGCTATCTGGCCAGCACCGCTAACAGCCAGACCAAGACCTACACCCTGGAAGTGGAGGTTGCCAACCAGGACGGATTATTAAAGCCCGGCATGCGCGTGCAGCTGATCGTCGAGGATGGCGCCCAGCAAGAGAGCGTTACAATCCCGGCGTCAAGCGTTTTGCAGCAGGATGGGGAAGCGTACGTATTTGTCGTTGCCGCCACAGGACAAGCGGAAAAACACAAAGTAAGACTCGGCAGAGTCAAGGATTCCGACCAGGAGATTGTTTCCGGGCTCAATGCCGGCGAGCAGGTGATCGTAACCGGCCAGCATCAGGTGCAGGATAAGGAGCAGGTAAAAGCGACAGAATAATGGCTGATATCGGGTGCGGCATCGTATTTTACGCGAGGAGGAACAGATCTATATGAAGGAAAACGAACAGACCAGGCAAAAAATCGTGCAAGCGGCGATTAACATTTTTTTGAAGCTCGGGTACAGCAATACGAAAGTTTCCGATATCGTGAAAGAAGCCGGCGTGGCACAAGGCACTTTTTATTTGTACTTCAAAACGAAAGAGGAGCTTTTCATCATGCTCGTCAAAACGTATACGAAGCAGCTGGAGGACGTCCTCGTTCAATTCCAAAGCACGCAAATCGATAAGGAGTATACAGCCGAAGAAGTTCATCAGCTTTTTTATCAGCTTTTTTACGATCTTCTGATGATTTATTTCGAGAACAAGCTGATCCTCGGGATCGGATGTCACGAAGGCATGAATTTTCCCGAATTGAAAGAAATTATTTTGGGATTCAAGGCGAGTCTGGCGAAAATCATCGTCATGGATTTTTCTCCCGGATCCGAAAATAGCGACCCGGAAATAGAAGAAATGATGGCTTATGCTAGCATCGGGATGTCGATGGAGTTGGCTTATACCTGGTTCAATATACGGAATAGCGGGATCGAGTCCGTCTCCAAGCTGGCCGGTGTTCTTGCCGATATCAGTATGAAAATGTATGAATGCTAACATGCGGGAGCAACCGGAGAAGAGGGTGAGTCTTTGATTACCAAGCTGCTGCAATATCAAAAAATTACGATGCTGTTTTTTATTATGCTTATTTTTGTGGGGGTTGTTAGTTTTTCCACTTTAAACCAGAGAGAGAATCCCGAAATTACCGTTTCGATAGCAACGGTCCAAACGATTTATCCGGGTGCGTCGCCGGAAAAAGTGGAGCAGCTTGTCACAAAGCCGCTTGAAGAAAAAATAAAAGAAATGGAAAACATTCTGAAGCTGAATTCCACTTCGGCGCCCAATGTGTCGCTGATTACCGTGGAATTGAAGCCGGGTGTGAACAACAAGCAAGCCTGGGATACGTTAAGGCAAAAGGTGCAGTCCGCGCAAAGCAAGCTGCCTGCCGAGGCGCACCAGCCCGAGATCGATGACGATTTGGCTAAAACAGCCGCCCAGATCGTTCATCTGGTCGTGGAGCGGCCGGAGGAACTCGAATCACTTCGTTCCATTACGAAAAACTGGAAGGATCAGCTGCGCACCGTGCAGGGGGTCAGCGACGTTGAGATCGTCGGAATTCCCGACAAAGAAGTGAAAGTCATTCTTGACAGCAAAAAGCTTGAAGGCTTTCAGCTTCCTTGGGCGCTTGTCATGCAAGCTTTGCAAAATGCCCATGACCGGACGCCGATCGGCAACGTCAATCAGGATGACCGCCGCGTCTATCTTCAGTTGACCGGGGAGTCGGCTTCGGCAAGCGATATCGGGAATACGATCGTATACCGTTCGGCCGACCAAGGAAACTCCGTTCGAATCAAGGATGTAGCCGAGGTCAAGATGGGAACGAAAAAAGTGGAGGAGCAAGTGTTCCATAACGGTAAGCCTGCGGCCGATATCGTGATTTATGCCGAGAAGGGAATCGATATTCCGACTCTGCAGGACCGCATTGACGCCAAGCTGTCCGACCTGCAGCCCGCACTGCCTTCGCAGGTGAAGATGGAGTCGATGTTTACGCAGAAGGCGAGCGTTACGAAGCTGTTTGCCGATTTGAAGAAAGAGCTGCTGATCGGGATGGCGGCCGTTCTCCTGGTGTGCTCGCTCGGGTTAACCGTAGGCACGGCTCTACTCGTTGCGCTGGCCATACCGATTTCCATCGCGATCGGCTTTATTCCGCTGGGCATGACGTCGATCGACTTGAATCAAATTACGGTCGTATCGCTTGTCATCGTGCTGGGCATTCTCGTCGACGACGCGATTGTTGTCAACGATAATATCGAGCGCAGGCAGATGCTCGGCGATTCGCCGCACACAGCGGCGCTGGAAGGCAGCAAGGACGTAGCAATCTCGATTCTTACGGCTACGCTCGCGACGGCGGCCGCGTTCTTCCCGCTGTTTTTCCTGAAAGGCAACATCGGGGATTTCATTCGTCCGATCCCGGTCGTCATCAGCTTGACATTGGCCGCTTCCATGGCGATGTCGCTGACGATCATTCCGATTTTTCGCAAATGGATCGGGCTGCGGCGCCTTCGTACAAAAGGCGCAGCCACTGCGGCCAAGCATCCGGGGCTCTTGGGCGGCACTTTGCAGCGCTTAAGCGAATTGTATGAAAGGCAGATTCGCCGCCTGCTGAAAAAGCCGGTGCTGACAGCGTCTGTAGCGCTTGTCATCGGCACGGCGAGCTACGGCCTGCTGCCGCTGCTCGGCGTCCAGTATTTTCCGAGTGCGGAGCGGGAAGAGTTTTTGCTCGATGTCAAGATGCCGGTGAGCAGCACTTATGAGCAGACCGCCGACATGATGAAAAATTTGTCCGACTGGGTTCAGCAGCAGGACGGCGTCAGCCTCGTGTCCGCTTATGCCGGACGGACCTCGCCCAAGTTCTATTACTCGGAAACCGTCTCCACAGGCACGAGAACCGGCCAATTGTTCATCAAAATTGACGAAAAACGTGTACATACGAGCGAGCTCGTTACGAAATGGCGTCAACAGCTCAAGCAGTTGTACCCGGACATCGAGATTTTGCCGAGGGAGCTGGAGCAAGGCCCGCCTGTGGGTGCGCCGATCGCGCTGCGCATCAGCGGCCCGGATTTGGCTCAGCTTTCTTCTCTCTCCAAAGATATTCAGACTATTCTGAAGGGAATACCGGGTACGACGAACGTTTCCGATGATGTCGGCGCCGATACGAATACGATCGATTTGCAGCTTGATAAGGATAAGGCGCTGTTCTACGGCGTAACCGAGAAAGATTTGACGGCTACCTCGCGTCTGGCGTCCGAAGGCATTGAGACGACGAAGCTGCAGGTGGACAATGAACAAATCGACGTTACGTTATACAGCGGTTCCGATCAGGCAAGCAGCTTGAAACAGGTTGAGGCGCTGATGATACCGTCGCAAACGGGGCAGCTTTACCCGATCAAAACATTTGTCGGCTTCGAGCCTGATCATATGATTTCTTCGATTCAACATCACAACATGGTAAGAACGATTACGGTGAGATCCTATACGGAAGGGCGTTTGCCGGCCGAAATCCTTACCGATCTGCAGGGGAAAATCAACCAGCTTCAAATGCCGAGCAATTATACGATCGAGTACGGCGGCGAAAACGAGGAGCGCAACGATGCGTTCATTTCCATCGGCAAGCTGTCGATTGTCGTTCTGCTGCTAATTTACATTATCATTGCCATGCAGTTCTATTCTTTATCCATTCCGGTTTTGATCCTGTCAACCGTCTATTTGGCCATGGGCGGCGCATTGATCGGCTTGTTCGTGACCGGCGCGCCGATCGGATTTATGGCACTCATGGGATTCGTCAGCTTGGCGGGCATCGTTGTCCGCAACGGAATCGTGCTTATCGAATTCATTGAGCATGCGCGGCACGAAGGCGTGGAGCTGTACGATGCGATCGCGGAGTCCGGCCGGGCGAGACTGCGGCCCATTCTGCTTACGTCCGCTACCGCTATCGGCGGTTTGCTGCCGATGGCGATCATGGGCGGCAGCTTATGGCGGCCTATGGCCGTGGCGATCATCTCGGGACTCATCTTTTCCACGCTGCTTACACTGATTATCGTTCCGACGATGTATTTGAAGCTGGCCCAGTGGAGAGACAAAAGGAAAAACCGGGCTGCCCGCAGCGCCAATCTGTCAGATAAAAGCCATACCATTCAAATGTAGGGAGGGCGTTCCAGCCATGATGAAGCATGTTAAAAAAATAACCGCCGTACTGGCGCTATCCGTTTCGCTGGCTCTGCTCGGAACGGCCGGCTTGCCCGCCAAAGCCGAGGAAGGGCGGCCGGCTGCCGAGGAGACAGCGGTATCCTACTCGCTAACCGATTCTCTGCGGGTGGAAATCAAGGGAGTATTGAACGAAAAAATCACGGGAGGCGTTCAATTGGGCGCCGTCATCCGCATCATCAATGACAGCGGCGAGATTGTCCGTATTCCCGATCACGAGCTGCGCATACTGGCGACCGAAGGCACGGAATACACGCTTGCTCCGAGCAGCACGAACGCCGGTGCCGTACAGCCGCAATCGAAGGAAGAGCTCACATATATGAAAACGATCGACCGCAAAACGGAGATTCAACCGGACCGCATTTTGCTCGTCGACGTCGACCGGGAAGTGTACCCGAAAAAGGAGACGGTGCTGGCTGAGGCTCCGATCGCTTCGATCAGTTGGAACGGGCGTCTGGCAGAGGTCAAAGACCCTTCCGCGATCAAGAAGTGGGGCGAAGCTTTTCGGATTCCGACACTGGATTCCCCCTTGCTGTATACACCTGTAAACTATACGCGGAGCTATACCGAACTAGGGACGGAGAATGTCATCAAGCTGTTGGTCGATAATCCTTCGGATCGAACGGAAACGATACCTTCCTTCGAGCTGGACGGTAGAAATGCGCAGCAAGTTTATCCGGGCAAAAGAGTGGACGAAGCCGTTCTGACCGTCGGACCGAAGAAAAAACGGTTTATCTACTACGCCATCCCTACGGATATGAGCATGGACACTACCCTCAGCAGCATCAATGTGCTTGCCGTGGAGCAGTTCAACCGGACGGGGCCGCAGGGGCAGTCCGCCGCCGTTCCTTTTTCCATCGGCAAACTGAATATTGCGCTGGGGGATGGCAAGGCAAGCGCGGCACCGGCGCAGACCGCAGCATATAAGCTGAATACGCCGATCGTGTTTGACAGCTGGAACGAGTATATACAGCCCAATTTGGACGTAACGGCAGTGGATTTTCACATAAGCGAGAACACGGGCGATCCGTATAAGACGGCCATGATCAAATTCAAATTGTTCAACCGGGGAGATCGTCCGCTGCCCATACCGGCTTTCCATACCGAGCTTGAGACGAAGGCGAACAAACAGTATTCGGGTGTGAGGCAAAATTCGGATATGAAGCAATTGCCGCCGGGAACCGCGACCGTGTTCAGCTATGCGTTTGTCATGCCGACAACGGAGAAGAGCGAAGCGTTCACGTTAAAGCTGCTTGACGACAAATCGGCCGCTCCGTACAAAACCGCAATCGCAGCGCTTCATGTGCAGGCGTCCGGTGGGGAAGACCGCAGCCAAATGTCTTTTTATCCGTATTCGGTCAAAGTGAACACCTGGTCGCTCATTCCGACTTTATCGCCGACCCCAACGCAATCCATAGCTTACAGCTACAAGCTTGATCTGGATTTGGACGTAAAGCTGGATGAGCAGGTTATAGTGGACAACAGCTTTTCCAAAATGAAGGTGGAGCTTGTCGATGCGCTGGGCAGAACATTGGGGCAAAAGTATTTTGCCCTTACCGGCAAAGAACGGCTGGTGTCAGGGCTGCAAAGGCTCTCTTTCAACGATTTGACGACGGATCAGGTCGAAAATAAATTGACTATCCGCATATATGAAGCTATTGAAACTCCTACCGGAGAAGCCAAAAGGTTCATTGTCGAATTGAAATAACGGCAGGGCGCCGGTATAGGCAAAACGCCATCTTCCGGGGATTGCGAAAAGGCACCCCGCGAACATGGCGTTTTGATTATTCATTTCACGTATTTTTGGCGGATCGATTCCATTGCCCGCCAAAAGTTGTTATGCGGCCAGTCACTTTGGGCGGTTTTGGTCGTTTGGGCGGTGGCGGCTTTTACCGCTCGAACGACGTCGATCAGCCCGAAGCCGAAATATTTATCCCTCCCCGGAGTACCGAGGTCGCGGGCCGTTTTTCTCATCAAATCGTACACTTCCGTATTTTTCAGTGCCGGATTGGCCGACCGGATCAGCGCCGCCAATGCTGTGACGTGAGGGCTGGCCATCGACGTTCCGGACAAGGCGGCATACTGATTGCCCGGGTACGTGCTGGCGATGTTGACGCCGGGCGCCGCGACATCGATATAATCGCCGTAGTTGGAGAAAGGCGCTTTTCTGTTTTTCGAATCGGTCGCGGCTACGGCGAATACTTCCTGATAAGCGGCTGGATACCCGGGCTTTTCAGTATTGTCGTTGCCGCTCGCGGCGATCATAACGACATCTTTATCGAACGCGTACTTGATCGCATCGTGCAGAAATTGCGAATCCGCGTAGTTGCCCAGGCTCAAATTCATTACTTTCGCGCCGTGATCGGCCGCCCAAATAATGCCCTGCGCGACGGAGTAGGTGCTGCCGGCTCCTGACTGATCCAATACTTTTACCGGCATTACGTTGTTGTACCAGGTCATTCCCGCTACACCCATATTGTTGTTGACCAAAGCGGAGATGACGCCCGCCACATGGGTGCCGTGGCCGACATCGTCCTGCGGCGAATCGCTGCCGCTGATGACGTTATAGCCCGGCAGCAGCCGGCCCTTGAGATCGGGATGCTTCAAATCGACGCCCGTGTCCACGACAGCGACAACGATATCTTTGGCGCCGCGGCTGAGCTGCCAGCCCTGCACGGTTTCAACGGACGGCAGATTCCATTGATATTCCCTGTACAAATCGTCGTTAGGCACAAAATCGGCTTTGATCGCCGCCGGTTTGTTCGCGCTCGTTTGTTCCGGATTTTGGAACGGGCCGTATAGTTCATTGGTTAAATATAAAAAATGCGGCTCAGCATAAGCGACATCCCACTTTTGAAAATAACCCATCAACTGCTTCGCTTCCATGCCGCCGGCGTTGAAAATGTACGTATAGCCGACTTTTCGCACGCTATCGGTTCCGATTTCCGCTTTGATTTGAGCAATCTGAGCATCTGTCGGTTCTTTTTTAAAACGGACGACGACCTCATTTTGATGGTAATGGCTCGTGCCCTGGTTGTCTTCCGGATGATTGACGACTTTGTCACGCAGCGTGTCCGTATCGACAGATTCGACTTTCCACCGGTTTTCCGCGGGATACGGCACCAGACGCAAATTTTTCCGCTGATGGTCGGCGACTTGATGGAGGATGTCCTGGTGAATGACGCCGACGACCGAACCGGTGCCGCTCTTGGCTGGAACGCCCAGTACAAAAAACGACTGATGGCCTTGGCCGAACTGCGGCGATTGGTATCGATTGCCTGCGTCGGCAGCAGCTTTGGCCGCTTTCAAATAGGCTCCGGCCTGATCCCGGTAATCCGCTTGAAGATCGCCGATCTTAACGCCGCGCTCCAGCGGCTCGTTTTTCCTTGACCAATACAGCACGTCCATTTTTTCATGGTCCATTTTCATTTGCCGGAACACTTGTTCCGCAGGCTGGCCGCTTTCAATTTGCTGCGCCATCCGGTCGTAATCAAGCGAGCACTGGCTTCGGCACAAATCATCGGTCAGCTTGACGTCCTGCGCCAAAAGCGTTTGCTTGCTGTTCGTTTCATATTTGACGCTGTTTACCTCCGGCCCCGGCTTGGTGCCCTTGTTCGGCCTGTCCGCGAGTATGAAAATGCCTACCCCCAGCACAACAAGAAACGCGCATACATAACGCCACATGAAGGCTTTCCTCCTTAATAATCGTTTGAGTCCGCTTCTTAGGATAGGGTTGTGCTGAGAGGAATGTTTTATGCATCCCTGTCCCATCGAGGTTTTTACATATACCTTTTCGTGCAAGTTTATGGTAGGATAGGAGTAATGCAATTAGAGGAGGTCAAACACGTAATGGCTGTTTTTAATGTGAAAAATGTTTGCGATTCAACCCGTACGAAATTAAAAGAAGCGACTGCCAAAATGGAACTGTTCCTGAATAATCACTCCCTTCAGCAGCTAAATGTGGAAAACGATCCGGCCATGGATGAATTTTACCGCGGTTATTTGCAGGACACCCGCCACCTGCTTGTATTTTGCGAAGTCGCTTACGAAAAGCTGGGCGTATGCTTGCGCCGTCCGACATTCAATGTTGATTTTTCGGAGAAAGTACTCTACGAAGTGTATCATACATGCGTAAATACATTTTTCTATCCCAAAAACGAGTGCTATTCCGAAGATGGCCGTTACGCTTATACGGGCCAGGATGCAATTCGTTTCCGCAAAAAGCCTGCCCGCGAAGTGCGCGATCTGACGATCGAGCTGTCCAAGGTGTTCGAGGAGCTTCGGGAAGATTTGTCCTATTATGAAACGGACTACATCACCCAGCGCCGCATGCAAGGCGAAAAAGTATAATCGTTTGCAGTTGGAAAATACTAACCGGAGATGCGACTTTCGTGCGCATCTTTTTTCGTTTAAAAGAGGGAGCGTATGCCTATGAATCGCGAGCAACTTATCCAGTCCAGCATCACGGTCATCAAGCTGAATCAGCATCCCCGCGGAGGCTACGCGGCATCGCCGCTTTTTTCGCATTATGCGTACAGTTGGCTCCGGGACGGTTCTTTTATCGCCTATTCGATGGATCTCAGGGGCGAGAGCGAAAGCGCGGAGCAGTTCTACAGGTGGGTGCACGCCGTTCTGAAGGATAAACGGGACAAAGTGGATCAATTGATTCGCAAGCACGAGCAAAAAATTTGGATCGACCGCAGCGAGTTTTTGGGCACCCGGTATCATTTGGACGGCAGAGACGACGATTCGGAGTGGGGACATTTTCAACTGGACGGCTACGGCACCTGGCTTTGGGGGCTTGCGGAACATGTGCGTATAAGCGGAAACCGCCGATTGCTTGAGGAGCTTCGGGCGAGCATAGAAATTACCGTCGATTACTTAATGACGTTTTGGCATTATCCCAACTTCGATTGCTGGGAGGAGTTCCCGGATTACGTGCATCCGTCGACGCTGGCTTGCGTCTATGGCGGACTGCGGGCTTTAGGGGAGCTCGAGGACAGGCCTGCGCTGATCGAGAAAGCGGCGTTCATCCGCCAATTTCTGGTTGACCATGCGGTCATGGACGGCCGATTTGTTAAATCTATTCAATGCATAGACGAAGTTTGGCAGCCCGTTCAGCCGGAGGTCGATGCCAGTCTGCTGTGGCTGGCCGTGCCTTTCGGCGTCTTCGCCCCGGACGATCCCCGCATGGCGAACACCGTTCAGACGATTGAACGCCAGCTCAAGCACGGAGGCATCCAGCGGTATGAGGCGGATACGTACTATGGGGGCGGGGAATGGATTTTGCTGACGGCTTGGTACGGTTTGGTTAAAGCAGAGCTTGGCGACCGGGACGAGGCGCAGCGCTGCCTGGACTGGATCGCAGCGAAGGCGGATGCGCTCGGCAGGCTTCCCGAACAGGTGCCGGATGCGCTGCGCAGCCCGGACAAGTATGAGGAATGGCTCCAAAAATGGGGAGAGCCGGCTCTGCCGCTGCTGTGGTCGCACGCGATGTTTCTGGTGCTATCTGACAAGCTCCCGTAAGCATAGATCCCCCTTGCAGCGGGCAAATTGTTACTGGGGGTGATCATAATGCCGGATGTAAAATGTTCAGTTGCCAATTGCGAATATTGGGCGCAAGGAAACAACTGCAATGCTAACACGATTATGATTGATGTGGATCAGCATGCGAAGGCTGATTACAACGCCGAGTTTGCCGGGGAAGCCTTTGGCCAAGGCCACAAGGACACTGCGGCGAATGTGGCCAACACATGCTGCCATACGTTTACAGCGAAGAAAAGCCGTTGATGCTCTAAAATAAGCGGAGGCTGACATGACAACTGAAGATAACCGTTATCCGGATCCGGCAGCCAAGGCGCGCTTTCAGCAGGAACAGCTGAGAATGGAGGGCGGACTGGACAGCGGCAATGAGGAATACGCCGCTGAGATCGCACCGCATCCGCAGGCGAGAAGCATTCCGTATGCCGGTCCTTCCGGCAAGCCGGAGGATCAGGTGCAGCAGCCCGTTCAATCCGAGGCCGGAGAAGATGAGGAAGTCCAAGAAATGGTCGAAGCGGTTACCCGCAGCAAGGCTCTAGGCTATACCGCACTTTTGATTTCCATCGTTTCCTTATTTCTATGGCCTGTCGTGCTCGGCTTTGTCGGAGCCGCTTTGGGTGTTTTCGCCTTTTTCCGCGGCACGAAAGCGCTCGGTACTTGGTCGATTGTTTTAGGATTGGTTGCTATTGCCGCCTATTTTTTGCTGGTTCCTTTTTATTCGTAAAACGCGACAGAGTGCCGAGATGTTCTCGGCACTCTGTCGCGTTTGTGGGCGATTAGGCTTTCGTAGCGCAAGTGAAAGGCTTCTCCCTCAAACCCATGCCTCTTGCACGCCACCGTGCGCAGCTCCTGGCGCGGTGTGTTGCGCTGCATTGACGGCGGTCGGTCGAGCAACATGTTGCAGTTCTGATGTGGGGGCCCGAAAGGCAGCTTGGCAGGGAGAAAGCCTGCGAAAGTGCAGGTTTTTTTTGAGGAAATGGTTCATTTGGGGGAAAAGCCTGCGATTATGCAGGAATTTTCCGTGAAAATGAATCTGAGCCTATGTTCGCAGCGAAAAGCCTGCACAATTGCAGGAATATTCGTTTTCAGCGTATTAGCCATGCAAAAAACTGTATTTTTGCAGGTTTTCTTCACGCAACCAGGTAGATTGTGCAACCTGCCCTGGCATGTGGGTTTCCGGGCAGCGTGATATTTGCAGGAATGATTCGTTGCAAACGCATCAACGAGGAAAAAGCTGCTGCACGAGCTCGGGCCCATTTTACTCTTTTTCGCACCGTACCCAGTTCCCAGCGCGCGATGTTGCGCTGCATGATGGCGGTTGGTCAACCACATGAATTTTTTGCATGCTGCCAACGATTCGCTTAAGCCCTGCCGCGAGCGCAGGTTTTCGATGATGACAAGCCGAATTCGGCTTGTTGTTTATTTTTTTTCGAAAAAAACGTGTATTTCCGACTGAAAAAACGTTTATCGGGGGATCAGCTACTTCCTGACGATCAAATTAATAGGTATGCTCCCGAATGCTCGTACTTTTTGGCATCAGGAGTCATAAACGAACCTTTGATTGATTAGAGTATTATTATATAATGAAAAGTAATATTTCAAATTGACTTCAAAAGGGAGGTGCACCTATTCTTCTCGACTGCATCAAGAGGAGATAGGTAAGGTATTGGAAGATCCTTTACCGGCAACGTTACTTAGTTTTGCATTAATGATTTTTTTGGTTTTATTGAATGGTTTTTTTGTAGCGGCGGAGTTTGCAATGGTTAAAGTAAGGGGCAGCCGGATCGAATCGCTCGCTGAAGACGGGAACCGGAATGCCAAATTTGCCAGAGGAATTATTAATAATCTTGACGCGTACTTGTCGGCTTGTCAGCTCGGAATTACATTGACTTCGCTCGGACTCGGTTATGTCGGTGAACCGACATTTGCCAAAATATTGGAGCCGCTGCTGAGCCCGCTTAATTTGCCGGATTCGGTTTTCCACACGATTACATTTGTCATAGCTTTCTCGCTCATGACTACGCTGCATATTACGCTTGGCGAGCAATTCCCGAAAACGTATGCCATCCGGAAAGCGGAAGACGTGACTTTGCTGGCCTCCGGGCCGATGATCGTGTTTTACAAATTGATGTATCCTTTCATTTGGATGCTGAACGGAATTTCCAACTGGATGCTGCGCCGCGCCGGCATTGAACCGACGACCGAACACGAATCGGCGCACACTGAGGAAGAAATCCGCGTATTGATGAAAGAGAGCCACAAAAACGGACTCATCGATAATACAGAGCTTACGCTTGTTGACAATATATTTGAATTCGCTGAAACTACGGCCAAAGAAATTATGATTCCGCGAACGGAAATGGAGTGCTTGTACGCAGGCTTGTCATTTTCGGAAAATTTGGCGGTAGCCATCAAAGAGATGCGGACCCGTTATCCGGTATGCGATCCCGACAAAGACAACATTATCGGCTTCGTGCACATCAAGGATTTGCTGAAGCCTGACGCGAATTTGAAAGGAATTAAAAAAATTATTCGTCCGATCACAACCGTGCCGGATTCCATCCAAATCAGCGATCTGCTTAAAATGATGCAAAAGCGGAAAAGTCAAATGGCGCTGCTGATCGACGAATACGGCGGTACATCCGGGCTTGTGACGCTTGAGGATATTATGGAGGAAATCGTCGGCGAAATCCAAGACGAGTTCGATGAGGAACGCGCGTCGATCGAAGTCAAGGATGAGCAGACGTTCTCCATCGACGGGCTTTTGCTGATTGATGAAGTGAACGACTATTTCGGCGTTGAAATCGAATCCGACGACTACGATACGATCGGCGGCTGGATTTATTCGCAGATCGAAATTCCGCCGAGCAAAAATCAGCAGGTTGTTTACAACGACGAGTTGCTTTTCATTGTCGAGGAAATCGATCATTTGCGCATTTCCAGAGTGACGGTGCGAAAAATAACGATGCAGGATGAACTGCTGCAGCAAAACATTTCATGATAGAAATAAGGAAATAAGGAATAGCCCGCGGGCTGTTCTTTTTTTTGCATCCGAAAAAAAGGATAGTCGTTAGGGAACAAAACGTGTACAATGGGAATAGCAATGTATGGAAATGAGGGTTATGATGAACAGCATTGATCCCAGAGTAATGAAGGAACTGCTTCAGCTGCAAATGCTGAACAAAATGGCGCTGATTTCAGGCGATTCCAGTACATCCGCCGCCGACGATTCCTCCGATTTTGGCGCATTGCTGGAAACGATTATGGGACAAGCCCCGGGCGCGCAAGCCATGCAGCCGTTATCGGCATGGGCAGGCAATCAGGCAGGGGCGATGAACGGTGTCCCCGCTTCGTTAAGCGCTTTGGCGAAATCGTATTATCCGCCGCGTATATCGGAATCCGGGCATGTATCCCAATCCCAGTTCGACGAGCTCATTCAGGAAGCAAGCAGCCGCTACGGCGTAGATCCGGCGCTTGTAAAAGGCGTTATCCAGCAGGAATCCGCCTTCAACCACCGGGCCGTATCTTCGGCAGGGGCTAAGGGACTGATGCAGCTGATGGACGGAACCGGAAGCGAGTACGGTGTGACGAATGCATTCGATCCAAGGCAAAACGTCGATGCAGGCACCCGTTTCCTGCGCGATTTGTTGAACAAATACAAAGGCAACGAAGGCGTTGCTTTGGCCGCCTACAATGCCGGGCCTGGCCGGGTAGACCGGGTCGGGATCCGTTCGGATCTGGATCTGGCGGACAAGCTGCATTTGCTGCCTATGGAAACACAGGCTTACGTGGGCAAAGTGCTCGGTTACAAGAAAAGCTATTCGCAGTAAATACATATGGTCAAAAAGGCCGATGCCCGCTTCTGGCGCGGGGGTCGGCCTTTTTGCCGTTTCCGTTTGAGGAGACGGCCGAACGCGAAGCGTACTTGAGTTATAAAGCAATTTAAGCTTTAATGATAAAGGAATGTCAATGCTCAGCAGGAAAGGGAATTATCATCTATGTTTTATCTCGATTATGCGGCCACAACGCCGCCATATGAAGAAGTCATCGCCGCCGTAACCGAAGTGATGAGCCGGTACTACGGGAATCCTTCGTCGATCCACGGGCTCGGCTTTCAGGCGGACAAACTTTTGCAAGAGTCGAAAGAAGTCATCGCCGCCGCGATCGGCGTTTCATCCGGTGAAATCATTTGCACATCGTGCGGCACGGAAAGCAACAATCTGGCTATAAAAGGGACCGCCTACCAGTATCGGCAGCGAGGAAACCATCTCATTACGACGCAAATCGAGCATCCGTCGGTCAGGGAAGCATTTCGCCAACTGGAGGAAAGCGGCTTCCGCGTCACCTATTTGCCTGTCGACGCCGCAGGCACGGTCAGTCTGGAGGCGCTGCGGGAAGCCGTGTGCGACGAGACGATTTTGGTCAGCGTCATGCATGTGAATAACGAAATCGGCACGATTCAGCCTATTGCGGAAATCGGGAAATACCTCGCCGGCTTCCCGAAAATCGTATTCCATGTCGATGCCGTGCAGGGCATCGCCAAGCTCCCGTTCAAGCCGCGCGAACTGGGCGTGGACCTTTGCAGCGCATCCGCGCACAAATTCAGAGGCCCCAAAGGCGCGGGCTTTCTTTACTGCAGGGAAGGGCTGAAACTGCAGCCCTTGCTTGCCGGCGGAGGCCAGGAGCGCGGCTTCCGCTCCGGCACCGAGAACGTTCCGCTGATCGTCGGCATGGCGAAAGCGCTCAGGCTATCGATGGAACGCCTGGAGCAAAAAACAGCGCATTGCTATGAGCTGAGAAGCCGCATCGCCGGCGCAATTGCAGCGATTCCCGAGCTTACACTCAGCGGCTCCGCCGATCCCGAAGCGATGGCTCCGCACATCGTTCATTTTGCTTTTCCAGGCATGAAAGCGGAGGTCGTGGTGCATGCTTTGGAACAAAGGCGCATTTACATATCGACGAAATCGGCGTGCGCTTCAGGGCAGGAGGAACCGAGCCAGGTGATGCTGGCGACCGGCTGCGGCAGAGAGAAGGCGCTCAGCGGCCTCAGAATTAGCTACGGCGCGGAATTGACGGCAGCTGAGGCCGACCGCTTTATTGCCGAGCTGCAGGCTGTCGTCAAGCAGTTGACGCCGACGATCAAGCGGCGGGTTTCCGGAAGGGGGAGACGATAGTGAAACCGGATTGCATGATTTTACGGCTCGGAGAACTTACGCTCAAGGGACGCAACCGTAAAAAATTCGAAAAAAGTGTTTTACAGCAAATACGCAAAGTTTTGGCCGATTTTTCCAATTTGAGGTATATTCCCGAGTATGGGCGCGTATATGTGGAGCTAGGAGAAGCATCCTATCAAGAGGCGGCCGTCCGGCTTCAACGTGTTTTCGGACTAGCCTCGTTCAGTCCGGCTTATCACGCTCCGCTGGAGCTGGAGGCGATTCAGGAGCTGGCGCTGAAAATGATGAAGGCGCTGCCCGTGCAGCCGGCTACTTTTAAAGTCAGCGTGCGCAGAGTGAACAAAGCGTTCCCTTACGATTCGCAGCGGATGAACTATTTGGTGGGCGGCTATGTGCTTCAAGCTTGTCCCGGGTTAAAAGTCGACGTGCATCATCCGGAAACGGAGCTGCGGATCGAGCTGCGCGAAGAACAGGCGCTGCTGTACGCAGAAGTTACGGAAGGCGCCGGCGGATTTCCGTTAGGCACGAGCGGCAGGGCACTGCTTCTTCTGTCCGGCGGCATCGACAGCCCCGTAGCAGGCTGGCTCGCGATGCGCAAAGGACTGGACATCGAAGCGATCCATTTTCACAGCTATCCGTACACAAGCGAACGGGCCAAAGAGAAAGTTATTGAGCTTGCGCGGCAGTTGTCCGGCTACACAAATTCCATCAAGCTTCATCTCGTGCCGTTCACCGAAGTTCAAACTTCCATTCACGGCGCATACCGCGACAATTTGCTGGTCACCTTGATCCGCCGCGCGATGTACCGGATTGCCGAGCAAATTGCGGAAAGGGAAGGAATCGCCGCGCTGGTGACGGGCGAGAGCCTTGGCCAGGTCGCCAGCCAGACGCTGCCGAGCCTGAATGCCATCGGGCGCGTAGTAACGCTGCCGATTTTGCAGCCTGTCATGATGATGGACAAGAAGGAAATTATCCGAATCGCCGAAGCGATCGGCACGTTTCCCATCTCGATACTGCCATACGAGGATTGCTGCAGTTTGTTTTTGCCGCCTTCGCCGAGCACGAATCCGAACGTTCGGATCGTGGAAAAGATCGAGGGCGCCATGGAATTTTTGCCGGCATTGATCGAACAAGCCGTTCGGGAAACGGAAACGGTCAACATCGTTCACGATCGAAAAACCGGTTCCGGGCACCATTTGTTCTAGCCCGAACAGATCGCTGCCAGCCGGGGGCTTGCCAAAAGATAAGGGGCGGAGGTAATGAATCGTGTGGGATCAGCTTTGGTTGTTTTTGCAAATTATGCTCATCAATATCGTGTTGAGCGGGGATAATGCAGTCGTCATCGCATTAGCGAGCAAAAATCTTCCGCTCAGGCAGCGCAAGCAGGCGATCTGGTGGGGAGCGTTCGGCGCGATCGGTCTGCGGCTGATCCTGACGCTGATTGCCGTCAGCGTTTTGAACATCCCGTACATTCAAGCGGGCGGTTCGATTTTGCTGCTGTGGATCGCCATCAAACTGCTCACGGACGATGACAGCCACGCCAATATCAAGGAAGCTTCCACACTCGGCAAAGCGGTCTGGACGATCATCGTCGCCGATTTCGTTATGAGCCTGGACAATGTGCTGGCGATCGCCGCCAAAGGACAGGGTAATATGACCGTGATCATACTCGGCATCGGCCTGAGCATCCCGATCATCATTTGGGGGAGCAGCCTGGTTATGAATTTGCTGCACAAATACCCGATTCTCGTTTATATCGGGGCGGGGGTTCTCGGTTATACAGCCGGGGAAATGTTCGTCAAGGACCCCAAAATGATCGATCTGGTGCTGTATCACTATGAATACTTGCACACCGTGATTCCGATCGCCACCACGATCGTCGTCATTGGGGCGGGGCTCGTCGTCAAATGGACCCGCTCGCTGCAAACGGCAAGCAAATAACAATCTCAACCGCCCGGCTGACCCATTCTATGGAAGCAGGGCGGTTCTTTTTAACTCTCAGCACCAAGTCTGTCACATAAATATTACGATTTCCCAGGCCTTTTTGAAACTTTTTGGTAATGATCTCGTCTCTAATGGTATATGCGTGCAAAAGAAGGGAGTTCACAGGGTGAAATCAAGGATCGGGAAATTATCGTTTTTTCTAAAAATGTGTACGGCGTGGTTCGTCTTGCTGGGCTTGCTCGGGCAAACGCTGCCAGGGTTTGCCGGTGCGGCCGGAGCGGAGGAAGCCCGAATCGGGATTCAGGCGGAACCCGGCTTCGGGGCTTCCAATGTGAAGCTGAGGAAGTGGACGCCGGTCAAATTTACGCTGCATAATCCGGGGGCGGACGTATCCGGCGATCTTGCCGTGCAGGTCGTCAATCCGGGCGAAGGCAAGGACAACACTTTTGTCAGCCATGTAGAGCTTCCGAAAGGAAGCACAAAGACAGTTACACTGCTGCTGCCTGGCAGTGAATATGCAAAAGGCAACAATACCGTTGCGTTTTACCGCGATTCGATCCAAAAAGGCAAAGCGGTTTCGTTGGAAGGAACAGCTTACCTGGAGACGTTCAGCATTCCGGCGGACACGGTTCAAGTCGGGGTGCTAGCCCGGGATGCGGATACGATGAACTTCCTGGCCGTTTTGAACCAATCCGGCAACAAAGTCAACGTGCTGCATCTGAAAGAGGCGGATATTCCTGCTTCAGCGCTCGGATTGGACGGAATCGATGTACTCGTCTTGAACGATTTTGCTTCCGATACGTTATCCGCAGAGCAAATTCAGGCGATCAAGACATGGGTGCAGCGAGGGGGCCGGCTCATCCTGGCCGGCGGCGCAGGCTATCCCAAAACGGCCGCTCCGTTTGCCGATTCCGCTCCTGTAGCTTATCAGGGAACGGCGAGCGTTCAGGAACTCCCGCAGTTGGCCAAGCTGGCGGAGAAAGAGCTCGCGCTGCCGCAGCCTTTTACTCTATCCAAGGCCCAGCTTGTTCAGGGCGCGGAAACGATCGCCGCCGAAGGAGACGTGCCGGTGTATGCAAGCAAGGCGTTGGGCAGCGGCAAAATCGTGTACGCAGCATACGACTTGTCTCTGAACCCGCTTGCTTCGTGGAACGGGAATCCCGGCTTGTGGAGACTTTTGCTAAAAGAGCCGTTCGATGAAATGAACAAATACAGAACGAATCAAAACCGGTACGGACCTGATCCTTATTGGGATCTGAACCGGGCGTTGGAATATTTTCCGGCCCTGAAGCCACCGAAATTGACGGCATTGACATGGACGCTTCTGTTGTATGCGGTTGTCGTCGGACCGCTGCTTTATTGGCTCTTGCGACGGGTGGACCGGCGGGAATGGGCCTGGGTCGCGATCCCTGCCCTTGCGATCGTGACGAGCATAGGCATTTTCCAGTTCGGGGCGGCGAACCGCGGCAGCATGCTGGCGCAAGCTTTAAATATCGTGGAGCTTGACGGGAACGGATCGGGCATCAAGGCATCGAACGTCTCGGTCTTTTTGCCGAAAGGCGGCAGTCTGGACATGCAATTTCCGGGAGGGGCGCAAGTTGCGCCTATTATGCAGGAAAATTTCAGCACCGGCTCGCAAGTAATCGGCAGCAGCGAGCTGGTCATTCGTCAGGACAATGATGCCGCCCGCGTCCGAATACAGGACATTCCTTACTCATCGGTAAGCAAAATGAAAATCTACGACGAAGCGCCTATTGCGGCCGGCAAGTTCGAATATTCATTTACCGACCTGTCGGCGGGTTCGGCTAAAGGCAAAATCACGAATCACACTAAAAAGGACCTGACGGACGTGGTCTTATTGATGAACCAATCTGTGGTAAAAATCGGCGAGTTGAAAGCCAGCGCCACGGCAAGCTTCGATACGGCCGGCGGTACCGGAATTTCGTTCGGACCGGACGTCGCAAACGTTATTTTTACGTCCCCGGCGGCGGGAGGAGCGGATACCGGCTTCCGGCAGCGCTCACTGCTGAACGGCTATTTGCATAACCGGCAAAACGTATCCGGCGGCTTTGAGCCGATGATTGCCGGATGGGTGACAGAACAGCAGCCGATCGCTTTGGGAGGCGGAAAAAGCTTGCCGTCCGAACAGCTGTCGCTGATCGTCCAACATATCAAGATGAGCTTCGTGACGCCGGAAGGGCAAATCGTGATCCCAAGCACGGCGTTAGTGCCGGATACCATCGACAACAATATGCAAACGGGCCTTTTCAATTTCCAAAGCGGTCCTTATATCCAACTGGGCACCGGAGACTTTACATTGGACTACAAGCTGCCGCAAATCGAGAGGGCCTCTTACACGCTCATGAGCATGCAGCTCGAACCGAACAGCGGGGCAACCCTGGAGTTGTGGAATGCAGCATCTCAAAAGTGGGAAACTCTCGACGCGCAGAAGTCCTTGAATTGGGATGCGGAGAAGCTTGCGCCATATATTTTGGAAGGGAAATCGATCCGCATGAAAGTTACCTCAACGCAAAATCATACGACGTTCCGCATTCCCTCCATATCGCTTGAAGGGAAGGTGAAACCATGATCGAGATTACGAATTTGACGAAAAAATACGGCAGCTTTACCGCATTGGAATCGCTCTCGATGGAGATCGGCAAAGGGACGGTATTCGGTTTCGTCGGGCCGAACGGAGCGGGCAAATCGACGACGATGTCGATTTTGGCTACCTTGCTCAGTCCGACTTCCGGCACTGCCAAAGTAGGCGGCTTCGATGTAACGGAAAAGCCGAAAGAAGTGCGCAAGCTGATCGGCTATATGCCGGATTTTTTCGGTGTGTACGATAACTTCAAAACTACCGAATATTTGGACTTTTACGGCGCCAGCTACGGAATTCCCAGAGCCGAGCGCTTGAAGCTTATTCCGCAGCTGCTGGATCTCGTCAATTTAACGGATAAGGCCGATTTTTACGTCGATTCCTTATCCCGCGGCATGAAGCAGCGGCTTTGTTTGGCGAGATGTCTCGTGCACCAGCCGGAAGTGCTCATTCTCGACGAGCCCGCTTCCGGCCTCGATCCGCGAGCGCGCATCGAAATGCGGGAAATTTTGAAAGAGCTGAAGGTTATGGGCAAAACGATCATTATCTCCTCGCATATTTTGCCCGAGCTGGCCGAGATGGTCGATGAAATCGGCGTTATCGAATACGGCAAGCTGATCGCCAAAGGAAAAGTCGCGGACATTCAAAACCGGATGAAAGCCAATCGCGTCCTTCACGTGCGCGTTCTGAACAGGGCCGAAGAGGCGGCGGTTTTTTTGGAGCGGCAGCCGCATGTTACGATGGTTTTCAGCGATGAAAAAGGAATTCACGTTCATTTTGGCGGCACGGATGCCGATCAGGCGGAAATGCTCGTTCAATTGGTGGGACAGGGATACCAGGTGCTGTCTTTTAGCGAAGCGATGACGAATCTGGAAGACGTGTTCCTCGAAATTACGAAAGGAGGCGGAGCTCACGATGAGTAGGATCAACTGGATCAATCCGGTCATGGAAAAAGAATTTCGGCTGCGCATGCGCACATTCCGCTCTCCGCTCTCCATTTTTATTTATTTGCTGGCGATCGGCGCGCTCGCGTTGGGGTTCGCGTATATTAACACGGTCGGCATGTCGGACGGGGTGCTCAGCACGACGAAAAGCAGCCAGCTGTTTTATTTTCTGAGCGGCGCGCAGCTGGTGCTGATATCCTTTATGACACCCGGTTTGACTGCCGGAATCATAAGCGGCGAGAGGGAGAAGCAGACGCTGAATATGCTGCTTACGACGCAGCAGAGCTCGGCGACGATCATTTTGAGCAAGCTGTTTTCTTCGATCAGCTTTATGCTGTTGACTGTGCTGGCTTCGATGCCGCTGTACAGCATCGTGTTTTTATACGGGGGCGTTTCGCCCTGGCAGCTGCTTTGGGTGTTCGTCTTTTATGTGTTCGTCATGATCGCTCTAGGCGCGGTAGGCGTGTTTTTCTCCACCATGTTCAAGAAGACGGTCATCGCAGTCATTGCCGCGTACGGCTTTGTGCTGTTTATTTTCGGCTTTACCGCGCTTGCCGGCATCTTTTTCGGGCAGCTGTCCGGGCGGGGGATGAACGAGGAGGTGCTGGGCTACTTTTTAAGCTTGAATCCGATGCCGGTGCTGCTCAGCCTGATGATTCCGGATGTCGCGAAGTCGGTGTTCGGCGGTCATACCTGGCTGCAAATGTGGCATATTTTCGTCGCCGTTTACACATGCATTTCCGTTCTTGCGCTCTGGCTCAGCATCCGTTATTTACGGCCGATCATGAAGACGAAAAAATAAATAGGCAAACTTTATGAGCGGGAAGGAGGCGCAGTTGTGAAAGATTCGACCTTGCAGGAGGTGCTCCGGCCTGTGCGGCAGCGCTTGTGGAAAGCGCAGGGGCTCCGCTGCCTGATGCTTAGCTTGCTTGCGGGACTGGCCGCAGCCGTGGCGTGGATGATGATCGCGCGTTTCTTCCCCATCCCCGGGTATCGCTGGGGCGTGCCGCTGGCGCTCGCGGCAGCGCTTGCCGTCGGCGCCGCTCTGCTGTACGTCCGCCGTCCGGATGACGATTCGGCCGCCCGCTGGATGGATCGCAACGGCATGGAGGACCGGATGTCGACAACGCTCAGGTACAGCGGCCAGACGACGGTATTCGCTGTGCTGCAGCGCGAGGATGCGATCGAACGGGGCGGCATTTTTGTGCGGGATGAGCTGGATAAAACCGTACGCCTTCGCGTGGACCGCAAATTAGCGGCCGCCACATCCGCATGTGCTCTTGCGTTAGCCGTGCTGTTCGCCGTTCCTAACGGTGCAGACGACGTTCTCAGGGACAGACAGAAGCAGCAGGCTTGGCTCGACGAACAAAAGCAAAACGTGCAGGAACTGGTCAAACAATGGGAAGCAAAACCGTCCCTGCTTCCGGCCGCCAAGGACATGCTCGAAGCGTTGAAAGATTTGGAGAACAAGCTGGGTCAAAAGCAAGTTCCCCCGGAAGCTCTGCAAGCGATGGAGCAGGCGATGAAACAAATCGAGTCGGGGCTGGCGCAATTGGAAAAGCAGCGGCAGCAGACCGAGCAGTTGGCCGAGTCGCTGCAGCGCACGGAGGCGCTTCGCAAGCTGGGCGAGGAGCTGCAAAAGGGCGCTGCCGCAGGCGTCAAGGAAGCGGCCGGCAAGCTCGGCGAGCAGGTGGCGGCGATGACGCCGCAGCAGAAGGAGCAGCTCGCCGCAGAGCTGGAGCGGCTCGCCCAATCGGCGCCGCCCGGGGCGGCGGAGCAGCAGCTTCGCGAGCAGCTCAGGCAGGCCGCCTCCGCGCTGCGCAGCGGCGGCGGGGCCGAGGCCGCGCTCGCCGAGCTCGGAGCGGGGCTCGCTGACGCGGCCGCCGCGCAGGAAGCGCTCGCGCAGCAGCAAGCGCTGGCCGCCGAGGCCGGCGCCCGGCTCGCGGCCGGGGCGCTGCCGCAGGCCCGCGAGCTTGCCGCCGCAGGCGCGCAGCCCGGCCAGGCGTGGGCCCCCGGCGGCCTCGCGGAGCGGCTTGCCGCAGGCGGCACCGCCGCATCGGGCGCCGGATCGCCGCCGGCCGCGGCAGGCGGTGCGGCCCCGGGCAGCGCCGGTGCAGGCACCGCGCCCGGTGGCGGCGCATCCGCCGGAGCGGCGGGCAGCGGCGGAGCCGGCGGCTCGCAAGGCGGCGTCGGCGCCGGCTCGCGCGGGCTCGTCGCAACGCCGCGCGAGCGCTCGGGCACCGGCGGCACGTACGCCGACGGCGGGCCCGTAAGCGGCCGCGGCGGCGAAGTGAGCCAAGGCGGCGCCGCGCCGGGCCTGGACGGGGCATCGCGCCCGTACGAGGACGTATACGCCGATTACGCGGCGGAAGCGGCGCAATCGCTGAACCGCTCGGAGCTGCCGCAAAATATGCAAAACCTGGTGCGCGACTACTTTTTGGACATTCAACCGCAGCGTTGATTTTAATGGGAATCCCTAATGCACGGTTTTGCCGCAGCCGTGTGAAGCTTCATAGGCTGGCGCAGCCGTTCATGACCGACTTTGTGAGCGAGACCATCAGATCCAGCACACGGTCGGGCTTGCCCGAAAGGGCTGCATAACGTGCAGACGACGTTTGGTCTACTCCCTGCCGTACGGCGCCGCAACGTTGGCCGGACAGCAGGGAGGGGATGAGGCGGCTTGACAGGCCGGGCCGGGTCTGGGAAAAACCTGCGAAAGTGCAGGTTTTTTTCGCAAAAATGGTTCATTTTGGCCAAAAGCCTGCGATTGTGCAGGAATTTTCCTTAAAAATGAACCTGAGCCCATGTTAGCGACAAAAAGCCTGCACATTTGCAGGAATTTTTTGTGGCCGGCGTATCCATCGAGCAAAAACTGCACTTTTGCAGGTTTTCTTCGTGCAACCGGAAAATGATGCGACTGACTCTGGTGTGCGGGTTTCTCAGAAGCCTATAAATGTGCCGAACAATTGCAGGAATTTACCGCGAAATCGAACCTGATCCCAATGTACTCGGCGAAAAACCTACACAAATGCATGAATTTTTCGTGTCCAGCACAACCATCGAGCAAAAGCTGCAGTTTTCAGGTTGTTGCGAAAGTCCAACCGATTCCTCTCAGATCCATTTTTAGTGGAGGTGTCTCATCTCAAAGTGGAAAAATTGAATTAAACCGATCTGCGAGGGGCATTTAGGCCATACTTTTGGTGTTTTTTTGATCATCGAGAAAAATAGGAGGTTTTTCAACTGCCTGCACAATTGCAGGAATGCTTCATTATCAGCGTATCGACGAGTCGGATAGATGTATGTTTACAGGTTTTTATCCGTGGCTCCCAGGCAGGTTGTGCGATCGGCTCCGGCTTGCGGGTTTCTGGGCACGTTATCTTCGCGCAGCTAGCTTGTGAGATAAACCCCTTCCGAGTTTTTTCGAAAGTGGCGATCTCGTTCGGAGGCAGGTTGATTCGCCGATCAGAATGCTGGCCTGCGCATCTTAGCTTGTATCGAACTTGAATCATCTGATCGGGTGACAAGGATGATTATCCGGTTGCCCCAACGCGGTGTTGCGCTGCATGACTGCGGTCGGTCGACCGCAATCGCTTGTTAGCCAAACGTTCGGAGAAAGGCCCGGTATCGATGAAAGGCCCGGAATCTGGCGGACGGCCGCTCGGCCAGCGTGCGTGCGGAACGTGGGGCTTGGCCGCCTGCCGCACAGCGCCACAACGCGCCCCGAGAAAGACACACTGTGAAGGAGTTGCTCCTTTTGATTTTTATGCAACATATATTGCTGTGGATAACACAGACGGGAGAGGGAAAGCGATGGTGGAATCCAAAGCGCAGCTTGAAACATGGAGTGCGGCGGTCGGCCGCATGAAAGAACAGATCGGGCGGGTCATCGTCGGACAGCAGGAGGTGGTCGAGCAGCTGTTGTGGTGCATGCTTGCAGGCGGGCACGCTTTGCTGGAAGGCATACCGGGGCTCGGCAAAACGATGCTCGTCAAGACGATCGCCGATACGGTCGATTTGAGCTTCTCGCGCATTCAGTTCACGCCGGATTTAATGCCTGCCGACATTACGGGCACGAATGTGATCCAGTTCGGCACACAGGGAGAAACGTCGTACCGGTTCCAGCGGGGGCCGTTGTTCGGCCATTTCGTGCTTGCCGACGAGATCAACAGGGCGACGCCCAAAACGCAAAGCGCTCTGCTCGAAGCGATGCAGGAAAAGACGGTTACGGTCGGCTCCGAAACGTATCCGCTTCCTTCGCCTTTTTTTGTGCTGGCGACCCAAAATCCGCTTGAGCAGGAAGGCACTTATCCGCTGCCGGAAGCTCAGCTGGACCGCTTTTTGTTGAAAATTCACGTGACGTATCCGACGAAAGAAGAGCTGAAGCAAATCATTCTGCGGACGACCTCAGCTAGCGAGGAGAAAGCCGAAAAGGTCGCCGACGGCGATCTGCTGCGGGAAATTCAGCAAGGGCTCAAACAAATATTGGTTGCGGAAGAAGTGCTGGACTATGCGGTTCAGCTGTTGATGAATACGCACCCGGAAGAGGCGGACGCACCCGAGGCTGTCAGGAAATACGTCCGGTTCGGCTCGGGCCCCAGGGGCGTGCAGGCGATCATCGCCGTATCCAAAGTCAGGGCATTTTTGGCAGGGCGGTTTCACGTTTCCAAACAGGATATTGCCGCGGCTGCGATTCCGGCACTGCGCCACCGGCTGTTTTTAAATTTTGAAGGACAAGCGCTGGGTGTTTCGCCCGATTCCGTCATTCGGGATGTCATCCTTAAGCTGGAGAACGGGCGATGAGAGGCGGTTTGCAACTGCTGGATGCAAGCCTCATGCGGCGTCTGGATCAAATGAGCGTCGCTGCCAAAAGCAGGATCAGCGGAACGATGCAGGGGAAGCGCCGCTCGAAAAACTACGGCTCTTCCCTTGATTTCGCCGATTACAGGCTGTACAGCCCCGGAGACGATACGCGCCAGCTCGATTGGAACGCGTACGGGCGCACGGGCAAGCCTTTTATAAAGCTGTTTATGGACGAGCAGGAGCTCCACATTCACCTTTGGCTGGATGCTTCGAAATCGATGGATTTCGGACGAACAGGTTTCGCGGCAGGCCCACCGGGACGCCCCTCCGCCGGTTCCGCCGCCTCGTCCTCCTGGGGTCTGACCACCCGCCGAGCAGCGCCGCAAAGCGGGCCGGGAGAGGCGCGAGTTGGGAAAGGCTCCGGAGCTTCGCCGCTTACCAAATGGGAGTACGCAAGAACGCTCGCCGCGGCGATCGGGTACGTTTCGCTGAACCGGTATGACCGCGTCAGCGCCGCGGCTTTTACGGATCGGGTGACAGGGCAGTTGAAGCACCTTCGCGGCAAAGGCAGCGCGGCAAGGCTTTTTGAGTTTTTGGCGGGCTGCGAGGCGCAGGGAGCGGGCGATGCCGGGGCCGTGTTTTGCAATCCGGCGGTGCTTCCGCGGCAGGCGGGCATGACCTGGCTGTTTTCCGATTTTTTGTATGAAAACGGCGTTCTGGAGGCGCTTCAATATTTGCTTGCCGCGAAGCAGGAAGTGGTCGTCGTGCAAGTGCTGTCGCCAGAGGAGCTGAACCCCGGTCTCAGCGGCGAGCTAAGGTTGATCGACAGCGAATCGGGCGCGGCCAAAGAGGTAGCCGTCACCGGCAAAGTGCTGCAGTCTTACCGGAAAGCGGTAGAAGCGTACACGCAGTCACTCAGATCTTTCTGCTTTGAACGCGGGATTACGTATTTGCTGGCGGCTACCGATGTGCCTCCGGGCGATTTTTTGCTTGGCGAGCTGCGCCGCAGCGGACTCGTCCGGTGAAAGAGCACGCAAGCTTATGCCCGCTGGACGATGCGAACGCCGCGTCTGGCGTGCCATAGGGACCAGCCGTAAATAAGCAGGAAGGCGACCATCAGCACGATGGAAAACCGGTACATCCAGGCGTAGCTGCCAAGCGCGTTAGCCAACGCTCCGAGCGCCATCGCGCCGACTCCGATGCCGAGATCGTTGGCGGAGAAAAAAGTGCCGCTCGCCGCACCGCGGCGGGCCGAAGCCGCACGGCTGATCGTCCACGCCTGCAGTGCCGGCTGGATGGAGCCGAAGCCGATGCCGTAGCACAATGCGGCGGCCGCCAGGGAGCCCTCGGAGTGCGCAAACGAAAGCAGCAGCAGCCCGCATATCGTGAACAAAGCTCCGGGGAGCAGCACCCATTCGTGGCCTTTCCGGTCGAACAGCAGACCGGTTATAGGTCTGACGATCAACACCATGGAAGCGTTGCAAAGAAAAAACCATCCGACATTCGAAATCCCGGCTTCGCGGCCGAATAAAGTAATGAACGTGACGATGCCTCCGTAGCAAACCGCTGTGCAAAACAGCAAAACGGACGGCAGCGCAGCGCTTCGCTCCATGAGCCGGTCGATGAGCTTCGGCGGCTGAGCCGGTTTTTCGAACGGCCTGGGCTTCGGGTAGGCGATAAAAAGCGAGCTGAGCAGCGACATCACCGCAAGTACAGTGGATAGTTGAAGCACACGATGGAAGCCGTAAGCGTGCAGAACCCATAATCCGGTCATCGGAGCCGAGGCCAGGGCAAACGTATTCGATAACCCGTAGTAGCCCATTCCCTCCCCGCGTCTTTCCGCCGGAATAATATCGGCGATGACAGTGCCGAGGGAAGTGGTGGAAATGCCCCAGCCGATGCCGTGCACGAAGCGGGCGGCGAGAATGAGCGCGACAGCGGCCATGTAGGAATACCCGGCAATGGTCAGAATGCAGATCGTTAATCCGACCAGCAGCACGTGTTTTCTGCCCAGCGTGTCCAGCGCCTTGCCGGCAAAAGGCCGCGTAATCAGCGATGAAATCGTGAACAGCCCCATCACAAGCCCGACCTGCACATTGTTTCCTCCAATATCCAGGATGTGGACCGGAATGGTCGGAATCAGCATTTGAAAGCTGAAAAAAAGCAGCAGATTCGAAAGCGAAGTAAGCAAGAAAGCTTTTGTCCAAAGCGGTTTTTGGGCGTGAGCCGGTTGCGATCGTTCCATAAGTCCTCCTGTACAGGAAAAGTGCATTTTGTGAGATAAACCTCTATCGAGGTCTTTTCGAAGATGAGCGACCGCGTTCAGAGGTAGGTTTATTCGCCAATAAGAATGCGGTTCTACGCGCTTTAGCGCTGTAAAGAACTTAAACATTCTTATGTGGTAAAAAAACGCGGTTGCAGCATAGCTGCCGCCGGTTCCGAAATAGTATGCCCGAAATATTCAGAAAGAAAGAGGTGAGCCTTTCATGCAGTTCGCGTCCTTAAGCGGTCTCTGGTTTTCGCTGTCGCTGCCTTTTATCGTCATCCTGTATCTTCTAAAGCGGCGCTATGTGGATACCGAAGTATCCAGCCATTTGCTTTGGCAGCGAATTCTGCGCGAGCAGGAAGCGAATCGGCCGTGGCAGCGTCTCCGCCGCCAGCTTTTGCTCTGGCTGCAGCTGCTGGCGGCCGCGCTGTGCGTGCTTGCGCTCATGAAGCCGTTCGTCCCCGGAACGGGCGGCGGCGGGACGGCGCGAGTCGTCTTCGTGCTGGACGCTTCCGCCAGCATGCAGGCTTCCGCAGGGGGCGTGACGAGGCTGCAGCAAGCGGAGCGGCAATTGCTGGAATTCGCCCGCGAGCATGCGCTAAACAGCGAATATACGCTGCTTGTCATGAGAGATCAGCCGGAAGTGGTGATGCAGCGGCAAGCGGGCATTCCCGCCCTGGAGTCCGCAATTCGGAAGGTCACGCCTTTTTATGGAAAAACCGCCTATCAGGCTTCGCTGTCGCTTGCTGCTGCGCTCACTCGGGATGACTCCGAAGCACAGGTGCGCATTTACACCGACGGACAATGGACGGAAAACGGATCAGGCATCTCTTTCGCCGTACCTGTTGCCGTCGAGCGTACGGAGCTTGCCGGGTCACACGAAAACGTAAGTATTGCGCAGTTCGGCGTGAAACAGGGAGGCAGCGGTTCCGGGTATCAAGCCGTAGCTGTCGTCAAAAACTGGGGCGCCGCGCCAGCATCGTTCGAGGCTGCGCTTTATGCTGATGCCAAGGCAGTAACAATCGAGCGCTTGACTTTACAACCTGACGAACAGCAGACCGTTTATTTCGAAAATCTGGAAAGCGCAGCCGTTTACAAGCTGGCCCTCGACGTTCAAGACGCGCTTGCGGAAGATAACACGGCCTACGCGTTTTCCGAAGGAGGCGGGCGCAAGAGAGCCGCCTATGTCGGCAGCGGCAGCTTGTTTTTGGAAAAAGCGCTCGCTTTGGCGAAAATCGATGTGCTGAAAATACAAAAAAGCGCCGACGGGACGTATCCGCTGCCAACCGGGACGAGCCCCGATCTCGTCATCCTCGACGGCGTATCGGGGGCGGAGCTGCCGGGAGAGCCCTGGCAGCGGCTCCTGAAATCGACGCCGCTTTGGACATTTCCTCCGGCCGCCCCGTCACCTTCGGCAAGCCGCCAGGTTTCGCCTCCTTATACGATTGCCGATCATCCTGTCACCCGCTTCATCCGGCTGCAGGACGTGAACGTCGCTCGAGCGGACGAGGCTGCCGGCGCCGGTCAAAAAGGGGCCAAGCCGATCGTGGAAGCGGGCAGGCTGCCGCTGCTGCTGGCGGGCACGGAAAGCGGCGTTCCGCGCCTCGTGTTCGCTTTTTCCTTGCAGCAATCCGATTTGGCGCTGCGGGCCGAATTTCCGATTCTGGTGCAAAACGCGGCCAATTGGCTGACACGGCAGGACGGCGCGAGTCTGGGACGATTCGTAGCAGGCGACAGAAGGGAGCTGGCGATTCATCCGGAGACGGCCAAGGCCGTTTGGAAGCCCGAGTCAGGTCAGGGTGCCGAACAGGCGGCTGAACAAATTGGAGGAGCGGTAGCGGCTGTGCAGACGATCCCTGCGGTGCCAGGGCTGTACCGTTTTATGGAGTACGATGCCCAAGGCAATGTTGTCCAGTCGCGACTGCTGGAATCGGCGATCGATTCACGGGAATCGAATATCAACGGGAAAGCGGATTTACTGCCCGGGGCCACCCCTGGCGAACGGACGGACTCGGGCAATACGGATGCATCCCGAGCCGCCGTTTCGCCGGACAAAGAACCGTTCGCGGTTTCTTTAGTGCCCTGGATCGTTGCTATGCTGTTGATCCTGCTGCTGCTGGAATGGGAGGTGTATAGACGTGGGCATTCAGTTTGACCGCGTGTGGGCTCTGCTGCTGATCGTGCCCCTCGTTTTTTATATCCGCCTCATGTGGCTCCACGTTCCAAGGCTGAACGGCACGCGCAAAAAATTTGCGGTTGCCGTCCGTACGCTTGTCCTTCTGCTTCTCGTGCTTTCGCTTGCCGGGACGCAGCTGTTCACATGGAAAAACAATAAAACCGTCGTCTTTGCCGTGGACCGTTCCGACAGCGTAAAGGCGGATAGCCGGGAAGCCCAGTGGATTCGCGCCGCCGCCAAAGAGCGGTCGGAGCAGGACGAAGCCGGGGTTGTTTCCATCGGGCTGGACGCTTATCTGGAAACGTCTGTGGACACCAAGCCTCTTGACGGCTTCCAGTTCACTTCGCGGACGAATGCGCAGTTTACGAACTTGTCCGCCGGGCTGCAGCTTGCTTCCGGCTCCCTGGGAGACGGCAAGGGAAAGCATATTATGCTGCTATCCGACGGCGAGGAAAACGTCGGCGATATGCTGCGGCAAGGCGCACTGCTCCGCGATCGCGGAATTGCCGTCGACGTCGTGCCCATGCCTGTCAAAGAGAAAAAAGATGCCGCCGTCGAAGAAGTGCGGGTTCCCGACAAGCTGTACCAAGGGGAAGCTTATTCGGTCGAGGTGCAGGTAAGGGCGACTGCGGCCGGTCCCGCACAGCTGCGGGTTTATGAAGACGACCGGGAAATAACGGCCGGGCAGGTAACGCTCGAAAAGGGCGAAAACCGCTTTGTCGTCAAATCGCTGGCGAAGGAGCCGGGCATTCACCGGTACAGGGCCGAGATCTATATGGACGGGGACGAGCAGTCGGCGAACAACACGCATTATGCGTTCAGCAAAGTGCAGGGGCCGCCGAAAGTGCTCATCGTCGAGGGCAAGGAAGGAGCTTCGCAAAATGTGGAGGCGGCGCTTAGGTCCGCGTTGATTCCTTTCGATACGATAACGCCGGAGCTGCTGTCGAACAATTTTGTTTCGTATGCCGGCTATGAAAGCATCGTTTTGAATGACGTCCCCGCAACCCGCATTCCGCAGGTCAAGATGGAGATGATCGAGCAGGCCGTACGCGATTACGGCGTCGGTCTGGTCATGCTCGGCGGGCAGGACAGCTACGGTTTGGGCGGATATTTCAAAACGCCGATCGAACGCGCGCTTCCCGTCTACATGGATTTGCGCGGCAAGCGGGAAATTCCGTCGCTCGGCATCGTGCTCGTGATCGACAAATCCGGCAGTATGGCCGGGGACAAAATGAAACTGGCCCAGGAGGCGGCCTCCCGGACGACGGATTTGTTAAGGGAGAAGGACACTCTCGGCGTCCTCGGATTCGATTCGTCTTCGCTCTGGTACGTAGAGCCGCAGAAGCTGACCGACAAGCCGGACATCATCCGTAAAATCAATTCGATTCCCGCCGACGGCGGCACCGAAATTTATTCGGCAGTGGAAGAAGCTTACCGGAAGCTGTCGAAGGTGGACGCGCAGCGGAAACATATCATTTTGCTGACGGACGGGCAGTCCGCGACAGATCAAAGCTATCAGGCCCTGACGCAAAACATGCAAAAGGACAATATAACGATGTCCACGGTGGCGATCGGCACCGATGCGGATCAGGCGCTGCTGAAGCAGCTTGCCGATCTCGCCAAGGGCAGGTACTATGCCGCTGTCGATCAAACGACGATTCCGGCGATTTTCAGCCGCGAGGCGGTTTTGATTTCCCGCACGTATATCGTGAATCAGCCGTTCGTTCCCGCCTATACGGGGGGAGCCGACTGGATGGGCTTGTTCGGGCAAGGGGTGCCGGCCCTGAACGGGTATATCGCGACGACGCCGAAGGAAACGGCGGACGTGATTTTGGCGAGCCAGGAGCCCGACCCGGTTTTGGCAAGGTGGCAGTACGGGTCCGGCCGGTCGGTTGCATGGACGAGCGACGTTACCGGAGCGTGGTCGGCGGACTGGGTCAAGTGGCCGGGTTTTCCGAAGGCACTGACGGGCATGATCAAATGGACGTTCCCGCAGTTTGAAGCTTCGCCGATGGAGCTGACCGGACATTTGTCAGGCAGCGAAATGACCCTGGAAGCGCGGATCGGGAACGGCAGCGGGAGCGCCGGTTTGCAGGGCGAGCTTCGAGCGGTTATAACGGACGACTCCCTCGGCACGAAGGATGTCGCCTTCACGGCTACGGCGCCGGGAGAATATTCAGCGCAAGTGCCTGTGGATAAGTCCGGCGTATATTTGGTGAAGACGGAACTTCTGGCGCCGGAGGGCGGGGAAGGCGCAGAGAAGCGCGTGATCGGCAGCGCGACGTCGGGGTTCGTGATCCCGTATTCGCCGGAATACCGGATCACGGAAGGCAAAGGCCCGGACAAGCTGAAGCAGCTTGCCGCCTTGACCGGCGGCCGGGTGCTCTCGCTCGAGCACCCGGAGGACGCCTTCGCCTTCGCTTCCGCCGCGCAGAAGCGGGCGGTCCCCATCAGCGCGTACCTGCTGATGGCCGCGCTCGCGTTGCTGCTGCTTGATATCGCAGCGCGCCGCGTCAGCCTGCCGTCCGCCCTGTGGGCCCGGACGGCTGCGCGATTCGGGCGGGCCCGCCGCGAAGCCGGCCCGCCGCAGCCTGCGGAGACGCCGCTTGCGCGTCTCCGCGAACGCCGGCAGCTTGCGGAGCGCAAGCTGCAGCGGCCCCCGGCGGCGGCTGCGCGGCCCGCCGCCGCCGAAGGGGAACGGCCCGCGGCCGCCGCTCCGCCAGCGCCCCCGGCGGCGTCCGAGGCCCCGCCGCCGGATGCGATGAGCCGTTTGCTGGAAGCGAAACGGCGCAACCGCAAGTAAACGCCGCGCCTTCTGGCGTTTTTTCCGCAAGTGAGATACACTATTTGCAGATGAGTGTCGAACGGGCGCTCACTTTCGGCGAATTGGGGAGGGAAGCCTTATGGCTAGAAACAGCTACTCCATCGGTGTGCTGCTGATCGGGGTTGCGATCGTTTTGCTGCTTGGGAAATTAGGGGTCTTTCACTTTGTCTTTGCTTATTTATGGCCGCTGGCGCTGCTTATTCCGGGGCTGTTGTTTCACGCTTTGTATTTTAACCGCATGCTTCCGGCCGGGATTCTGCTGCCGGGCGGCATACTGACGACGTATTCTCTCATGTTTTTTTACTGCAACATTTTTGGCTGGGGCTCGATGAGCTATTTGTGGCCCGGCTTTATTTTCGGAGTGGCCGTCGGTCTGTACGAGCTGCATTTGTTTGACCGGGGCCGCGACCGCGGGGTCATGACCGCCGCGCTGATTTTGGGCGTCGCATCCGCCGTTTTCTTCGTCCTTGCTTTATTGTTCAAGCTCGGCATCTACGTCGTTGCCCTGCTGCTCATCGTAGGCGGTGTGCTGATCATGATGCGCAAGCCGAGAATATGGTAGCGGGGATGGGCCTGCAAAGCGGGGAAATGTCCGTTTACAATAAAATAAAGTGCAAAATCCTTGCATAATGTCGCTTTTTTGCATATAATAATGTTAAATGTCAAGCGTCGGCGCTTTCGTCCGACGCTTCTTTTATGATCAGAGGCGAAAATCATAGGGTAGAGAGGGTTTGAATAATTCATGCACGCTAGAGACAAGATTCGCAATATCGCGATTATCGCGCACGTTGACCACGGCAAAACTACGCTCGTCGACAAGCTGCTGCAGCAGTCTGGAACGTTCCGCGATAACGAGGCCGTTCAGGAAAGAGCCATGGACTCCAACGATTTGGAGAGAGAGCGCGGCATTACGATTTTGGCCAAAAATACGGCGATTAATTATAAAGACTATTTGATTAATATCGTGGACACCCCGGGACACGCCGACTTCGGCGGCGAGGTTGAACGGATTATGAAAATGGTCGACGGCGTTCTGCTCGTAGTCGACGCTTTCGAAGGCACGATGCCGCAAACGAAGTTCGTACTGCGCAAAGCGCTGGAGCAAAACCTGTCGCCGGTCGTCGTCGTCAACAAAATCGACCGACCGAATGCGCGTCCGGCGGAAGTTGTCGACGAAGTGCTCGATTTGTTCATTGAGCTGGGAGCGACGGATGAGCAGTTGGATTTCCATGTCGTGTACGCCTCCGCGCTTCAAGGCACATCCAGCCTTGACCCGGATAAGCAGGATGCGAACATGGAAGCGATCTATGAAACGGTCGTTCAGCATATTCCTGCGCCTACGGAAGACGTGGATCAACCGCTGCAGTTCCTCGTTACGCTGATGGATTACAACGAGTATTTGGGACGCATCGGGGTCGGCCGGGTGAACCGCGGCAAAATCCGCCAAGGGCAACCGGTTGCGGTTATTACCCGCGAAGGCGCTACAAAACAGGCGAGAATCGAGAAATTGTTCGGTTTCTCCGGCTTGAAACGGATTGAAATCGAAGAAGCCGGCGCAGGCGATATCATCGCGATTGCCGGGATTAAAGAAATCAACATCGGCGAAACGGTTGCCGATCCGACGAATCCGGAAGCACTGCCGGTGCTGAAAATCGACGAGCCGACGCTGCAGATGACGTTCCTCGTGAACAACAGCCCGTTTGCCGGCCGCGAAGGCAAATGGGTAACGTCCCGCAAGCTGCGCGAGCGTCTGTACAAAGAGCTGGAAACCGACGTCAGCTTGCGCGTGGAGGACACGGACAGCCCTGATGCTTTCATCGTCTCCGGGCGCGGCGAGCTTCACCTCGGCATCCTGATCGAGAATATGCGCCGCGAAGGTTTCGAGATGCAGGTGTCCAAGCCGGAAGTCATCATCCGCGAAATCGACGGACAAAAAATGGAGCCGATCGAGCGCTTGATCATTGACGTTCCCGAGGACAGCATGGGCGCGGTTATGGAAAGCCTCGGAACCCGCAAAGCGGAAATGGTCAATATGATCAACAACGGCAACGGCAACGTGCGCCTGGAGTTCCTGATTCCTGCGCGGGGCTTGATCGGATACAGAACGTACTTCCTGACGCTGACACGCGGCTACGGAATTATGAACCACGCGTTTGACAGCTACGGTCCTTACCTGGGCGCAGGCGTCGGCGGCCGTCACGAAGGCGTGCTCGTATCCAGCGAAACGGGAGTGTCCACGCTGTACGGCATTCTTTCCGTCGAAGACCGCGGCGTGCTGTTCGTTCACCCGCAGACGGAAGTGTACGAGGGCATGATCGTAGGCGAGCATACTCGCGACAACGACATCATCGTCAACATTTGCAAGGAAAAAGCGGTCAACAACATCCGTTCGGCGAACAAGGAAGAAACGGTGAAAATGAAAACTCCCCGCATCTATTCCCTGGAGCAGGCGCTGGAGTACTTGAACGATGACGAGTACTGCGAAATTACGCCGAAATCCGTTCGTCTGCGCAAAAAGATTTTGAATAAAAGCGAGCGCGAACGCGCTGAAAAACACCGCAAAATGTCCGAAGCAGGCGTATAATAAATAAAAGGCAAAAAAGGGAAATGCAGCAGAGTTACTTTCTTGAGCTGTCATTTCCCTTTCCCTATATTTTTCGTATGCTTGTGAGAATTCGCTTTCATGGAGGTGAGACTTGTGTTGACTGGGTGGTTTGGCGATCATATCCTGATTACATATTTGTTGATTTTCGTGTTTATGTCGTATGTGTATAATAAAGTGTTCCGCGCGCGCAAGCTGCCGGTTTTGAAGACGCTCATCATCTACGTGCTGATTGCGATCGGCTCGATCATGCTGCTCTTTTTCCAGGTCGCGGGATTGCCGATCGTGCCCAGTCTGGCTGTGGCCGTATTTCTCATGTTCCTGGTCCGGGTGCGCTATTTTGTTGAAAAAAGAACCGGTAAAAGGTCTTCCCAATAAGGGAGGGGGATTGGTTGATGATCCGCTATTGGTTAACTCCTATTATTTGCAGGGAACCTGTAACTTTCGGGGCTGATCGTCTGTGCTGCGAACCGCCGGGCGAGGTTGACGCTTTGCGGGAGGAGGCGCATGCGCTCCATCCGCGGCTTTTGCCGATGTTCAAAGCCAGTCTGCTGCTGAGCGATGACGAAGAGCTGTGCGGCTCCGAGCTTGTCGAGGCGGATCTGGCCGCTCCTGGCGTGCTGGCGTTCGACGGCAATCCCTTGCATATATCCCATTGCGCGGAAGCTTTTTTGGATCGTCTGCTTGCTCCCGAGGCATCGAGAGAGTTGGTAAGGGAACTGAAGGGCGGCGCAGGCGGACTTTCCGACCGGCAGCTGCTGTGGAAGCGCCAATGGCTGGAATGGCTGGAGAACGGGTATGAGGTCATTTTGCTGAGAGAGGATGGTAGATGAGTGAAACTTCAGGATGCGCTGTTTAATTGGCTGCAGATGCATATTGTCGCGGAAGCGCGGACGGACGATAGGGCGGCGGCGGAAACGCTCGATTTCTTCGCCGTTCTATTGCGGGAGGATCACGCGGTAACAGGGATGCAGATCGAAGGTGAAGACGCCATCAAGGTCATCATCGCTTATGAGCAGGAAGGAGTAAGCAGGAGCGTATCTTTCGACCGGGAGGCGGCGGAAAAGCTGCTGGAAGACATCAACTCAAATCCTAAATATAATCAATAACTTGCGACACCGACATAACTTTGCCTTCCGAACGATACAATAGGGTATATCCTGCCGCAGGCCGAAGGAGTGTTCGCATGGATTGAAAAATGGATACATAAAAGTGGAACACGTGCTCTTGCTTGTGATATACTGAAATTGTAAGGCTAGTATGCTACTACCTTGTAGGAGGCGCAAACATCATGGCCGAACCAATTACAACTTTACCGGAGCAATTGTTTTCAGCCTTGCCAAGCGACAATCCGGATTGTGCCGAGACAGGCATCAAGTCGGCTCGGACCGCCGTGTTCTGTGCATTCAACCGACGTGCAGCGATTGAGCTGGACGGACAAGTTTTTCATGCGATAAAAAAAGCCTAGACATGCTTACGCTGTCAGGCTTTTTCTCGTCTTTTCCAAGTTTATCCGGTTATCGGGCTACAGGTTAGGTCTTCCTACCTGATTCGCATCGTTCGGTACGGGGGTGCTTGGGACATCTCTAAGATCGCGGGGGATCTGCGGCATAATCCGGCCGACGATATCGGCCATCTGCTCGGCGAAGCCTGTGACAGGCCTTCCAGCCCTAATATTATCGCGAATGTTGCGCAAGCGCTGATCGAGGTCCATATCTGCGGTAACGATGGCATTGACGCCGTACGGGTCTTTGCGCAGCGCTTCTGCGACGGAATACTTCACGGTTCCGACTTTGGATCTGTCCATATCTTTTTTTACATTGATTCCTACGACAGCCGTGTTGCCGAATACAACACAATGGGCACTTTCCACTTGCGGAACGCTTACCGCCAGGTTCTCCAAACGCTCTGCGACTTGCTGCGGATTTTTAATTTCCAGTTTTTGCGGAGCGATTTGTTGCACTTTAATTTGATCCTGATTTGCATTTGGAGAGGGGGCAGCACCACTTTTCGGCGCTTGGCTGCAGCCGGCAGCAAGGAAAAGCAGCGGCACTATCAGACAAATTCGTTTCACCAGCATCGATCCTTTCTTTTCCTTGAATCTTGCGTTTAGTTTGTCCTGCACAGCTATTTTGTATGTATGCATCAGATAGCATGGCATCTGGCACAAGGAATGAATTTGATTCCAGCGAATCAAAAATTGCATTCCTACAGCAAAAGATCTAACGCCAAATCCGGGAGGGGACACACATATGAAAAAAATTTACGTGTTGGATACCAATGTACTGCTTCAGGACCCTAATTCTTTATTTGCTTTCGACGATAATGAAGTAGTCATACCCGCCGTGGTGTTGGAAGAGATCGATTCGAAGAAACGGAACGCCGATGAGATTGGGCGAAATGCCAGACATGTATCCCGTCTGCTTGACGGTCTGCGCGTCAAAGGTACATTATCCGATGGAGTCACGCTGGAAAGCGGCGGCAGCATCAAGGTGGAGCTGAATCACCGCAGCTTTGCCAAGCTTCAGGAAACGTTCGCCGAGCTCACCAACGATAACCGGATTCTTGCGGTTGCGCTCAACTATCATCTGGAAGAACAGGAGAACGACGATCCGAAGCCTGTCGTGATTGTCAGCAAAGACACTCTGGTGCGAATTAAAGCGGACGTTCTCGGGCTGACGGCTCAAGATTATTTGACCGACCGCATTGTCTCCCAGACTGATATGTATACGGGATATGTGACGCTGCATGTGCATCCGTCGATCATAGACGAATTTTATACGTACCGCTTTTTGAACCTCCATTCGCTGAATCTCGGGTATTCGCTGCATCCTCATGAATTTGTTATTTTAAGAGATGAACTTGGAACGTCGAAATCCGCTTTGTTAAAAGTCAATGCCGAAGGCAAAAAGCTGGAGCCGCTTTATATGAGCAACGAGCCCGTATGGGGAATCGCGGCGCGCAACGCCCAGCAGCGCATGGCGCTGGAATTGCTTTTAAACGACGAGATCCCGCTGGTGACCTTGACCGGCAAAGCGGGCACGGGCAAAACGCTGCTGACGCTTGCCGCGGGGCTTATGAAAATCGAAGACGAGCGCAAGTACAAAAAGCTGCTGATCGCCCGCCCCGTCGTTCCGATGGGCAAAGATATCGGATATTTGCCCGGTGAAAAAGACGAGAAGCTGCGCCCCTGGATGCAGCCGATCTATGATAATCTGGAGTTTTTGTTCGATACGAAAAAAACGGGCGATATCGATAAAATATTGGCAGGGCTGGGCAGCATACAGGTGGAGGCCTTGACGTACATCCGCGGGCGCTCCATCCCGGGACAATTCATTATCATCGACGAAGCTCAGAACTTATCGAAGCATGAAGTGAAGACGATCGTCTCGCGTGTCGGCGAGAACAGCAAAATCGTGCTGCTGGGCGACCCCGAGCAAATCGACCATCCTTATTTGGACGCATCCAGCAACGGCCTCACTTATGTGGTCGAGCGATTCAAGCAAGAGGGGATCAGCGGCCACATCACGCTGGAACGAGGTGAACGTTCGCACTTGGCCCAACTGGCGGCGGACCTGCTATAACGAGAAACGCAAACAAGCCCTTATCCGTATCTGCGGATAAGGGCTTGTTTGCGTGGCATCGGTTCGTTGCGTGGAAAGCCCGCGATTGCATAGATATTCCCCGCTTAGAGCGGGCTTGAGCCTGCGCAGCGGCTGGAATGCCGTACTAACCTGAAAATAACGAACGATGAACACATGGGCATGGGGCTGCCCATAAACCCACACGCCAGGGCCGATCGCACAATCTGCCAAGCTGCACGAAAAACCTCAAAAGTCAGGCTGCCCAAAAAACTGCCGCGTCATAGGCGATAGCCACAATCTGCCTGGCTGCACGAAAAAACCTGCAAAAATACATGAATTTGTGTCCTTAACCACTGGCCACGAAGAATTCCTGCAATTGTGCAGGCTTTTCATCGAATACATGGACTCCGATTCACTTTCAGCGAAAATTCCTGTACTTTTGCAGGTTTTTCGCCAAAACAAACTAATTTCGCAGAAAAAACCTGCACTTTCGCAGGTTTTCTCCCTGTCCAGCCGGCTTGTGTCCTCCCACTTCAGTGCTGTAACTTGCTCAGGAGAGGAGTGGATTGGGGAAGAACGCTTGCACCAAGGCTGCCCCCCTCAGGTTCCTCTATCCCGTCACTTTGTTATCAATCTAATCTGATTGTTGCAGGTTTTCGACGCAGCCCCATCCGTTCACTTTGTAAAGGATAGCTTGAGTTTGACGACAGCTTTCCCGTCTTTTGTTTCTACGCTCACGACATCGAGGTAGCTGACCATCTTTTTCGGGATGAAGCCTAGATTGAATTCTTTCATCATGTCCGCGATCGTCGTATCCGGCAGCTCGAAGCCGTTGAATTCGATACGGTCGATCAGGAACCGGACTTCGTTCATGTCCGTTCCTTCAATTAAGGCGAATTTGCCTTGCAGCTTGAAGGCGAGATCGTCTTTTTTCCCCGAGGCGACAATGCCGTCGTTCTGAAAGGTGAAGTCGAGATTTTTCAACTGCTCGTTAGTCCGGTGCAAATAGTCGTTGAAATCGCGATCGCTGATCGTGATCAGCGGGTTGCTGAAGGAAGACAAATCCAAATATTTATTGTCGGCGCCGCTTTGCGTAATAAACTGGGGAAATTCAAGGAAAGCGGCGGACAGCTGCTTCAAGTATTCGCGGAACACAGGCAGGCCTTCTTCTTTCCATTGATCGTTCAACGACTTGATCTGCTGCTGAACGACCGCCGCCTGGGCCGTCACTGCAAGCCGTTTGTCCAGTTCTTCCTGGAGCGTGACGAGCCGCTGCCGCTGCTGCAGCCAATTGTCTTTCGTTTTCTGCAAATCGCTGCGGGACGTATCAAGATCCGCCCGCAACTGCTTGAGCTTGGCGAACGATTCGGTAAAGCTGGCCAACGCTTTGTGGTCGTTCACAAGTATCATTTGTATGTATTCCAACATTCGGATCGCATCGCTGACCGAAGTAACGGTGAACAGAAGCGTCCAAATCGTATCGCGGTCTCCGGTGTAATAGGCTCTGAGCACTTTGCCGGCATGCTTTCTCGTTTCTTGAACGCTGTCGTTTTGCCGAACGATATCCTGCTCGTTAAGCCGGATTTGGTCGGCGAGCTTGGCGTCCTGCTCGTTCAGTCTGGCGAGTTCCCGGTCGATTTCGTATATCGTCAGCCCTTTTTGCAGCAGCTCTTTCGTATTATCGTGTGCAGCGCCTGCCTCTTCAGCCAATACCGAACGGATGGGCGCGGCCGTATTCCAGATGAGCATCGCCGATAAAACGACGAGCATGATTCGGTTCCTGTATTTCATTCAGACGTTTCTCCCCCTATGTACAGATTATCATATTTCTATTAAATGAAGCACAAAAAAATACTTGCCCCCGGCGAAAGGAGCAAGCATGTAAGGAAAGCTATTTTTTTGTTTTGACTATCAGCTTAAGGACGTCATTAAAGTCTTTAACCTGGGCTGGAACTTGCTTGGTGAAAGCAGGGGCTTGATTGATCCCGTCATAGGTTTGGTGGAGCGTCAATTTGTTCTCCGACGATTTGCCGTCAGCCGCAGTTACCGTGAAAATAATGTCCATCGACTGGTCGCGGATGAAACCTTGATCGTCGATCGCGACGCTCAGCGTGCCAGGGGCTTTCAGTTGGACGCCGGTCAGCGACTTTTTGAGCTGTTCCGCCTTGTCTGCGGCGAGCAGGCCGTTATTTTGCAGCGTGCCGACGAAATCCGGCAGTTTGGCTTGCAGCATGGCGTTCAATTCTTTTTCGTTTTTCGCGGTCAGGTCGATGCTGATCGATTTGGCGTTCGAACCGTCTTTCAGCTTGACAGGTTCTTTGGCCTCTTTATACCATTTGGGATCGGTGCCCTGGAAAATGATGCCGCTTAGCGCCGCGGTCAATTGCGATGTGTTTTTCAAATTATCAAGCTTCAGCGGTGCCGCGCTGTTTTGGCTAAGCTGCTGCAAATCGACGGCATAATATTCGTCAGCCGTTTTATTGATAGCTGGTATATTGAAATACAATTTGTTATCTTTAATAAGAATAGGTATTGCAATCGGAGACGTAGTCCCTTTGGGGGTAATTTTCAAATCGGTCTCGAACTGTAGCGGATCGAGGCTGCTGGCGCCTTTCCACTCAATGGTGCTTTCCCGGAATACGCCGAGAATTCCGTTCGTAAGAGGATTCGGAGAGCTTATCAGCGCGTCGCTGATTTGCAGAGCTGCGCTGCCGTCAAACGAATACGATTTCATTTCCTGCTGCTTGGTTAACGATGTTTCCACTGTTTCTTTGATCTTGGTGTTGTCCGTACAAGCTGTTAACGAAACGAGGCCGACCGAGGTGATCACCGTTAACGTCATCCATTTTTTAAACATGTATTCCAGTCTCTCCTTCCATAAGTCCTTCTTCATTATAATGGTTTATACCCGGTTTGTCTGTATGTAAACAATTGCAAAAAACGCTTGCAATTTGCAGCGAATATCAGGAGGCAATCTTTGTGAATGTGCAGCTTGGTCACCCGGAAGTCGTTCAAGCGCTGATAGCCGCTATCCGGCGGCACGAGAAGCGGGCGATTCCGTTTCGCGATTATATGGATATATGTTTATACCACGAGCCCGGAGGATATTACCGCAGCGAGACTGTCAAAATCGGGAAAGACGGCGATTTCTACACTAGCTCTTCGATCGGCACCGCAATGGGCGAGATGGTGGCCGCGTTCATCGTTCGCCTGGCGGCCGAGACCGTGCGGGAAACGGAGCCGGTTTCCATCGTAGAATGGGGAGGGGGCAGCGGCCGGCTTGCTCTTCATCTTTTAAATGAGCTGCGGCTGACAGCACCGTCTTTGTACGCCCGTCTCAGCTATACGATGATCGAATCCAGCGGATATCATCGGCGGTTGCAGGCTGAGACCTTAAAGCCGCACGAGGCTGTCGTCCGTTTTGTTGCGGATGCGGACTGGCTTGCCGCTCCTCCGGGCGACGGGATTTTTGTGCTCGCCAATGAGCTGCTCGACGCATTTCCGGTTCACCGGGTAAGGTACCGGGAAGGGCGGTACGAGGAGGCGTACGTGGCGTGGGACGAGCCGGATCGATCTTTCCGGGAAGTCTGGCATCCTGCAGCATCCAAACGATTATTAGACTATATGACCGGGCTAAAAGTTCAATGGCCGGACGGGCAAATCGGGGAAGTGAATTTCGCCGCGGAGGACTGGCTGCACGCGGTAGCGAAGCGCGTTCGGAGCGGAGGCGTCATCGTCATCGATTATGGCGATCGGGAAGAGGAAATCTACGGGGCGCACCGGCAGCGCGGCACGTTGATGTGCTACCGGCAGCATCAGGCTGCGGACGATCCGTTTCAATTTCAGGGGCGGCAGGACATGACGGCTCATGTCAATTTCAGCTTGTGCCTGGATGCGGCGGCGCGAGCGGGGTTTACCGGCTGTACGCTGCGGACGCAGCGGGAGTTTCTTGTGGAGCAGGGCATTTTGCACAAGCTGCAGGAGCATCACGACCCGAATCCGTTCAGCGAGGTTGCAAGGAAGAATCGCGCCATCCGCCAGCTGCTGCTCAGCGATCAAATGAGCGAGCTGTTCAAGGTAATGACAGCGCATAAAAAAAGGTGACCCGAATGATGTCATTCGGATCACCTTTTTGAATTTTACACGGACATTCTGAAGAAAGACCAATACGTAAATCCGCTGAAGGAGATGATCATATATCCCCAAAACAGCAGTATGTAGGTGCGTTCTGATAAGCGCATATAGCCCAGAATCACGAAAACGGCCGTTTGGAAAAAGAAAAGCAGAGACATCGGAATCATATCTCCCGCTAAACTCATCAATGCGATGACAAGCGTCCAAAATCCTAAAACCCGAAACATGCGATCCATTTACGTTTTATCCCCCTCTCATGCCGCGATGCACTTTTACTACATCACATTATACCTTTTGCTTAGACGAGTGTAAACCTCCAAGCGCGAAGAAATTAAAAACATTTCGTCTTGCATCATTAGTATGGCTTTTTGTCCGAATCCGATGTATGAGCCGTAAAAAAAATGGCAATACCATTTAGTATCAAATAGATTCTATGAACTCTACTATGGGCATAGAAATAGTAATAATGGCACGAATCAATTTATACCTTCTCTTGCGAATTGATTCTCTCTATATTTAGATGCATTTGCACAATTACGTTAGGAGGATTGACCTTATGTCAGCAATTAGACAAGACGCTTGGAGCGACGAAGACGATTTAATTTTAGCGGAGGTGACGCTGCGTCATATTCGTGAAGGGAGCACTCAGCTGTCCGCTTTTGAAGAAGTGGGGGAGCGGATCGGCCGTACGGCTGCTGCATGCGGTTTTCGTTGGAACAGTTTCGTCAGAAAGAAATATGAGGCCGCCATTCAAATTGCGAAGGCCCAGCGGCAAAAACGCACACAGCTGAAAAAACATGCTGCAGTCAGCATTTCAAGCTCATCCGTGGCACTGCTTGACACCCAGGAACTGCCTGGAGGCAAAGCGGAGGCGATTTCCGAGGAAACGCTATCGATCGATGCGGTCATCCGCTTCCTCAGACAATGGAGAAGCACCTATCAGGATATGAACAGGCATATTAAAAACCTGGAGAAAGAGTTGCAGGACAAAGAGGAAGAACTCGACCGGCTGGGGCGGGAAAACGACAAGCTGAACAAGCAGGTCAACGAAGTGGAGACCGACTACCGGGTTGTCAATGACGATTACAAGGCGCTGATCCAGATCATGGACCGCGCAAGGAAAATGGCGTTCCTCGTGGAAGAGGAAGAAGAAGGAAAGCCGCGGTTCAAGATGGACGCCAACGGCAACTTGGAAAGAGTAGACTGACAGGATCTCAGTACCTATAAAAGCATAGTCAATCGAGAAGCTCCGGAGCAGGCCAACGCCTCGCTTGCGGGGCTTTCGTGCTATAATGGGGAGCGTATCCAAGTAAAGAGGGGGCGGGCTACATGCACATCATGATCATTGGGGCAGGTTCGCTGGGGCTCTTGTATGCGGCCAAGCTAGCGGAAGTTTGCGACAGCATGACGGTAACGGCGAGGACAGAGGCGCAAGCCCTGGCGCTGCAACGGGAAGGTATCGTGCTCGACGGCCGGCCCGCTGCGGCATTTTCGCCCGCGGTCCGATTCGCAGCTTTTGAAGAACATCGGCTTTCTACGGGCGGGGATGCGCCGTACGATTTTATTTTTCTGATGGTCAAGCAATCCGCCATTGAAGAAAGCTTGCTTTCTTACATGTCAGCGAAGATGTCACGGCATACGGTTGCCGTTTGTTTTCAAAACGGGATCGGCCATGCGGAAAAGCTGGAGCAGGCGCTAGGCGCGGATCGCGTGCTGCTTGCGGTGACGACGGAAGCTGCCAAAAGGGACGGCCTGCATAAAGTCAACCATACCGGCCATGGGGTTACATACATCGGAAATGCCGGAGGCAGCGAGGAAAACAAAGGACCTGAGAAATTTAGACAAATTTTATTGGCCGACACGCTAAGAAAGGCAGGATTTGACGCGCAGGTGTCGAAAGACATGGATACGCGGGTTTGGAACAAGCTGATTATTAATTGTGTCATTAATCCGCTTACGGCGATACTGCGCGTGCGCAACGGCGAATTGCTGGAATCGGAATGGACGAGGCAGCTTATGCGCGAGCTTTATCAAGAAGCGGCCGGATTGGCTTCGGCCAAAGGCATACCCGTATCCGAAGATTTGTGGGGGACGCTGCTTCAAGTATGCGAGGCGACAGCGGACAATCATTCCTCCATGCTTCAGGATCTTATGAACGCCCGACGGACGGAAATCGACAGCATGAATGGGAGTTTGCTTGGCATGGCCCGGGAGGCAAAGATGGAGCTTGCCGCTCACCAAACCGTTTATCGCTTCATAAAAGCCCTTGAATAAGAAGGTGATCCGTTCGTGGATGTTATTGCTGGTGTACTGACAAAATTATACGCTATTCTCGCTATTGCCCCGTTTGTGACGTTTATCGCCGTCTGGTTTGCCGTGTATTTTTTTATGAAAGACAAAAAGATGACGACAAGGCTGGCTATGGATATAACGACATTGTTTCTGATCGGATCCGTGTCCGTCATGTGGAACCAACTGTTCCAGACTTCGTTCGGTTTCTGGCTGATTTTGCTCGTTCTGCTGATTGCATTCGGCACGATCGGCGGCTATCAGACGCGGGTGAAAGGGAAATCCGAACTTTTGAAAGTGGGCAGGATCGTTTGGAGAATGGGTTTTCTCGGACTATCGGCCTTGTACATCGTTCTTTTTCTTCTGAATATAGGAAAGACCTATATATACTCTACATAATACGATTACATCAATGAGGAGATGGATGACATGGTACGTAACTTGATGGAAGAACTTGTATGGCAATGCTTGAGGGATTTGCAGCAGCATCAGGAACTGTTAAGAGGTTGCGAGGAGCAAAAGTTGGCCGATATTATGGCGATCACACTGAACCGCATTCCCCCGAAATACGTGTCGTCCTCGCAAGGAGAAATGTTTGTGAAAACGCAATTAAGGCAGCTGGAGCCGGAAATTTACCGGGAACTCGCTTACGCCATCGACAAAGTTATGAATGATAGCAGAAAAAGCGATTTCTGATAGTACAGGGCCTTTTTGTAATATTTATTTGAGAATTGTAGAAAATAACAATGATTTTCGTGTAGATTTTATTAACCGTTGGTTGTATAATTAAAATCCATGAAGATCTTTTTTTAGACATTAATTTGACACTGGTGAATTAAGGCTGGACATTATGGCGTAATATGTTATAATTTCTCACGTATTATATAGTAAATTTTTTTACCAGAGATATATGTTAGATTATGTTACGTATTTAAAAAGATTTTCATTGTATCTTGGGTTTTCGGTGTTAGGTTAACGTAAATTTATTTGACAACATACACCTGACCATAAATAGATATACATATTTTTAAAGGAGGAGTTTTATGAAATCGAAGAAGTGGGTTACAACAGCAGTAGCGCTTAGTTTGGTTGGCAGTGTGGCGATCGGGTGTACAAAAAATGAAAATACTCCGGCAGCGTCCCCAAGCGGCGATGCCAAAGGATCGGCTGCTCCGGCAGCTTCGAACAAACCGCAAGAAATCAAAATCAATTTCTCGGCAGAACCGCCGATAATGGACAGCTCCAAAACGACGGCGAACGCCGCATTTACGTTCCTCAGCGCCTTTAACGAAGGCCTTTTCCGCACTGACAAAGACGGCAAAGCCACTCCGGGACTTGCGAAAGATTTCCCTAAAGTTTCGGCAGACGGCTTAACATATACCATCGACATTCGCGACAACGCCAACTGGTCCGATGGACAACCTGTAAAAGCGCAAGACTTCGTCTATTCATTCAAACGTACTTTGGACCCTGCCACGAAAGCGCAGTACAGCTTTATCGTCGCATGGATTAAAGGCGGAGAAGCGGTAACGAAAGCTAAAACTCCTGAAGAAGTAAAAGCGGCGCAAGACGCGCTAGGCGTTAAAGCGATTAGCGACAAGCAGCTGGAAATTAAACTTGAAAAACCGGTAGCTTTCTTTACACAGTTGCTCGCGTTCGCGACGTTCTTCCCGCAAAGAGAAGATTTTGTGAAGCAAGCAGGCGACAAATACGGCGCCGAAGCGGATAAAGTCATCGGTGCCGGACCGTTCGTCCTTTCCAAGTGGGATCATGGCCAAACTCTTGAGCTCGTAAAAAACGATAAGTATTGGGATGCGGCTAACGTCAAATTGACGAAAGCGACGGTTAACATCGTAAAAGATACGAATACGGGACTGAATCTGTACGAAACGGATGCGGCGGATCTGACTGAAATCAACCGCGACCAGTTGAAGCTTTATGCAGGCAAGCCTGATAACACTCCGAAACCGGAGCTGACAAACTCCTACCTGATGTATCAAACGAAAAAAGTTCCGGCTTTGGGCAACAAAAAAATCCGCCAGGCGCTTAATATGGCGATCGACCGTCAAGCTTATGTAGATACCGTTCTTGCCAACGGTTCCGTTCCTTCCACGGGTCTCGTTCCTGTCGGCACTTCGGACGGCGCAGGCGGCGATTTCCGTAAAGTTGCCGGCGATACCCAGCCGAAATTCGATGCGGCCAAAGCGAAAGAACTGCTTGCCGAAGGGTTGAAAGAAGCAGGACTCACAGCTCTGCCGAAAATGAAAATCAATGCGGACGACTCGGAAACTGCGAAAAAATCGCTTGAATTCATCTTGGCGCAATGGAAGCAAAACCTTGGTTACGATGCGGAAGCGAATCCTATTCCTCATGCGCTGCGTATTGAGCTGGCTTCCAAGCATGACTTCGACATTACGCTTGCCCTGTGGGGTGCCGATTACAACGATCCGATGACATTCATGGATATGTGGGTAACCGGCGGCGAGTTTGACGAAGGCGACTACAGCAATCCGGAATACGATAAATTGGTCAAGCAGGCTCAGACGGAAATCGACCCTTCCAAACGTTCCAAAGCGTTGGTTGAAGCCGAGAAAATTTTGATGGATGATCAAGCCGTAACTCCACTTTATTTCCGTACTCGCGCTTACTTGAAAAAGGAGAGCGTTCAAGGTTTAATCCTGCCATCCTTCGGTCAAGAATGGGAATTGAGATGGACTTCCATTAAGTAATCGCGCAAGCTGTTTACGAATTACAGGCAAGAGGCCGTTCGCACCTCGTGGGAGCGGCCTCTTCTAAATTTCCGGCTAGAATATGAAATAAGGAGGAGCAATATGGTTAAGTTCATTCTTCGCCGTCTCTTATACGCGCTTATAACGTTATGGCTCATTGCCACATTCACATTCGTATTGATGAAAAACTTGCCGGGCAATCCGCTGGGAGAAGGCGCTGAACGGATCCCGAAAGCGACGAGAGATATGCTGCTGAAGCAGTACGGGCTCGATAAGCCGTTATGGGAACAATATTTAACTTTTATGGGTAATATTCTTCGCGGAGATCTGGGAGCTTCCTTCCAATTCCCCGCCCACAAAGTAACGGACATTATTAAGCAGGCTTTCCCTTCATCTCTTGAACTCGGTTTGATTTCGATTGCCATTGCGATTGTTGTAGGTCTTACTTTGGGGATTATCGCGGCACTAAAACATAATAAAGCCGGCGATTACACAGCGATGTTCATTGCCATTATCGGTGTTTCGATTCCTTCGTTCGTGCTCGGTCCGCTGCTTTCTTACTACATCGGTGTTAAATGGGGAATTCTTCCCGCCGGATTGTGGAAAGGTCCCAGCTACCGCGTTTTGCCGGCAATTGCGCTGTCGTTCGGCACCATTGCGATTTTGGCGCGTTTGATGCGCACGTCGATGCTGGATGTACTCAACCAGGATTATATTAAAACGGCGAAAGCCAAAGGGCTTGCGAATTTTACTGTCGTTGTGAAACATACGATTCGCAATGCTATTTTACCAGTTATTACTATTATTGGCCCAATTTTTGTAAACGTCATCACAGGAACGTTGGTCGTTGAGCAAATTTTCTCCGTTCCAGGCTTGGGCAAGCATTTCGTATCTGCAGTATCTTCGAACGATTATACAATGATATCCGGATTAACGATTTTCTATTCCAGCATTCTTATTTTGGTTATTTTCCTGACAGACGTACTGTACGGAATCGTAGACCCTAGAATTCGACTTGGGAAAGGCGGGAAATAAATGATGCAAACGACATCGCAAACAACTGAGAACAATAAGTTTGCTCCCGTTGCTACCGGATCTTTAACCGGCGATAGAATTGTAAGGCCTTCGCTCAATTATTGGCAGGACGCATGGAGACGACTTAAGAAAAATAGACTGGCTATGGCTGGCTTAACTATATTGATCGCCTTGATATTGCTTTCGGTTTTTGCTCCGTTTTTTTCGAATTATGATTATCAGACGCAAGATTTGAAAATAAAAAATTTGGCGCCGAATGCCGAGCATTGGTTCGGTACGGACGATTTCGGCCGTGACGTCTGGACACGCGTTTGGTGGGGGACGCGCATCTCCTTGTTTATCGGGATTACTGCGGCTCTGATCGATTTGGTCGTCGGCGTTATTTACGGCGGCATTTCCGCCTACTATGGCGGCCGTGTCGATGAGATCATGCAGCGCACGATCGAGATCGTGTACGCGATTCCTTTTCTGCTCATTGCAATTTTGCTCATCATGGTTATCGGCTCGGGGGTTTCTTCCATTATTTTGGCTTACAGTATTACGGGCTGGGTGCCTATGGCCAGGTTGGTTCGCGGGCAGATGTTAACTTTGAAAGAGCAGGAATTCGTGCTCGCTTCCCGTACGCTCGGTGCATCCGCAATGAGAATTATTATGCGCAGCCTGATTCCCAACGCGCTTGGGATCATTATCGTACAAATCACATTTGTCGTGCCGTCGGCCATTTTTACCGAAGCGTTCTTAAGTTTTATCGGTCTGGGTGTCAAGCCTCCGCTTGCCTCTCTGGGCAACTTGCTGTCGGACGGCGCTAACTATATTCGTTTGTATCCGCACCGCCTGATTATTCCGACGATTGTATTCAGCATGATTTTGATGAGCTTCAATCTTCTGGGCGACGGGCTTCGCGATGCGCTGGATCCAAAAATGCGCAAGTAAGAAGGGGTGAATGAACATGAGCACCAATGACAATTTGCTTGAAGTTAAAGACCTTAGAGTTTCTTTCCGCACGTATGCCGGCGAAGTTCAAGCCGTTCGCGGGGTTACTTTTCATTTAAAAAGAGGCGAAGTGCTGGCCATCGTAGGGGAATCCGGCTGCGGCAAATCGGTAACCGCCCAGACTCTCATGCGTTTAATTCCGACTCCGCCCAGTTTCATAAAAAGCGGCTCGATTTTGTTCGACGGGAAGACGGATATTACCCGGCTGACCAATAGGCAGATGGAAAAAATCCGCGGTTCCGAAATGGGGATGATTTTCCAGGATCCGATGACATCCTTGAACCCTACTATGAAGATCGGCGAGCAAATTACGGAAGGCTTGATCAAGCACCAGGGCATCAGCAAACAGGATGCTGCGAAACGTGCCATTGAAATTTTGAAGCTGGTCGGCATCAACTCGCCGGAAGGCCGCATTCATCAATATCCGCACGAGCTTTCGGGCGGTATGCGTCAGCGCGTCATGATCGCCATTGCGCTTGCTTGCTCGCCGAAGCTGCTGATTGCCGATGAGCCTACGACGGCTCTCGACGTTACGATTCAAGCGCAAATCATCGATTTGATGAAGACCATTTCGGAAAAAACGGAATCTTCGATTATTTTGATTACGCACGATTTGGGCGTTGTCGCCGATATGGCGCAGCGGGTCGTCGTCATGTATGCGGGCAAAATCGTCGAGCAGGGCACGGTGGATGAGATCTTTTACGATCCGCAGCATCCTTATACATGGGGCTTGCTGCGCTCGGTACCGCGTCTGGACACGAACAGCGACGAGGAATTGATCCCGATTCCGGGAACGCCGCCGGATTTGTTCGCTCCGCCGAAAGGCTGCGCCTTCGCCGCCAGATGTCCGTATGCGATGAACGCTTGCCTGGAGGAAGATCCGGAGCATACGAGACTGTCTGAGACGCATTCCGCAGCGTGCTGGCTGCTGCATCCCGATGCGCCGCAAGTTGAACGTCCTGTAGGAGTGGGAGGTCATCATCATGGCTAATCAACCGATTTTGCAAATCCGCAATATGAAAAAGCATTTTCAGCTTGGCAGCGGCAAAGTGCTGAAAGCTGTTGACAACTTTTCGATAGACATTTACCGTGGAGAAACGTTCGGGCTTGTAGGCGAGTCCGGCTGCGGGAAGTCGACCGCAGGCAGGACGATTATCAGACTGTACGAAGCGACCTCCGGGGAAGTTATTTTCAACGGCGAGAACGTGCACAAGCTGAAAGGGAAAAAAATAAAAGAGTTTAACCGCAATATGCAGATGGTGTTCCAGGATCCTTACGCCTCGCTGAATCCGCGTATGACGGTCGGGAATATTATTGCCGAAGGCATTGATATTCACGGTCTCTACAAGGGTGCCAAACGGAACGAGCGCGTCATGGAGCTGCTGCGCGCCGTCGGTTTGAACGACGAGCATGCGAGCCGGTTCCCGCATGAATTTTCCGGCGGGCAGCGCCAGAGGATCGGGATCGCCCGGGCGCTTGCGATCGAACCGCAATTCATCATTGCGGACGAGCCGATATCCGCTCTGGACGTATCCGTCCAGGCGCAAGTGGTCAACCTGTTCAAACGGCTGCAAAAAGAACACGGGCTCACTTATTTGTTCATCGCGCACGATCTGGCGATGGTGAAGCACATATCCGACCGTATCGGCGTTATGTATTTGGGCAACCTGGTCGAAGTCACAACGTCGGCCAATTTGTATGCTAATCCGCTTCATCCGTACACGGAATCGCTGCTCTCGGCCATCCCGATTCCCGACCCGGAAGTGGAGCGCACGCGCGAGCGCATCATTTTGCAAGGCGACGTGCCGAGCCCGCTGAACCCGCCGAGCGGATGTCCGTTCCGCACCCGTTGTCCGAAGGCGATGCCGGAATGCGCCGCATCGATGCCGCCGGTCAAAGAGGTGGAGCCTAACCATTTTGTCGCGTGCCATCTGTATTAAGTCCGGAACCGTCCCTTTGGGGGCGGTTTTTTAAGTTTTTTCGTTTGAGTCGATGTTTTTGTAAATCGGGGAATACTTTGTGTGTGGGGGAGGGGATATGTTTGGCGTATTTTGAGATTATGGTTTGTATTGTAAATGATGGGGTTAAATAGGGTTTCGGACCGGTCAATCGGAACGTTCGTTCCGTTACCTTGGCACCGTAATGCACATCGGCCTTTTGAACACGGCTGCTTTTCATTGAAGGGCCTTGGTTTGTCTGCCAAGGCGAAAAGCAGGGATGGCGAGACTCGGTTTTGTTAGTTTTGTCGCTCGGAGACGGCATCACCGCCTGATAGGTGGCTCGGCACTCGATGCTCGGTGGTGTGTTTAAACTTGCTAAAACTCCCACGACGTCGCGGGCGTCACCCCACAGAACGTCTGCCGCGTTCTATTTTCGTAAAAAGTACAGGCAGCGGCTGGTTGATCGCCTTAAAGCCTGCGAAAGTGCAGGTAGTTGATAAAACGTACCATAGAAGAGACTCTTCTCTTTTAACAAGTAGAAAACCTGCGATAGTCAGATTGTTGATAAAGCGTCAGGTTAGAGGAACCAGAGGGGGGGACAACCGCTCTTCCCCCAACATATGTCTCTCCTGCACGGGGCGCGGAGCTGAAGTGGGGGCTCTAAGCGGCTTGGCGTGGGAAAACCTGCGAAAGTGCAGGCTTTTCCGCTGGAAGCGGCCTGTTTTGGGGAAAAGCCTGCGATTGTGCAGGAATTTTGCGCCGATGATAGGCCAGAGGCCCAATTTGCCCGGAAAGCCTGCACATTTGCAGGGATTTTTTTCGAAGCAAGCGTGCAAAGGTGCGTAGACCTGTAGTTTTGCAGGCTTTCTGGTCGCTGGCAGGGAGACGTTGGCTCCGGATGGTTTTTCGCAACGAACGTATCTTCTGTGAGTGTCCCTCGGGTGAAGTAGCCGATGCAGCTACACATTTTCCTTTCAAATGCTTTCGCACCGTGTGCAGATCCTAGCACGCGGTGTGGCGTCGCATGAAGGTCGTCAACCACCACTGCATGTGGCCGCGGGGGCGGGCGCCATCCCGCATTTCACTTCCATTCGAATTGCAAGGAAGCCAGTCCCGGCTTCTCTCGATCTTAAGGAGGCGCAGCATTCGAGGAGCTGCAGCATTCGCTCTTTTTTGCGAGTGAAATGTAACTGAATAAAATACAGTTTTGACTTAAGCGGGACCGGAAGTGTACAATCAAACATAGGAGTCTGTTCGACGGAGTTACTCCAGAGACACATCTTTATTTGGGATAAAGAGGAGACAACGGAATGCAAACGGAAGCTTTTCACTGGAAAAGAAGTCAGGCGCTTGCCGAAGACTACATACAAAACAAAACTGGTTCCAAAAAGTTGTTCCCGTATCATTTTGGCAGTGCCGACGACTGGGCCGAGCGGGCGCAGTGGCTGACGGAGCCGTCCGGTGCGCCGCGCGCCGACCGCGGGGAGCTTGTCAACGTTTTGACCGCTTATAATGAAAGAATCGGCAATGCGCCGCTTGCGTTCGATAACATCGGCGCTCTTGCCGATCCCGGGGCGCTCGCCATTGTCGGCGGTCAGCAGGCGGGGCTTTTCGGCGGGGCTTTGCTCGTTCTGTATAAAGCGGTAACGATTATTCAGCTTGCCCGCGAATGGGGCCAGAAGCTGAATCGTCCGGTCGTTCCGGTGTTTTGGATTGCCGGGGAAGATCATGATTTTGACGAGGCCAATCATACTTACGTGCTTACCGGCGCCCAGCAGGTCGAGAAGATCAAGGTCGATCATCCTACAGGGCTGCGCACTTCCGTCAGCAAGCTGCCTTTGCCGGATGAAGCTTGGGCGGAAGCGCTGGATATGCTGGACCGCACGCTGATGGATACCGAGTTCAAGTCGTCGCTGCTGTCCAAGCTGAAGCACGCTTCCAGCGGTTCGGCGACGCTGTCCGACGCGTTTGCGCGGTGGATGGCCGCGTTGTTTGGCGAATACGGACTCGTGCTGATCGATTCCGACGATCCTTCCTTGCGCCGGTTGGAAGCGCCGATGTTCGAGCGGCTTGTCGCGGACAACGAAGCTCTCGGCCATGCGCTGCTCCGCACGCGGTCCAAGCTTCAGGAGGCGGGCTATGAGCCGCAAGCGGAAATCGCCGACAACGGGGCGAATTTGTTTGTTTTTGCCGGCGACGGACGGCTGCTGCTGCAGCGGGATGGCGAGCTTTTTACGGATAAAAAGCATGAATTCGCCTATTCGCGCGAACAACTGCGCGATATTGCGCTTACGCAGCCGGAGCTGCTCAGCAACAATGTGATGACGCGGCCGCTTATGCAGGAGTATTTGTTTCCGGTGCTTGCCACGGTTCTCGGGGCGGGCGAGATCGCATACTGGGGCTTGACGGGGGAAGCCTTCGAGCTGTTCGGCATGAAAATGCCGATCGCCGCGCCGCGGCTGGAGTTCACGCTGTTGGAAGGAACTGTTCAGAAGCATATGAACAAGTACGAGTTGACGGTGGAGGATGTGCTGGAACGGTTCGAGCAGAAGCAGCGGCAGTGGCTTGACGGGCAGGATACGCTGAAGCTCTCGGAGCTGTTTGACGCCGTGAAGGCGCAGTTCCGCGCCAGCTATGAGCCGTTGGTGGAATCCCTTTCGGCGATCAACCCCGGCGTTAAGAAGCTGGGCGATACGAATCTGGCCAAAATTTTGGAGCAGATCGAGTTTTTGGAAAATAAAGCCGCGGATGCGTACAAGTCGCAGTTCGATTCGGCGCTTCGCCAGCTGGAGCGGATCCGGCTGACGATTTTGCCATTAGCAAAGCCGCAGGAAAGAGTGTATAATGGATGTGCTTACATGAATCGATACGGCAGCGATTGGCTGAAAAGTCTGGTTGAAACCCCGATACCGGTAGACGGTATGCACCGCATTTATTATCTGTAGGATATAGGAGGACGTTTGAATGAACACTGTAGACAAAAGTATTGTCACGGATATGAAGCTGGCGCCGGAAGGCCATTTGAAAATTGATTGGGTGCAGGCGCACATGCCGGTTTTGAACCGGATTCGCGAGCAGTTCGAAAAAGAGCAGCCTTTTAAAGGGTTGAAAGTTACGATTTCGCTCCATCTTGAAGCCAAAACCGCTTATTTGGCCAAAGTCGTGAAAGCCGGCGGCGCCGATGTGACGATTACGGGCAGCAACCCGCTGTCCACGCAGGATGACGTGTGCGCGGCTCTCGTCGAGGACGGGGTCACGGTTTTTGCCAAGTACAATCCAAGTCCGGAAGAGTACAAAGAGCTGTTGATCAAAGCTTTGGAAACGAAGCCTGATCTGATCATCGACGACGGCGGAGACCTGGTTACGATTTTACATACCGAGCGCCAAGATTTGCTGGAAAACGTCAGAGGCGGGGCTGAAGAAACGACGACAGGCATTCAACGCCTGAAAGCGATCGAAAAGGACGGGCAGCTGCGCTTCCCGATGGTTGCGGTCAATGACGCATTTTGCAAATATTTGTTCGACAACCGCTACGGTACGGGACAGTCCGCATGGGACGGCATCAACCGCACGACGAATCTCGTTGTAGCCGGCAAGACCGTTGTCGTCGTCGGTTACGGCTGGTGCGGCAAAGGTGTGGCGATGCGCGCCAAAGGCTTGGGTGCCAACGTTATCGTGACGGAAATTGACGCGATTAAAGCGGTGGAAGCTTACATGGACGGGTTTGCCGTAATGCCGATGAGCGAAGCGGCCAAATTGGGCGATTTCTTCGTGACAGTTACAGGCAACCGCGATGTGATCCGCGGCGAGCATTACCAAGTGATGAAAGACGGTGCCGTTCTTTCCAACGCGGGCCATTTTGACGTGGAAGTGAACAAGCCGGAGCTGGAGGCACTGTCGGTTTCCATACGTACGGTACGCCGCAACATTGAGGAGTATCAGTTGAAAGACGGACGCAAGGTTTACCTGCTAGCCGAAGGCCGTCTCGTAAATCTCGCCGCAGGCGACGGGCATCCCGCGGAAATTATGGATATGACGTTCGCGCTGCAAGCGATGTCGCTGAAGTACGTGAACGATGAGTACCAAAACATCGGCAAAAAAGTCGTGAACGTGCCGTATGCGCTCGACGAGCAGGTTGCCAGATTCAAGCTCGAATCGCTGGGAACGAGCATTGATTCCTTGAGCGAAGAGCAAAAAGCTTACCTGGACAGCTGGACTTTGCACTAAGCGATAGTAAGAAGGTTGAGGCCCGAGGGGACGAATGTTGTCTGTTCGGGCTTTTTTGCATTTTTTTCGGGGCGGGTGCCGCTCCTGGAACGGGATGCAAGCTTGATTGACGCTGCGCAGCCGTTTCCTTTAGCGAGGAAAGGCTGCGTGAAGCGGGGGCGGTGGCAAGGGCAAGGGCAGAGGTCAGTGCGCGGCGGTCGCCGTTAGGTCATGCGACGCCGTGTGGGGTTCTGACCGCTGCCATGCGTCGGCGACGAAATGCGCGCCCGAGATTCACGCGCGTTGGGGGCCGGGGGTTGCCCTCAAGGCTGCGTTCATAGCAGCACATCGTGCTTCTGCTTCTTGGCAGCGCGGAAAAAGCCTGCAAAAGTGCAGTTTTTTGCCCGTGGATACGCTTGCAGCGAAAAATTCCTGCAAATGTGCAGGCTTTCCAACTGCTGCACGAGCTCAGACGCGTTTTAACCGGAAATTCCTGCACAATTGCAGGCTTTTCCTCCAAATGAACCATTTTACCCGAAAAAGCCTGCACTTTCGCAGGCTTTTCGTTTGCGCAGCCGCTCCATGACCACCTACGCCATCTTGTGCCAGCTAAACGAAACGTTTGGGTAAAAATAAGGGGGCCATCAGCTTCATCCGCACCCATCAGCACTAGCTGTCACCCCATCCGTTCTAGCTGCGCCCCATCAGCACCACGCGCAGCTCTCAGCGCGTGGTGTTGCGCTGCATAGTTGCGGTCGGTCGACCACAACTCTAGCCGCGCCCATCCGCCCAAAGCAGCCGCTCCTTCCGCTCTAAGCTGCTTCTTCTTCCACCCAAAGCAGCCTCCCCATCGCAACTTTTCCAGGTCGGTGCCCGTTTATAGGGTGTGTCACCTATATATGGAAAAGGGGCGATGAACATGGTGCAGAACTCGCAATTCACACAAAGAACGCGTCGCAGGGGGAATGTGGGCAGGGGCAGGCGCATGGCTCTGCTTGCGCTGGGCTTTTTGCTGCTGGCGGCGGTGCTGAACGGCTGCAGCGCGGCAAGCGAAAAGAACTCGTCAGCTGCCGGCGGAGAGGCTAAAATGGATGTGCAGACGAGCGGTGCCACGGCTGATAAGTCGATGAAAGCGGCGGACCAACGCGCAGAGTCTGCTTCCGCGGCAGCCGGTGCCGCTCCAAGCGGCAAAACGGCGCAAGAGCCGGCAAAATCTCAGGCGGAAGAAAAACCTGCGCCGATTGCGATCGCTCCGTCGGATGGAGCGGACGGGAGTGATAGTTTTAGCCGGAAGCTCATCTATCGCGCCAATCTGGTCATGCCTGTCGAGAATTACAGCGAGGCGCAGACGCAGCTGAGGAATTTGGTCGCGTTAAGCGGAGGTTACATTTTACAGTTTTCGGAAAACGCGAGTACGGGGGAGCGCGGCGGGACTTTTACGATTAAGGTCGCTGCCGGCGGATTCGTCTCCTTGCTGGACGGATTGGAAAAAATCAGCCCTTCGATACAGCGCAACGTGCAGGGGCAGGATGTAACGGAGGAATACGTCGATTTGAATTCCCGCCTGAAGGCGAAGCAGGTCGTGGAATCGAGGCTGCTGAGCTTTATGGAAAAAGCGACCAAAACCGATGAGCTGCTCGCTTTTTCCAACGAGCTTTCCAAAGTGCAGGAAGAAATCGAGCGAATCAAAGGCCGCATCAGATATTTGGATCAAAATGTAGCGTACTCGACCATTGAGCTGCGCATGTATCAACAGAGCGGAAACAAGCCGCTGCTGTCCGATCCGAATAAGCTGACGCTGGGCGACCGTCTGCAAAAAGCGTGGAATTCCAGCTTGAATGTGCTGGCTGCGGTGCTTCAGGGAGTATTGGTGTTTTTGGCGGCTGCGCTGCCGATTATCGTCATACTCGCGATCGTCGTGATCCCGCTATGGCTGGTAAGACGCAAAAGAAACAGGAAACTGCTTGAGATGAGGAATCAATTTAAAGAACAAAACACAGCCATTACGACATCCCAAAGCGAAGATACGGAATCCAAGGACGGTCCATAGTTGAAAACAGAAATAAAATTTTCAGAAATCCTGCGTCTTTAGCAGGATTTTTTGCATTTTTGGCGAATAGACATATAAAAGTGGTGGAAAGTGGTACAAAGTGGAGGGAAAGGGGGCGCCATGCTATGTTCATGGGGGAACACCAGCATAGCATTGACGAAAAGGGCCGGATCATTATCCCGGCAAAATTTCGCGAAGCGCTCGGCGAATCCTTTGTTATCACCCGCGGCTTGGACCAATGTTTGTTTGTATATCCGAGGTCGGAATGGGCTGTGCTGGAGCAGAAGCTGAAGGCGCTGCCGCTAATGAAGTCAGATGCGCGCGCATTCACCCGCTTCTTTTTTTCCGGGGCGACGGAGTGCGATCTTGATAAACAAGGAAGAGCGAATATTCCCGGTAATCTGGTCGAACATGCCAAGCTGGAAAAAGATTGCGTCGTCATCGGCGTGTCCAGCCGGGTTGAGATTTGGAGCAAGCAAATTTGGGAAAGCTATTCCAGTGAATCCGAGCAGTCATTCAATGAAATCGCCGAAAAGCTGGTGGATTTTAATTTTGATCTGTAGCCGGAAGGGGCAGACGCTTACGAAGTAAGTTTCCTTACAGGAAACTCAGCGGATGCTTACGAAGTAAGTTTCCCTAACGGGAAACTTTTAGGAGGACACCAAGTGTTTCATCATGTGACGGTATTAAAGGAAGAATCTGTTGAAGGATTACATATAAAGCCAGGCGGCGTATACGTGGATTGCACGATGGGGGGAGCCGGCCATAGCGCTCTGATCGCGTCCAAACTCGGTCCCGATGGGCTTTTGATTGCGCTGGATCAGGACGATGTGGCGCTGGCGAACGCCCGGACAGTGCTTGCTCCTTATGGAGACCGCGTGAAAATCGTAAAAAGCAATTTTCGCGAATTGGAGCGGGTGCTTATGGACGAGCCCAGGGCGCTTCGCGACGGGAAACCGCAGGTCGACGGCATTCTTTTCGATCTGGGCGTATCCTCTCCGCAGCTGGATGACGCCGAACGCGGCTTCAGCTACCATCAAGATGCCGAGCTTGATATGAGGATGGACCGGCGGACGGAGCTGAGCGCGAAAACGATTGTCAACGAGTGGCCGGAAGATCGAATCGCGAAAATATTGTATGAGTACGGCGAGGAGAAGTTTTCGCGCCGCATCGCCGCCAATATCGTGCAAGCGCGGGCCAAGCAGCCGATCGCAACGACCGGGGAATTGGTGGAGCTGATCAAGGAAGGCATCCCGGCAGCGGCGCGCCGAACCGGCGGGCATCCCGCCAAAAGGAGCTTTCAGGCGCTTCGCATCGCCGTCAATGACGAATTGGGCGCTTTTGAAGAAGCGTTGGAGCAGTCCATCCGCTGTCTCGCGCCGCAAGGAAGAGTAGCTGTCATCACGTTCCACTCGCTGGAAGACCGAATATGCAAGCAAATTTTCGCAAAAAATGTTGAAAAATGCACATGTCCGTCAGATTTTCCGATATGTGTTTGCGGAAGCGTCGGAGTTGTCAAATTAGTGAATCGTAAGCCGATAATCCCGGGAGAACAGGAACTTGAAACCAACCAGCGGGCCAGATCGGCGAAACTGCGTATTGCAGAAAAGCTATGATACCAAAGGAGGAAACATGACATGCCTTCCTACATTCAAGGGAACCTCGCTCTAGACCCGAAACGGACGCCTAAAGTCAAAATCAAAGAAACGACGAAAGTTGTGTACCGCGCCAAATCGCTGCCGGTTCAGGAGAAAATGCTGTATTTGTTTACGGTTGTGCTCTGTGTCATCGTCGCCGGAGTTATCATTTGGCGGTATGCAACCATTTATCAAATGAATGCAAGCATTTTGAAAATGCAAAACGAGATCCGTCAAATTCAGGCGGAAAACAGCGCGCTCAAGCAGGAAGTGGAGATGCTGCAAAGTCCCGACCGTTTGAAAACGGAGGCTTCGCGCCTCGGGCTGAAGCCGCAAGACGATATACCGGCAGGCCAATCGGCCGCCCAAAAAGGAAAAACGCCCGCCTCAACCGACAAAAAAAACAAAGTGGCCTACAATCCATAAACGGGCGGGGATGACATGATGACGAAAAAAATTAAAATTCGCTCATTTTTGATCGGGGGGTTCTTTACCCTTTTTTTTGTTGTTCTCATCGCGAAAATCTATTGGATTCAAGTCGTAGATGCGGCGTGGCTGACAAGTAAGGCGGAGAAGATTTGGGAAAAAGATAAAGTGATCACGCCGGCCAGAGGCGAAATTCTCGACCGCAACGATAAAGTGCTGGCTGTAGATGCGACCGCATATACCGTTTCGCTGAACCCGGAAATTATCAATCTTTATAACATTTCGGACGACGTCGCGCAAGGGCTGGCTGATATTTTAAAAGAGTCGGACGATGGCAAAGCAGCTTTGGTTGCTAAAATCCGAGACATGGCTACGAGAAAAAGAGATAACGGCACGTTTGCAAAAAATGTGGAGGTTCGCAGCGAAGGCTGGAAAATCGAAAAAGATAAAGCGGACGCCGTGCAAAAACTGATCGCCTCGCTGCAAACCAAACTGGATAAGAAACCGAAAGATAACGTCGGCATCTACCTCCTTGAGGACAAGAAACGCTATTATCCGGGAGAAACGCTCGCTTCCCATGTGCTCGGCTATACGAACAAAGAGGGAGCCGCTTCGATGGGGCTGGAAGCCAATCTCGACGATATCCTCAAAGGGGTTCCCGGCATGATGAAGCACGAAACCGATCCCAAGGGCGTCGAGCTTCCCGATTCCAAAATCAACTTTAAACCCGCCGAGGACGGCAAAAACGTCAGGCTGACGATCGATAAAAACATCCAGTACTATATGGAAACCGCACTTGCCAAAGTGAACGAAAAATGGCATCCTAAAAGCTTGACGGCTATCGCGGTCGACCCGCAAACGATGGAAATACTTGGAATGGCTAATTTACCGACGTTCAATCCGAACAAGTACTGGACGTTCAAGGACCAGAACGATTTTAAAAACAACGCCATCGCTTCCCGTTACGAGCCCGGTTCCACGTTCAAAATCGTCACTCTCGCCGGCACGGTGCAGGAAGGCTTGTTTAACCCGAACGCTACATATCAATCAGGCGCCATACGTGTGGAAGACAGGGAGCTTCATGACCATAATCGCGTAGGATGGGGGAAAATAACTTATCTGGACGGTTTGAAACGTTCCAGTAACGTGGCATTCGTCAAGCTTGGCTATGAAATGCTGGGAAGAGAACGGCTCGATGACTATATTAAGAGATTCGGGTTCGATAAAAAAACGAATATCGATCTGCCGAACGAGGTGTCGGGCTTGATCGCCATGAAGTACGGCCCTGAGTACGCAACGGCGACTTACGGTCAGGGCAAGGTCGTTGTGACCGCGATTCAGCAAACGGCCGCGTATGCGGCGATGGCCAACGGCGGCAAGCTGATGTGGCCGCATGTCGTCAAAGATATCGTCGACCCGAAGACGGGCGATGTCATTCAGTCTTTTGCCCCCAAAGTAGTCAGCCAGGTTGTAACTGAGCAAACCGCCAAGCAGGTGACCGATTATTTGGAGCAGGTCGTTTCCGACCAGGATATCGGTACAGGCAAGCTGGCCTACATGGAGGGGTATCGGGTCGCCGGGAAAACAGGAACGGCAAACATCGTTTTGCCCGGTGACAAAACGTATTCCACCAATACATGGGTCATTTCGTTTATCGGCTATGCGCCGGTTGAAAATCCGAAGATTTTGATTACGCTGATTGCCGACCAGCCGGACCTTGGCGGGAACTACCACTTGGGCGGTCAGGTGCTCGCTCCGGCGTTCAAAGAAATCGCGACCGAGTCTCTGCAGTACATGGGTGTCGCCTCGACCAAGCAGGCGAAAGTCGTAACGCAGGAAGCGAACAAGATGACGATGCCGGATCTCGTGGATGCGGCGCAGGACATCGTAACCGACAAAGCCAAGGAGCTGAATTTGAAGCTCGAAGTGTTCGGCAAAGGCAGCCAGGTGATCGAACAATTTCCGCGGGCCGGTACTGAAATTTTGTCGACCCAACGAATTTATGTAGCTATGCAGCCGCTTGATTCTTTGCCTGTTCCCAGCTTTAAAGGCAGGTCGCTGCGCGATGCGATGGAAGCCTGCTCATTTCTCAAGCTGAACTGCCAAACTTCGGGAGAAGGCTACGTAACGGATCAATCGGTGGCGGGAGAAGGGGATTCGCGTACGGTAACCTTGCAGCTCCAACCGCTAGGCGAAACGGCTTCACCGCCGTCACCATCTCCGTCGCCATCGCCGGGGCCGAATGCGAAAGATAAGGACAATGGCAAAAAATTGGATACGGCTGCGAAAAACGGTGCGGCGAAAAAAACGCAGTGACGGATAGCTTGTTCTAACCCCAGTTTGTCCCGAATAGTCATGATATGAACGATCTTGACTTGTTTGGAAGGGGGAGCGAACGCACATGCGCGTATCCAACGTTACCGTTCGTCGCAGACTGTTTGCAGCGCTCATTATCGGAACGGTCATTTTCTCGGCGCTCATCCTGCGTCTGGCTTACGTACAAATATGGATGGGCCCGGATTTGGCGGAAAAGGCGGAGAACAGTTGGCGGAGGGATATTCCGTTCGCACCGAAGAGGGGCGAGATTCTCGACCGGAACGGCGTCGCGCTCACCTACAATGTCAGCACGCCGTCGGTGATGGCGATTCCCGTACAGCTGAAGGACGCCCGGACTGTCGCCGGGAAGCTGGCGGAAGTGCTGCAGGGCAATGAGGACGAAATCTACAAGCAGATGACCAAGCGGGCGAGAATTAACGAAATTAAGCCTACAGGCCGCAAAATTACAGTTGAAAAAGCGCAGGAAATCCGCAATTTGAAGCTGCCCGGCATCGTCGTCGCGGAAGATAACAAGCGTTATTATCCGTTCGGCACGCTGGCCGCCCATATACTCGGGTTTACAAACGCATATAACGAAGGATTGACCGGTGTAGAAGCCAAGTACAACAAATATTTGAACGGCATTCCCGGCAGCATTTCCTACATGGCCGATGCGGCGGGAAGGCAGCTGGAAGGCACGACGGACGAGTATGTGAAGCCCAAAGACGGCCTGAACCTGCAGCTGACGATCGACAGCCACTTGCAGTCCATTATGGAGCGGGAGCTTGACCAGACGATGCTGCAGTACCAGCCGCAAAACGTGCTGGCAATCATGATGGACCCGAACAATGGGGAAATACTGGCGATGGGCAGCAGACCGACCTATGAGCCCGGCAATTATAAAGAATACGCGTCCGAGACGTATAACCGGAACCTGCCGATATGGAAAACGTACGAGCCCGGTTCCACGTTTAAAATTATTACGCTGGCAGCTGCGTTAGAGGAGAAAAAGGTAGATTTAAAGAACGAAGGTTTTTACGACCCCGGCTTCATCGAAGTGGGAGGGGCGAGGCTGCGCTGCTGGAAACGGGGCGGGCACGGCAGCGAGACGTTTTTGCAAGTTGTCGAAAATTCCTGCAACCCGGGATTCGTCGTGATGGGGCAGCGCCTCGGAAAAGATAAGCTGTTCGACTACATTTCGAAATTCGGCTTCGGCAAAAAAACGGGCATCGATCTGGGCGGGGAAGAGAACGGAATCCTGTTCAAGCCTTCGCAGGTCGGTCCGGTGGAACTGGCCACAACCTCATTCGGGCAAGGGGTTTCGGTGACGCCGATTCAGCAAATTTCGGCCGTCTCGGCGGCAATCAACGGGGGCAAGCTGTTCAAGCCCCATGTCGCCAGATCGTTCTCCAACCCGGAAACCGGAGAGGTTGTAGATGTGATCGAACCCGAGCTGGTGCGCAACGTCATATCGGAAAATACGTCCAAGCAGGTGCGTGAAGCGCTGGAAAGCGTAGTCGCCAAAGGAACGGGCCGCAATGCGTTCATCGACGGATACCGGGTCGGCGGCAAAACCGGTACGGCGCAAAAAGTAGTGAACGGCCGCTATTCGCCGGATGAGCATATCGTTTCGTTCATCGGCTTCGCTCCGGCCGACAATCCGCGCATCGTCGTGTACGCTGCCGTAGACGATCCGCAGGGCATTCAGTTCGGCGGTCTGATCGCCGCTCCGCTGGTCAGAAACATGATGGCGGACGCTCTGCGCTACATGAAAGTTGAGCCCAGCAAGCAGCAATTGGACCGCGATTATCGCTACGGAGAAACGCCGGTCGTCGAAGTGCCCAATTTGATTGGCGCTACGGTCGAAGACATTTATGAAGATTTGAATATGAACTTCAAGCTGGCAAAGTCGGGGAACGGCAAATACGTGATGAGCCAAGCGCCGAAACCGGGCGCCAGGGTCGAACAAGGATCGACGATCCGCATTTTTTTGTCGAACAGCGAACCGCCGCAGCAATAAATTTCCTTTACTTGCGAAAAAAAGATGGGCCGCAGACATGTTTTGCTTTTCTCGGCGCATAAAATTGTCCATAATAGATACGATTGCAATTTTGTTTAAAACGGGAGGGTTTGCCGATGAGACTGAAAGAGCTTGCTTCCGCACTGCTCGTTGCCCATATACACGGAGATGGCAATACGGAGATTACCGGCATCGAGTCCGATTCGCGCAAAGTGCACGCGGGCGATTTGTTTCTTTGTATCCCGGGACTGGCCGCGGACGGCCATGATTTTGCCCCCAAAGCCGTAGAGCTGGGGGCTGCGGCGCTCGTTACGGAGAGAGCGTTGGACCTGCCGGTGCCTCAATTGGTCGTAAAAGACGCCAGGTATGCCATGGCGGCATTGTCGGCTCATTTTTACGGGTACGCCGGAAGCACCATGAAAGTCATCGGAGTGACGGGGACGAACGGCAAGACAACTTCAACTTATTTGATCGAGCGGATTTTGAGCGATCAAGGATATAAAACAGGCTTGATGGGGAACATCCACATCAAAATCGGCGCGGAATATTCGGAGAACAAGGCGACCAACACCCAGGAAGCTTTGGAGCTTCAGCGCATTCTCAGAAAAATGGCGGATCAGCATACCGATTACTGTATTATGGAAGTATCTTCGCACGGGCTGGATATGGGAAGAGTCAAAGGGGTTCGTTTCCGCACGGGCCTGTTTACGAATTTGACGCAGGATCATTTGGATTACCACCAAACGATGGACAATTACAAAGCCGCCAAAGGGCTGCTTTTTTCCAGGCTGGGCAACGAATTTACCGCCGATCCGAACGGCAGGCAGTACGCGGTGCTCAATGCGGACGATCCGGCCTCGGCCTATCTCGCCAAGCAGACGTCCGCGCAGGTCGTCACCTACGGCATCGACAACGAATGCGATGTGCGGGCGACCGACATTCGAATGACCGCGGAGGGCGTGGAATTCTGTCTCGTTTCATTTGCCGGCGAGGCCCTGTTCCGCATGAAGCTGTTCGGCAAATTTAACGTTTACAATGCGCTTGGGGCAATTGCCTCAACTTTGGCGGAAGGCGTTCCGCTTGAGCAAATCCGGAATAGTTTGGAAAGTGTGGCCGTCGTGGAAGGGCGAATGGAGCCTGTGATCGAAGGCCAGAACTATTTGGTCCTGGTTGATTACGCCCATACACCGGACGGCCTGGAGAACGCGCTGACGGCGATTCGGGAATTTGCCGAAGGCCGCATCATTACGTTGTTTGGCTGCGGCGGTGACCGCGACCGTACGAAACGTCCGCTCATGGGCAAAGTAACGGCGAAATACAGCGATTATTTATATGTGACCTCGGATAATCCGCGGACGGAAGATCCCGAGGAAATTCTTCGGGATATCGTTCCAGGACTTGAGGAAGCCGGATATTCGAGCGATAAATACGAGCTCATCGCGGATCGCAGAAAAGCGATACAAAAGGCTATTGAAGGGGCAGGCCCCAAAGATGTAGTATTGATAGCGGGAAAAGGCCACGAAACGTATCAGGATATCATGGGGGTCAAGCATGATTTTGATGATCGTTTGGTGGCTAAGGCTGCGATAAGGGGAAGAAAGCAATGATCAGTCGTACATTGGGGGAAATCAGGGAAATGCTGGATGCCGCCTTCGCGGAAGGCGGAGCGGGGGATGCGGCTTTGCGCATACAGGGCGTATCGACGGATACCCGGACGATTCAGCCGGGAACGCTCTTCGTGCCGCTGATCGGCGAGCACTTCGACGGGCACGCCTATGCGGCGGAAGCCTATGACAGGGGCGCTGCTGCGGCTTTATGGCAGGCGGACCGGCCGAACCCGCCCGAGGGCATGCCGATTGTCATCGTGCAGGATACGCTCGCTGCGCTTCAGCAGCTTGCCAAAGCTTACCGCAAGCAGCTGCCGGTGCGGATCGTCGGCATTACCGGCAGCAACGGGAAAACGACGACCAAAGATTTGGTCGCGTCCGTGCTGGGCGGCACATACAAGGTGCATAAGACGAAAGGAAATTTCAATAATCATATCGGATTGCCGCTGACCTTGCTGCAGCTGGAAGAAACGACCGAATTCGCCGTCGTGGAAATGGGCATGAGCGGCAGGGGTGAGATCGAGCTGTTATCCAGGCTCGCCGAGCCGGAGGCGGCGATCATTACGATGATCGGCGAGTCGCATTTGCTCCAGCTCGGCACACGCGAGGAGATCGCCCGCGCGAAGGCCGAGATCGTGAGCGGGATGCCGGACGGCGCGCTGTTCGTCTATAACGGAGACGAGCCGCTGATCGAGCAGGCGCTGGCCGAGGGTGCGCTGCCTGAAGGGTTGCGGACGATCCGCTTCGGCAGCAGCGAGCAAAGCGGCCTGCATCCGACGCACATTCGCATGGATGCGGACGGGGCTCATTTCTCCATTAACCGGCCGGACTACCCGGAATTGTACATCCCGCTGCTCGGCACGCACAACGTGATCAATGCGCTGGCCGCCATTGCGATCGGAGAATCGTTCGGCGTGCCGCCGCAAGCCGTTGCAGCAGGCCTCGCCTCGCTGCAAATGACCAGCATGCGCATCGAGAAGCTGACGGCAGCCTCGGGGCTGACCGTGCTCAACGATGCGTATAACGCGAGCCCGGCGTCGATGCGCGCGGCGATCGCGCTGGCCGAGCAGCTCACCGGTTTCGGCCGCAAGTTCGTCGTGCTCGGCGACATGCTGGAGCTCGGCGAGCAGGAAGAGCAGTTCCATCGCGGCATCGGCGCGCTGCTGTCGCCCGACCGCATCGACGGCGTCTTCACGTTCGGGCGGCTTGGCGGCTTGATCGCGGAGGAAGCCGCCAAGGCGTACCCGCAGGGACGCGTGCGCTCCTACGACGACAAGCGGCTGCTCGCTACCGCGCTCGCCGAGCTTGTGCAGCCGGACGACTTGGTGCTCGTCAAAGGCTCGCGCGGCATGCGGCTTGAACAGGTCGTGAACGCCCTGCTATCCTAAACTTATTGCAAATATTCAAGCTTATCGCCCCTTGCCTTTAGGGAAGCGAGCAGGAGGAACCAAAGTGGAAAACGCAATATTATTGACGATGGGTGTGGCCTTCGTGCTCGCGCTCATCATGGGACCGCTCTTTATTCCGATTTTGCGGCGGATGAAATTCGGCCAGCAAATCCGTACCGACGGTCCGCAAGGCCATCTCAAAAAACAAGGGACCCCGACCATGGGCGGCACGATCATTTTGCTCGCGCTGGCGCTGGCAACGCTGCGCTTTGCCGACAAAACGACCGATCTGCTCATCCTGCTGATCGCTTCGCTCGGCTATGGGCTCGTCGGCTTTCTTGACGACTATATTAAAATCATTTTCAAGCGCTCTCTCGGGCTGACGGCCAGACAGAAGCTGTTCGGACAGCTGCTGATTTCGGCGATTGTCTGCTTCCTGCTCGTCAGGGAAGGCCACAGCACGGACTTGTTGGTTCCTTTCATCGAATTTCATCTCAACCTGGGCTGGCTGTATTTCCCGCTGATGGCGATCCTGATGCTGGGCGCGTCCAACGCGGTCAATTTCACGGACGGCCTGGACGGCCTGCTGGCGGGTACCAGTGCCATCGCTTTCGGAGCCTACACGGTCATCGCGATGAACAACACGCAGCCGGAAGCGGCGATTTTCTCCGCAGCCATGGTCGGCGCCGTTCTCGGATTTCTCGTCTTCAACGCCCACCCGGCCAAAGTGTTCATGGGCGATACGGGTTCGCTCGGCATTGGCGGAGGGCTTGTAGCGGTAGCGATCCTGACGAAAGCCGAGCTGCTGCTTGCGGTCATCGGCGGCGTGTTTCTCGTCGAGATTTTGTCCGTCGTCATTCAAGTGGTATCCTTTAAGACAAGAGGCAAGCGCGTTTTCAAAATGGCGCCGATCCATCATCATTTCGAATTGGTCGGCTGGTCCGAATGGCGCGTCGTCATCACATTCTGGGTGGTCGGCTTAGTTCTTGCCGCGCTCGGATTATATATGAATGAGGTGTTATAGATCATGAAGCATCCGCGGGAATATCGTGGACTTGAAGTCGTTATTTTGGGCTTGGCTCGCAGCGGAGTCGCTGCGGCTAAGCTTTTTCATCACTTTGGAGCCATCGTCCAAGTGAACGATAAAAAGGAGCGCAGCGCATGCCCTGAAGCCGATGAATTGGAGGCTCTGGGTATTTCTGTTGTATGCGGGCATCATCCGGACTCGCTCGTTCATAAGGGCGTGGCGCTCGTAGTGAAAAATCCGGGCATTCCGTATACCGTGGCGCCGGTCCGCATAGCCGGGGAGCTGGGCATCGAGGTCGTGACCGAGGTCGAGGTCGCCTATCATATTTCTCAAGCGCCGATCATCGGCATTACGGGCTCGAACGGCAAGACGACGACGACGACCCTGATCGGCCAAATGCTGAACGCAGGCGGTCTTTCGCCGGTGGTAGCGGGCAATATCGGCCGCGCTTTGACCGAGGCTGCGCCGGAAGTGACCGGGTCCGACTGGCTCGTTGTGGAGCTGAGCAGCTTCCAGTTAAAGGGAACCGTCGATTTCAGACCGAAAATCGCTCTTCTGCTCAACGTATATGAAACCCATTTGGACTACCATGGCTCGATGGACGACTATATTGCGTCCAAAGCGAAGCTTTTTGCCAATCAGACGGTTCAGGATACGGCTGTTGTGAACTGGGACGATCCGGTGTGCCGGTCGCTGGTTCCGGGTCTGAAGGCGAAGCTGCTGCCTTTTTCGATGAAAGAAGCGCTCGCATTCGGCGTCTATTTGGACGCACGCACGGATACGATCGTATATTCGGATGGGGAAGGCGTCATACATACGATTCTGCCGGCCAAAGAAATGGGCATTCCGGGAAGCTACAACGTGGAAAACGCGCTGGCTGCGGCCGCTGCGGCGATTACGGCGGGCGTGAAGCCGGAAGCGATTGCGGATGTGCTCAGAAGCTTCAGGGGCGTCGAGCACCGGCTTGAGTTTGTGCGCGAGCTGAACGGCGTCACCTTTTACAACAATTCGAAAGCGACGAACTCGGCGGCTTCGATCAAATCGATCGAGGCGTTCGACCGGGGGGTTGTGCTGATCGCCGGCGGGCTGGACCGCGGCTCGGATTACATGGAGCTGCTGCCGGTTTTCCGCGAACGGGTGAAAGGCCTCGTCACACTGGGGCAGACGAAGGAGAAAATTAACCGCATCGCCGAGCTGGCAGGGATTAGCCGGGTCAAAAGCGTCGATACTGCTAAAGATGCAGCGGACGCGGTATCCCAGGCGGTACGGCTTGCTTCGCAAATGAGCGAAGCGGGCGACATCGTGCTGCTTTCGCCGGCTTGTGCCAGCTGGGACATGTTTCCATCCTATGAGGACAGGGGACGCATGTTTAAGGAGTCCGTGCATAACCTTTAAGTAGGGCCTATCCATATTCGGCGGATAAGCCCACTACACTTGTGTAAGAGGTGTTTGGTATGGGCAAAGCACGGTCCGCTCCGGATATATGGATTATTATTCCTACCTTGTTGTTATTGACAATCGGCGTTATTATGGTGTACAGTGCCAGTGCGGTTCTTGCTTACCGGGAATTCGGAGACTCGCTGTATTATTTGAAAAGGCAGCTCTTGTTCGCCGTTCTCGGCATTGCCGCCATGTTTTTTACGATGAATGTGGATTACTTGGTTTGGAAAAATTATGCCCGCATCGCGCTGCTTGTCTGTTTCGGCCTGCTCCTCATCGTGCTGATCCCGGGAATCGGGGTTGTCCGGGGGGGCGCCAGAAGCTGGCTCGGCATCGGCGCATTCGGCATTCAGCCTTCCGAATTTATGAAGATCGGCATGATTCTCTTTTTGTCCAAAATGCTCTCGGATCAGCAGTCGAAAATCACGCTGTTTACGAAAGGGCTTATGCCGCCGCTCGGCATTATGGGACTTGCTTTCGGACTGATCATGCTCCAGCCGGACTTGGGGACGGGAGTCGTCCTCGTCGGCGCTTCTCTGCTGATCATTTACACGTCCGGAGCCAGGCTGCTTCACTTATCCTACCTGGGCATGGTCGGAGTGGCCGGCTTTGTCGGGCTCGTCATTGCGGCGCCGTACCGCCTGAAGCGAATTACCGCGTTCCTTGACCCTTGGCAGGATCCGCTCGGGGCCGGCTACCAGTCGATTCAATCGCTGTATGCGATCGGGCCTGGGGGCCTCGTCGGACTGGGACTCGGCATGAGCCGGCAAAAATACAGCTATTTGCCCGAGCCTCAAACGGATTTCATCTTCTCGATTATTGCGGAAGAACTGGGCTTTATCGGCGGCACGCTCGTCCTGCTGCTGTTCACGATATTGGTGTGGAGAGGGATGAGGACGGCGCTAACCGCGCCAGACACCTTTGCCAGTCTGATCGCTGTCGGCATTATCGGCATGATCGCCGTGCAGGTGATTATCAACATCGGAGTTGTCATCGGCATGTTTCCGGTCACCGGCATTACGCTGCCGCTGATCAGCGCCGGAGGCTCCTCCCTGACGCTGATGTTGACTTCGATCGGCATTTTGCTGAACATATCCCGCTATTCGAGGTGAATGACCATGAAAACGATCGTCTTTACCGGAGGCGGCTCGGCCGGGCACGTCACGCCTAACATTGCGCTGATGACCAAGCTCAAGCGGTTAGGCTGGGAGATCCGCTACATCGGATCGGCGACCGGCATCGAGAAGGATATCATCGAAAAGGAAGGCATTCCTTTTTATCCGATTTCCTCCGGAAAGCTTCGCAGATATTTTGACTTGAAAAACTTGAAAGATCCTTTTAAAGTCGTGAAGGGCGTATACGAGTCTTATAGACTGCTGCGCCGCCTCAAGCCCGCCATCGTCTTTTCGAAGGGCGGGTTCGTTTCCGTCCCCGTCGTTTTCGGCAGCAAGATGAACCGGATTCCTGTCATTATTCATGAGTCGGACATAACGCCGGGTTTGGCGAACAAGCTTTCGATTCCTTTTGCGACCAAAGTTTGCGTAACGTTCCCCGAGTCGCTGAAGCATGTGCGGGAACCCAAAGCGGTGCTGACCGGCCTGCCGATCCGCGATCAGATCAGCGGCGGCAAAGCTTCCCGGGGATACCATCTGTGCGATTTCCACAGCGGCAAGCCTGTCGTGCTGGTCATGGGCGGAAGCTTGGGCTCGCAAGCGATCAATCATGCGGTCAGGGAGAGTTTGCCCCGGCTGCTGGAACATTTTCAAATCGTGCATATTTGCGGGAAAGGCCATATAGCCCCTGACCTCGCGGGCCGGAGAGGCTACAAGCAGTTCGAGTACATTTCGGAGGATTTGCCGGATGTGATGGCGATGTCGGAGCTTGTCATTTCCCGCGCGGGCGCTACTTCGATCTATGAGTTTTTAATATTGGAAAAACCGATGCTGCTCATTCCGCTGACGCTTCAGGCAAGCCGGGGAGATCAACTCCTCAATGCGCAATCGTTCCAAAAAGCCGGCTATGCCGACGTGCTGTTCGAGGAGCAGCTTTCTGCGGACTCGCTCGCAGAGCGGGTCGAATCGCTGTACGCGAAGCGCGACGATTACAAGGCTGCGATGAAATCCCGCCAGGAGACCGATGCGGTCCAGGCGATCGTCCGGCTGATTGAAACTTACAGTTTACCCTCATAACTTTGACGGATTATGAATAGGCGATTGTCACACTCTCTTTCGATTTTACATAAACTACACTATAACCGTGACAGAAACCAAACGGCTTTATACAGCGCGACGCTCCGGAAACCGGCCATTTTCGGCCCGCTTGTATATTTGGAATCTTACAATTCCGCCCTGCGTTCTGTGAAGGAGGTTTCCCATGCAGCAGTTAATTTCGGCTTTGCAAGCAGCAGGCATTCATGACATTCGAACGAATGAACGTTTGGCCCCCTATACGACTTGGAAAATAGGAGGACCTGCCGACGTGCTGGTCATTCCCCGCAGTATCGATCAGATTGCCGCCGCCATACGGACCTTGCACGACAGCGGCATCCCGTGGACGGTCATCGGACGCGGTTCGAATCTGCTGGTGAGGGATAAAGGCATCAGAGGGGTCGTCATCAAGCTGGGCAGCGAGCTGGAAACGCTCCGTTTCGAGGGCGTTACCGCATACGCCGGCGCCTCGTATTCGTTCATCAAGCTATCGATTCTGGCTGCCAAAGAAGGGTTAACCGGGCTTGAGTTCGCGGGAGGAATTCCCGGCACTGTGGGAGGCGCCGTCTATATGAATGCAGGGGCCCATGGATCTGATGTGTCACGCATACTCAAGAAGGCTGATGTGATTCTGGATACAGGGGAATTGGTAACGATGCAGGCGGAGGATTTGCAGTATGCGTATCGGCATTCGATTCTGCATACGCTGCCCGGCATCGTAACGGAAGCTGTCTTCGAGCTGCAGGCCGGAGACCGCAAGGAGATTGCCGGCGCCATGGCGGCGTACCGGGATCGCCGGCTTCGCACTCAACCGCTTCAATTGGCTTGCGCAGGCAGTGTTTTCCGCAATCCGCCAGGGGGCTTTGCGGCCAAACTGATCGAAGAGGCCGGCCTGAAAGGCAAGAGGGTCGGCGGAGCGGAAGTGTCCGCTCTGCATGCCAATTTCATTGTCAATACCGGGAACGCAACAGCCGAGGATGTTCTCGCCCTTATACAGGAGGTGCAGCGGGACGTACTGAACAAGTACGGAGTATCGCTTGTGCCGGAAGTTTTGGTGGTGGGCGAGAGGTAAATCGGAGGTGGAACTTTGGAGAAGCTCGTTATCGAAGGTGGAAAACCTCTCTCGGGAGCCATCCAGATACACGGCGCTAAAAACGCCGCATTACCTATCTTAGCAGCCTGCATCTTAGCTAGCGGTACTCATACGTTGACGAATGTTCCCAATTTGCTGGATATCGATACGATGCTGCGGATTCTCCGCGCCCTGGGTTGCCGGGCCGAGCAGCAGGACGATACCGTAACCGTTCTTACATCCACAGCTCATTCCTCCCATATCCCTGAAGAATTGATGGGGCAAATGCGCTCCTCCATCTTTTTGATGGGTCCGCTACTAGCCAGATTCGGCAGCGTGACCGTGTACCAGCCTGGAGGCTGCGCCATCGGCGAACGCAAGATCGACTTGCATCTGAAAGGTCTGCAAGCGCTTGGAGCCCGAATTGAAGAGTCCGCCAACAAAATCGTATGCACCGCCGGCTCGCTGCAGGGAAGCGAGATCGTTCTTGACTTCCCGAGCGTAGGCGCCACGGAAAATATTATGATGGCTGCCGTGCTGGCCGAAGGCACTACAACGATTTACAATGCGGCCAGAGAACCGGAAATCCAGGATTTGCAAAATTTTCTGAACACGATGGGCGCCGATATTATCGGGGCGGGTACCGACACGATTACGATTCGCGGAGTCAAGACGCTTGAGCCCTGCACGTACCGCATTATCCCGGACCGCATCGTGGCCGGCACGTTTCTGGTCGCTGCGGCCGCTACAAGGGGAAGCGTCACCCTGGAAAGGGTGAACCCCGCCCATCTGACCTCCGCGATTCACGTCCTGAAGCGCGCAGGTATCCAAATCGCAATTGACGGTGATATAATACATGTGAGCTGTCCAGCGAGGCCGAAAGCCGTAGAACGGATCGTCACCTCGCCGTATCCCGCATTTCCGACCGACCTGCAATCCCAGGTCATGGTTTTGCTCTCTTTGGGCGACGGACTCAGCGTCATGAAAGAAACGATTTTTGAAGGCAGATTCAAGCACGTAGACGAACTGTCCCGCATGGGGGCGGATATACGTGTCGATCTGAGCTCCGCCTTTATCCGAGGCGTTCCGAGGCTTTACGGAGCGACGGTTGAGGCCACGGATTTGCGCGCCGGCGCCGCTCTTGTCATTGCCGGTCTGGCTGCGCACGGCACGACGATCGTTGAGCAAATTCATCATATTGATAGAGGTTATGATAGAATTGAGGTTATGCTGACCAGATTGGGTGCCTCCGTGCACCGCCAATCCCCGGTTCCGAGCGAGTAAGCACGTCCAGGCTCTGGCTGCTCCCTTCCTGCCCGCAGGAGGGGGCGGACGGTTTGCTGCGGCCGGCTGCTCGCATACCGGTGCAGCGCATATCTCCATACTGCAAAAACGAGCCAGCTGCAGTTTGCGTTACTGGCCGATTCAACTGCTCTCCATTCCGCTAACGCGTTTGTCCGGGGGCGGAAATCTTTGGCGCTTTCTATCAAGGAGAAGGAGAGGGCGGTAATTAATAATAGGTGGTGCCCATCTTGCCCGAAGACCGCAAAGTACCCGCCATACCCAATCCGAAGCCGCGCTCGCGTTCGAACCGGAAGCTGCTGGGCTTCTTGTTCTTTTTTTTCATCACCGTGCTGGTGATCCTCTTTTTCCAATCTTCCTTAAGCCGAATCAGCGAAATACAAATCGAAGGCAATGAGCTGATTTCCGCCGATGCGATCGGACAAGCCGCCCAGGTTGCCGCCGGCGATCATTTTTTTGCCGTCAGCTCGGGGGCGATTGAAAGCCGCGTAGCGAAGCTGCCCATCGTCAAGGCGGTCGAGGTTACGAAACATTTTCCCGGCGTTATTCACATTCAGGTGCAGGAGCATCCCAAAGTAGCGTTCCAAATCGCAGCCGACGGCCGCAAGCAGGCTGTGCTCGCCGACGGTGCTGTCGTCGCTTTGGCCGACGGTAATTTTCCGCTGGACAAGCCGATTCTGACGGGATGGTCGGACTCCGATCCGAACAAAATCGCGCTTTGCAAAGCGCTCGGCAGCATTCCCGCCGCTTCCCTGTCCGACATTTCGGAAATCAAACCGGACCCTTCGGATTCATACCCGGATAAGATCAAGCTGTATACCCGGTCCCAGTTCGAGGTGTATACGACGATCGCCTACTTGCCCGCGAAAATTGACAAACTGCCGGCATATATAGCAAGCTTAGGAGAAGATCATATTACGAATGGCATTATTAAAATGTTCGAGGTCGACAATCACGCTCCGTTCGATCCTTCCGACTCGTCCCCAAAAGACGCTGCCGGCCAGGACGGGGCAAAATCGGGAAGCAATGCGGATTCCGCTGCGGATTCGAAAAAGGATGTGAAAAAAGATGCGGATAAGTCTGACGCCAAATCCGTTCCCAAAAATACGCCCAAACCGAGTCCCAAACCGACGACGAAAGATACGGCCCGGCCATCGTGACAAAAAAACGCAAATAGACTACTCAATCCATTGAAATAATGTTAAAATTAGTTTTATGGTTACTTTTTTCAATATTCTTTCAAACTAGCAACTTTTCGTGGAAACGATTGCCAATGCGTAAGCGATAATGCAATTTGAGACTTGAACTTGCAGCAAAAAAAGCGTAAAAAAAAGAGGGAATATGGCTACGGTGTGGAATAAGTACAAATGCACGCGTGAAGAACGCTCATTATTACCCAAGTTACAGGAGGTGCCAAGGGATTGAGCAACAATGACATCATTGTTAGTTTGGACATCGGTACATCCAAGGTTCGTGCTATTATTGGGGAAGTCGTGAACGGAACCATTAATATAATAGGTGTGGGATCTGCCGATTCGGAAGGTATTCGTAAAGGCGCTATCGTCGACATCGATCAAACCGTCAACTCGATTCGCAGTGCGGTAGATCATGCCGAGCGCATGGTAGGTGTACAAATATCCGAAGTTTATGTTGGAATTTCCGGCAACCATATCGCTCTTCAATCGAGCCATGGCGTCGTCGCCGTTTCGAATGAGGACCGGGAGATCGGAGATGAAGACATTGATCGGGTCATTCAGGCAGCCAGAGTTATCGCACTACCTCCCGAGCGTGAAATCATTGGAGTCGTACCCAAGCAGTATTTAGTCGATGGGCAGGAGGGAATTAATGATCCCCGCGGTATGATCGGAGTCCGGTTGGAAGTGGAAGCGACGATCATTACCGGAGCGAAGACCGGGATACATAATTTGCTTCGCGTCGTTGAAAAATCCGAATTAAAAGTGGCCGGTCTCATTTTGATGTCGCTGGCTTCCGGTCAGCTCGCTTTATCCAAAGACGAGAAAGCGATCGGAACCGTGCTTGTAGACGTCGGAGCGGGATCGACGACGATCGCCGTTTTCGAACAAGGAAATTTGCTTGCGACTTCCACGATTCCGATCGGCGGCGAATTTATTAGCAACGACATTGCCATCGGGCTTCGAACGCAGCTGGAAATTGCCGAGAAAATCAAGTTGAAATACGGCTGCGCGTCCATAGACGATTCTGCGCCGGATCAACTATTCAAAGTTGCGAGAATCGGAAGCAACATCGAAAAAGAATTTTCACAGGTCGATCTCGCGAATATTATTGAGCCTCGCGTACAAGAAATTTTCCATCTCATTCGCGCGGAAGTGCATCGTTTGGGTTACGGCGAGTTGACCGGCGGGTACGTGCTGACCGGCGGAACCGTTTGTATGCCGGGCATGCTTGCCGTCGCACAAGCCGAACTAGCAACATCCGTACGCATTGCCGTTCCCGATTTTATCGGCGTGCGGGATCCTTCCTTTACAAGCGGTGTTGGCATTATTCAATTCGTTTCCAAATATATGAGAACTCGCAGCACGGGCGGCTCAGGCTTCGCCAAGAAAATTGCCGCCAAGGCTCCGAGCAAAAAATCCTCCGGCACCACAACGACAAAACCCGGTTGGATGGAACGGGTGAAAAATTTTTTCAGCGAGTTCATTTAGCTTTGGCAGTGAAAGTATAGTTAGGAGGATATGGCTCACATGTTTGAATTTGATCTGGATATGGACCAGTTGGCTCAAATAAAAGTAATTGGAGTAGGCGGCGGCGGTAGCAACGCCGTGAACCGCATGATTGAGGGCGGCGTAAGAGGCGTCGAATTCATCACGGTAAATACGGATGCGCAAGCGCTCCATCATGCGCAGGCGGAGATTAAACTGCAAATCGGGGACAAGCTTACAAGAGGTCTCGGAGCGGGCGCCAATCCGGAAGTCGGCAAGAAAGCGGCTGAAGAGTCGAGAGAGATGATTTTAAACTCGCTGCGCGGCGCCGACATGGTGTTCGTTACAGCGGGAATGGGCGGCGGCACCGGAACGGGAGCCGCTCCGGTCATCGCCGAAATTGCCAAAGAAGTCGGTGCTTTGACCGTAGGCGTCGTTACGCGCCCGTTCACTTTTGAAGGTCGTAAGCGCTCTATGCAGGCCGAACAAGGGATTGCCGCTCTGAAAGAGAAAGTCGACACGTTAATTATTATCCCTAACGACAGGCTGCTTGAAATCGTAGACAAGAAGACTCCTATGCTTGAAGCGTTTCGTCAGGCTGACAACGTGCTTCGTCAAGGGGTACAGGGCATTTCCGACTTGATTGCGGTGCCGGGATTAATTAACTTGGACTTTGCAGACGTCAAGACGATTATGACCGAGCGCGGATCGGCCCTGATGGGCATCGGCGTGGCGACCGGCGAGAACCGCGCTGCCGAAGCAGCCAAAAAAGCGATTTCCAGCCCCTTGCTGGAAACTTCGATCGAAGGCGCTCGCGGCGTTCTGATGAATATTACCGGCGGCACAAGCCTGAGCTTGTATGAAGTCAACGAAGCTGCCGATATCGTCGCTTCCGCTTCCGACATCGAAGTGAACATGATTTTCGGTGCGGTTATTGACGAGCGGTACAAGGACGAAATTCTGGTAACGGTTATCGCCACAGGCTTCGATCATAAAGTTGTGCAGCCTCAACCGCAGGTCAAACGTCCTTCCGCAGGCCAATCCGAACCTGCCGGCGACAACCGTTTGAACAATCTGAGACCTTTCGGCACGCAGACTTCGAACGACCAGTTGGACATCCCGACATTCCTCCGCAATCGCGGGCGGAATACCGACAAATAAATACACATTGCTCACATAGTAACCGAAGCCCCGCCACATTGGGGCTTCGGTTTTTTGCCGTTTCCGGGCCTTTTGAGAGCCTTCGGCAAGCCGCAGCAATTGACAAAAAAAGTTGCGTCCGACTGGCAAGTTTAGACAGACTTTGAAATATGATTACTATATACTGGTCTGGAGCCTAAATAATAAGTTTTCGCCAGAAAACTTGCTCCGCAAGCGTCTTCCTTGGGGAGGTGAGCAAATCGTGGTCGTATATGCGGATCTCATATTCCTGCTGAACTTTCTGATGGACGCGGCTATGCTCGCAGTGACGGCGAAGACCCGGAAAATAAAGTTCAAATGGTGGAGAATCGCGCTTTCGGCCAGTATCGGCGCTTCGTATGTCGTGTTAATGTTCGTTCCGGAGCTTTCCATCCTATTTACATTTTCTGTGAAATGTATATTTTGTATCGGCATGATTATGACAGCTTTTGGATTCGGCAGCCTACAAAATTTTTTGCGAAACCTGGGAACGTTCCTGTTGGTTAACTTTTCTGTCGCCGGGGGCATATTCGGCATCCATTATGTGCTGTCGTCCTCGTCGGATGTAATGGACGGCCTTTTGTTTACCCATGCCGGGGGCATGGCGTTCAAGCTGCAGATCGGCCTCGTATTCATCGTGATTGCCGCCGGCGTTATGTTCTGGTGGTTCAGAACCGTGTTTCTGAGCACTAAGCAGCGCGAGGAGTTAACGGCTTTTTTGGCGGAAGTAAGCATTTATGTGGATGATTTTACCGTTTCCTGCAGAGGTTTGATCGATACGGGCAACCAGCTCTACGATCCGTTGACGCGAACCCCTGTCATGGTCATGGAAGTGTCCGAATGGGGGGAAGTGCTGCCGGAAGAATGGCTGCAGCGCATTCGTTCGGCTGACGTTGACCAAATCATCAGCGGCCTCGGGACGGAGGAATTTGCATGGCAGGACCGTTTGCGTCTTGTGCCTTACCGGGGGGTTAACCGCAATACGCAGTTTATGCTGGCCATCAAGCCCGATAAGGTGGTGATTACCTACAACGACAAGCAAATCGAGGCCTCCAAAGTGCTGATCGGTTTGGATGGAGGCAAGCTTTGCAGCGACGGATCGTATCAGGCGATCATACATCCCACCTTGGTTGCCGCGGGATAACGCTTTCAATTGCCGTTCGACCGGGGAAAAAGAGCCCGGCACATGCTTACGAAGTCAGTTTTGCTTACGCAAAACTCTTAGGAGGAAACCAACATGCTCTTGAAGTGGAAATTGCTCTTGCAAATTTTTTATTACAAAATATTGATGAAGCTCGGGCTCAAAGGCGAGGAAATCTATTACATAGGCGGAAGCGAGGCGCTGCCGCCGCCGCTTACGAGAGAAGAAGAAGAATATTTATTGGAAAAGTTACCATCGGGGGATGCGGCTATACGTGCTATGCTGATCGAGCGCAACCTGCGTTTGGTTGTCTATATAGCAAGAAAGTTTGAAAACACCGGCATCAACATTGAGGACCTGGTTTCCATTGGCGCGATAGGGCTTATCAAAGCGGTGAATACGTTCGATCCGGAGAAGAAGATCAAGCTGGCTACCTATGCTTCCCGCTGCATCGAGAATGAAATTTTGATGTACCTGCGCAGGAACAGCAAAATTCGCACCGAAGTTTCATTCGACGAACCGCTGAATATCGATTGGGACGGCAACGAACTGCTGTTATCCGACGTGCTGGGGACGGAGAACGATACGATTTACCGCAACATCGAGGAGCAGGTGGACCGCAAGCTGCTGCATAAAGCGCTGGATAAGCTGACGGAACGCGAGCGCATTATTATGGAGCTGCGCTTCGGCCTACAGGACGGCGAGGAAAAAACGCAGAAAGATGTCGCCGATCTGCTCGGCATCTCCCAATCTTACATCTCCCGGCTGGAAAAACGAATTATTAAAAGGCTGCGCAAAGAATTTAATAAAATGGTTTAGCGAAGAGGGGCCGGCGCCTCTCTTTTTGCTTTGAAAAAATTTTTTCGCTTCCCGAATCGAAAATAATGCAGGACTAACGCGAGGGAGCAAGTTCAAACCCTTTTGTCAAGTGGGTCCGGGCGGGTTTTAAGGCGAATAAATCAATCGTTCGCGGGGATAATTAACATTAATGTTTCTCCTTGGGAGGTAATCACGGTGACCCGAAATAAAGTCGAGATATGTGGTGTTGATACCGCCAAACTGCCTGTTCTGACCAATGCGGAAATGCGGGAGCTATTCGCTGAGCTGCAAACGAAACAGGAGCGGACTGCAAGAGAGAAATTAGTGAACGGGAACCTTAGACTGGTTCTCAGCGTGATTCAGCGATTTAACAATCGGGGAGAGTTTGTGGACGACCTTTTTCAGGTGGGGTGCATCGGCTTGATGAAGGCTATCGATAACTTCGATTTGGGCCAGAACGTCAAATTTTCCACGTATGCCGTGCCGATGATCATTGGCGAGATCCGCCGCTACCTGCGCGATAATAACCCGATCCGCGTTTCGCGGTCCTTGAGGGATATTGCTTATAAAGCTTTGCAGGTGAGAGACAGTCTGACGAATCAAAACTCGCGGGAGCCGACGATATACGAAATTTCCGAGGCGCTGAACGTTCCGAAAGAAGATGTCGTCTTTGCGCTTGACGCGATCCAAGACCCGGTCTCGCTGTTCGAGCCGATTTACCATGATGGAGGAGACCCTATCTACGTGATGGACCAAATCAGCGACGAGCGCAACAAGGATATGTCCTGGATCGAGGGCATTGCCTTGCGGGAAGCGATGCGGAAGCTGAACGACAGGGAAAAAATGATTTTGTCCATGCGTTTTTTCGAAGGGAAGACGCAAATGGAGGTGGCCGACGAAATCGGAATTTCGCAGGCGCAAGTTTCCAGGCTGGAGAAATCGGCCATTTCCCAGATGCAAAAACACGTCAAGACCTGAAATTTCATAAAGACCGGATCGGCTTAGACAGGCCGGTACGGTCTTTTTTTGATTGGCAGGACATTTTGCCCACACCCCACATATACTAGTACAAAGCCGGAAAAACTTCAGAAAATGCGAGGGTGTCGCCTCATGAAAATATCCGATTTTCAAACGAAGGACGTTATTAATATTGTCGACGGGAAAAAGCTGGGGCAAATCAGCGATTTGGAACTGGACTTGCGGCAGGGGCGCATCGAATCGATCGTCGTGCCGAACCAAAGCCGTTTTTTCGGCTTGTTCGGATCGGGTACCGATGTCATCATCCCGTGGAAACATATCGTGAAAATAGGAGCCGACGTCGTACTGGTGAAGTTGGACGATACGCGGCCTTACCGGCAAAGCGACGAGAGCGAGCAGATTTACGAGTACAATCAGCAATTTCGCGCTTGAAGTCAAGCACACGGGCAGGCAGTCCCGGATAGGGCAAGCCTAGCAAAGATCGTGTGTCTTTTCATTTTGTGCTAAAGTAGAGACAAAGATGCAATAAGGGAGAGGAACAGAGCGTGGAACCGTTTGTTAGTCGTGTTATAGAAGGAAAGCCGACGCTTTTTGCCCTGGAGAGCTGGATGCGGCAGTTTCCGGAGCTTACCGCCGGATTTACGTCGCGGCACGGAGGCGTAAGCGAAGCGCCCTACGGAACGCTGAACTGCGGGCTGCATGTCAATGATGCCGCAGAGCGGGTCGTTCAAAACCGCGAGCTCATCGCCGAAGCGGTAGGCCTGCCGTTCGCCCGCTTTACTTACGCCGAGCAGGTGCACGGCTGCGAAGTGCAGGTCGTTGGAAGAGCCGATGCGGGCCGAGGGCGCTTGAGCCGGGAGACGGCGATTCAGGCGCGGGACGCTTTCATTACGAATGAAGCGGGCATCGTCCTGTGCGCCCAATTTGCCGATTGCGTGCCGCTTTATTTTTACGATCCCGTTCAGCGGGTGGCAGGGCTTGCGCATGCAGGCTGGAAAGGGACCGTGTTAAAAATTGCCATGGCTACGATAACCTCAATGACAAATACTTTTGGTAGCAAGCCGGAGCACATCCGGGCCGCCATAGGACCGTCGATCGGCGTTTGCTGCTACGAAGTGGACGATACCGTCGCGAGCCGGGTGAAGGAAGTTTTGCTGGAGATACATGCTTCCGCAGCGGCTGCCGAACCTATTCTTCAAGAACGGGCAAACGGGAAATACATGCTCGATCTGCAAGGTTTGAACCGAATTTTGATACTTCAAGCAGGAATTTTGTCGTCCCATATCGAAGTAACTCAGTTGTGTACGAGTTGCAGCACCGATATGTTCTTTTCCCATCGAAAAGAAGGCGGTTCTACGGGAAGAATGATCGCTTGGATCGGAATGACCGAACCGGACCGGCAAGATTTCGCGTGATGCATGGAAACGAGGTGGCAGAATAGATGAGTTTACGCGGACAGATTGACGCGGTGGAGGCCCGAATTGCCGCTGCCTGCGAGCGTTCCGGCCGCCGGCGGCAAGAGGTTATGCTTATAGCTGTTACGAAATACGTCTCGCTCGAGACGGCCAGAGCGGTGCTGGACGAAGGCGTCCTGCACATCGGGGAGAACCGCTGGCAGGATGTGAAGCCGAAGTGGGAGGCGCTGCACGATCGCGGCACCTGGCATTTTATCGGACATTTGCAGACGAACAAGGTAAAAGATATCATCGGGAAGTTTGCTTACATTCATTCGCTTGACCGCCTTTCTCTTGCCAAGGAGCTGGACAAGCAGGCGGCGGCGTCAGGGTTGCAGGTTCAATGCCTCATTCAGGTCAACGTATCCGGTGAGGAAACCAAGTACGGTTTGAGACCTGAGGAGCTTTTCGACTTTGCCGCCGAAGTGAACAACCTGAAACATATACATATAGCAGGCCTGATGACAATGGCGCCTTACGAGCTGGAAGCCGAGGCGACAAGACCTGTTTTTCGCGGATTGAGAGAGCTGCGGGATCGTTTGAACGGACAAGGCATACTGCCTTATGCAGTCGAGCACTTGTCCATGGGGATGTCCGGAGATTTCGAGGTGGCGATAGAGGAAGGGGCGACCATGGTGCGCCTGGGGACAGTTTTGGTCAAAGAATCGGGTGAAACCGTACAACCAATATAGAGAAGGAGGTATTCCTTATGGGTGTAATGAACCGCTTTATGAATTTTCTCGGGCTGCAGGAGGAGGAAGAAGTCGTCGAACGCGAACGGATTGTGGAGCAGCCGGAAGAACCTGAAACCAATCCATACGAGATTCGTAGTAAAAATAAGGCCAACGTCGTCAGCATTCATTCGCAAAAAAATGCCCGCGTTGTGCTCAGCGAACCGCGCACGTACGATGAAACGCAGGATATCGCCGACCATCTTCGTTCCCGAAGAGCGGTCATCGTCAATCTGCAGCGGGTTCGATCGGATCAAGCCGTCCGTATAGTGGATTTCCTGAGCGGAACGGTATATGCTTTAAATGGGTCTATTTCCAAACTGGGGCCGAATATCTTCTTGTGCACGCCCGATTCGGTCGATATTCATGGACATATCTCCGAGATGATGAGTGAGGAGTAGACGCATATCCTGACATTGAGGTGACTGCGCAAGTGCTTTACCAAATTGATGTGATTTTAAGTTACTTAGAGCAAATTTATTACTTCATGATTATCGGCTACATCCTTCTTTCCTGGTTTCCGAACGCAAGGGAAAGCTTTATCGGAGAGCTGCTGGGCAAGCTCGTCGAGCCGTATTTGCGGCCGTTCCGTAAAATCATTCCTTCGATCGGATTCATCGATCTTTCGCCGATCGTCGCCTTGCTCGCGCTGCACTTTGTCGTTCTGGGCATTCGAACCATTATTACTTTTATAGTTGGAGCGTTTTAACCTTGCAAAAAGAACTTTATTCGCACTTTCACCCGGACGAACACCACTTTGTCGACAAAGCGTGGGATTGGGTGCAGCGGTCCGCCGAGCAGCATGCCGTAAAACGGACGGATTTTCTGGACCCCAGGCAGGCTTTTATTTTGACCACGCTGGCGAACCGGCATCCCGATGTGCACTGCCGTCTGGATGGCGGTTACACCGGGGCCGAACGGAAGCGGGCGATCATTGCCCCCGATTACCGGCCCGTGGACGATGAAGATATGGGAATCGCGGTTTTGGCCGTTTCGTCCGGCGACGGCAAGTTTTTGACATTGGAACATGGAGATTACATGGGCGCCATTCTTGGACTCGGCATGAAGCGGGACAAGATTGGCGATATTCATGTTATAGAGGGAGGCTGCCACTGCCTGGTCGCAGAGGAGGCCGCCGATTACTTGCATCTGCACTTATCCCAGGTGCACCGCGTGCATGTCCAGACGGAGCTGCTTCCGCTGGATAAACTGCAGATCGCCTCAGTGCAGCTGGACGAACTGAATCTGTCCGTCGCTTCGATGCGCATGGATGGAATCGTCAGCGACGTATTCCGCTTGAGCCGCGCCAAGGTGCTGATTCCGATCCAGGCCGGCCGCTGCCGCGTCAACTGGAAGGTCGAGGAAGATCCGAGCAAACAGCTGAAGGAGGGCGATATGGTGTCCCTTCAAGGCTTCGGACGGTTTAAGGTGCTTGAAGTGGAAGGGATTACAAAAAAAGGCAGAATGCGCGTGAAGATCGGCAAGTATGCCTGAAATTGGACACGATATATGCGGATTTGCAGGAATTTCTTATTTTATGTCGAACTGAACATGCAGGATACTGATATCCGCCGTTGGGTGGAATCGGGATATACATACGAAGCTTTTTGTTGATTATTATTCTGCTATGTTTACAAAGGAGGTGCACCAATGCCACTAACGCCATTGGACATACATAACAAGGAATTTTCCCGTTCATTCCGCGGTTATGATGAGGATCAGGTCAACGAGTTCCTGGATCAGGTGATCAAGGATTATGAAGCGCTTATCCGTGAAAATAAAGATCTGCACAATCAGACGGTTGCGCTGCAGGAACGTCTTGACCATTTTGCCCATATCGAAGAAACGTTAAGCAAAACGATTATCGTAGCCCAGGAAGCAGCCGACGAACTGAAGAACAATTCGAAGAAAGAAGCGCAGCTGATTCTTAAAGAGGCGGAGAAGAACGCCGACCGCATTATTAACGAAGCATTGACGCGCTCGCGTAAGGTTGCATTGGAAATCGAAGAGCTGAAAAAGCAGGCTTCCATTTACCGCACGCGTTTTCGGACTTTGCTGGAAGCGCAGCTGGAGCTTCTCAATAACGAGGGCTGGAACAGCATGCAGATGGATCATAGCGAACCGTAAGGGCAGGTCGTATTGACTAAGCTTGGCGAATTCGTTATACTCCTGTTAAATGTATCGCAGCAAAGCGATGACTGGACCGAGTAGGACGTAACCGCAGTGCCAGCGAGTTAGGGATTTGGTGTGAGCCTAACCTCTGCAGCGTGCCGAATATCCCCCAGGAGCATCTCTCGAAGCCGAGTAGAGAGAATCGGGTCATGCCGTTATCCATGATCGAGTGAAAGAGCAGCCGAAGCGCGAGGCATATCGCGAACGCTGCGTATGCTTTTTAACGAGGGTGGTACCGCGAGCAGAGCTTCTCGTCCCTTTGGGGATGGGAGCTTTTTTTGTTGTGCGGCAGTTGAAATTTCTAAAGGAAGTGGAACGAATGGATTACGGAAAAACATTGAATTTATTGCAAACCGAATTTCCGATGAGAGGCAATCTGCCTCAGGCGGAGCCGAAAATTCAAGAGCAGTGGGCAGCCGAGGACATTTACGCGAAAGTTCGGGAGAGCCGCAAAGGCAAGCCGAAATTCGTGCTTCATGACGGGCCTCCGTATGCGAACGGTGACATTCATATCGGACATGCGCTGAACAAGGTGCTGAAAGATATTATCGTACGATTCAAAACGCTGCAGGGCTACGACGCGCCTTACGTTCCGGGCTGGGACACGCACGGGCTGCCGATCGAACAGGCGATCGCCAACAACGGCAAAGTCGACCGCAAAAAAATGTCCGTACACGAGTTCCGCGAGTACTGCAAAGAGTATGCGCTGCAATGGGTCGACAAGCAAAAGAGCCAATTCCAGCGCCTGGGCATCCGGGGCGATTGGCAAAATCCTTATATTACGCTGCAGCCGGAGTACGAAGCGCAGCAAATTCGCGTATTCGGCCAAATGGTGCAAAAAGGCTACATTTACAAAGGCCTGAAGCCTGTTTATTGGTCTCCGTCGTCGGAAAGCGCGCTCGCCGAGGCCGAGATCGAGTACAAAGAGAAAGTATCGACTTCGATTTATGTCGCGTTCCCGGTTCAAGACGGCAAAGGCAAACTGCCGCAGGACGCTTCCATCGTCATCTGGACGACGACGCCATGGACGCTTCCGGCCAATCTGGGCATCAGCTTGCACCCTGAATTTGATTACACGGTCGTGCAGGCGGCCGGCAAAAAGTATGTGCTGGCGCAAGGGCTGCTGGAAACGGCCGCCAAGGAGATTGGCTGGACGGACTACGAAGTGCTGTCTACCGTCAAGGGCAGCGAACTGGAGTATGTAACGTGCAAGCATCCTTTTTATGACAGGGAATCTCTCGTCATGGTCGGCGAGCACGTCACGCTTGAAGCCGGTACCGGCTGCGTGCATACCGCTCCGGGACATGGCGAGGACGACTTCGTCATCGGCCAGCGCTACCAGATCGGCGTGCTTTGCCCGGTGGACGATCAGGGCCATTTTACGGCGGAAGCACCCGGTTTTGAAGGGCTTTTTTATGAAAAAGGCAGCAAGGTCATCGTCGAGATGCTGCAGGAGTCGGGTCTGCTGCTGAAAGCGGGCGAAATCAAGCACCAATACGCGCACGACTGGCGGACGAAGAAACCGGTCATCTACCGTGCGACGGAGCAGTGGTTCGCTTCGATCGATAAATTCCGGCAGGAGATGCTGGATGAGATCAAAAAGGTCAAATGGACGCCCAACTGGGGTGAAGTCAGGCTGCACAACATGATCGCCGAGCGCGGCGATTGGTGTATTTCGCGGCAGCGCACATGGGGCGTGCCGATTCCGATTTTTTACTGCCGCAGCTGCAACGAGCCGCTGGTCAACGAGCAGACCATTGAGCATGTGGCCGGGCTGTTCGCCAAGGAAGGCTCGAATTCGTGGTTCATCAAGGACGAGCATGAGCTGCTGCCGGAAGGAACGGTATGCGCCAAATGCGGCCATGACCGCTTCCGCAAGGAAACGGACATTATGGACGTATGGTTTGATTCCGGGTCCAGCCATGCCGGCGTTCTGGAGACCCGTCCGGAGCTGCAATGGCCGGCCGACCTGTATTTGGAAGGCTCCGACCAATACCGCGGCTGGTTCAACTCGTCGCTGATCACCGGCGTTGCCGTGCGCGGACAGGCTCCGTACAAAGGCATTTTAAGCCACGGCTTTACGCTTGACGGCGAAGGCCGCAAAATGTCCAAATCGATCGGCAACACGATTGATCCGAGCCAGGTTTGCAACAAGCTCGGAGCGGATATTCTCCGGCTGTGGGTGTCTTCCGTCGATTACCAATCCGATCACCGGATTTCGGATAACATTTTGAACCAGACGACGGAAGTATACCGCAAAATCCGCAACACTCTGCGCTTCTTGCTCGGCAACTTGAGCCATTTTAACCCGGCTGCCGACCGTGTGGCTCCGGAGCAAATGTCCGAGCTGGACCGGTTTGCCCTGATTCGTTTAAACCGTATGATAGACAAAGTGGTAAAAGCCTATGAGGCTTACGAATTCCACGTTGTCTATCAGGTGATTCATCATTTCTGCGCCGTCGAGATGAGCTCGTTCTATCTGGACGTCATCAAGGATCGCATGTACGCAGGCGCGCCGAACGATGCCGCGCGTAAAGCTTCCCAAACGGTGCTGTATGACGCGCTTACGGCAATTACAACATTAATTTCGCCGATTTTGCCGCATACCGCGGATGAGGTCTGGAAGTACATTCCTGAAGCGGGATTGAGCAGCGTGCAGATCGCCGAGCTGCCTGAAGTGCAGGCGGATTTGTATGATGCGGAGCTGGAAGAGAAGTGGAACAGCTTCCTCGATGTGCGCGACGAAGTGCTGAAAGCTTTGGAAGAAGCGCGCAAAGAGAAAGTGATCGGCAATTCATTGGGGGCGGCCGTTCATCTGTATCCGAATGAGGCCGTTCACAGCCTGCTGAGCAGGCTGGAGCAGCTCGATCAATTGTTTATCGTTTCCGCCGTGACTGTCCACGAGCCGTCGGCTCCGAAGCCGCAGGACGGGTATGCGGCGAAGGATGTCACGATTCAGGTAACTGTGGCGGAAGGCGAGAAGTGCGAGCGCTGCTGGATAGTTACTCCTGAAGTTGGGCAAAATAAAGAGCATCCGACTCTTTGCGTCCGATGCAGTGAGGTTGTTGCCGCTCATTATCACGAGTAGCGGGACAAAGAAGCAAACGAGCTGACGCCGGCGGCGAAGCTCGTTTGTCCTGTTCAATTTTGGTCATCCACGTTCTCTGCATCAGGTCCGAGTTCGAGCAGAGGATCGCCTTCGCCGCTGCTCATGTAGTCCCGGTACGCTTTGCTTCTGACGATCGTCACATGTTCGCCGTATAAGTCGGTCGCTACGAAGCTTTCAAACGATTCGACAAAACCTTCGTGTTCGTCGGCTTCGATGTACATGTCTTTATAGTCGTCGACATTCGGGTCTTCGGCAAAAGCGGGAGTGTTGGAAGTTCCCCAACTTTCCACGATTTGCCACGCGTCCTCGCCGTCGAACTGGTTTTGCCCGTCAAGTTCGTCCAGACTCGTTCTGCCGAACGGTGGGGAAAGCAGCTTTTCCTCGACAGGTCTGCGTTCGGACTCGTGAGGATCCGGCACATGCCGGATGCAGTATACGGTAGTCGGAATGGCTTGAAGCCGTTCGAATGGAATAGGAGCTTGGCAAAAAACGCATAGGCCATAATCGCCTTTGTCCATATGCTCCAGCGCTTCGTCAACTTGCATCAGCTGAAATCCGGCATGTTCGTTCAGTGAAATGTCTTTCCCGCGCTCGTAAATTTCCGAAGCGATGTCGCCGGGATGGTTGTCGTACATGGACAGTTCGCCGGTATTTTCGATAAAAGAGCTGGACAAACCGAAATTGCCGTTCCGGTCGAAATGCCGTTCGAGATCAAGTTTTTCCTCCAACAGCTACAGATGCAATTCGCGAATTTGCTGCTCGGTTAAATGGTTCATAAGTACAGCTCCTTTCCTACAGGTGTTCCATAACGTTATAGTTCCGAACGGAAGCTTTTTTTAGTGAGGTAATTCCTTGTATATCAGGGACCTAGGAGGAAATAAAGTGAAATATTATATTTACGCGCTTATCGTTTTTTTGCTCGATCAGGCTACCAAATGGGTTATCGTACAAAAGATTCCGCTCGGCGAAGAACGCTCGGTGATCGGAGAATTTTTCGTCATCACTTCTCATCGCAACCGCGGAGCGGCCTTCGGCATTTTGCAAAATCAAAGATGGTTTTTCATTATCGTGACACTAGTTGTCGTCATAGGGATTCTATGGTATATCAGACGCACGATTCGCGAGGGCAAGGGCCTGCTTTCATTTGCGCTAAGCCTGCTGCTGGGCGGGGCGTTAGGCAATTTTCTCGACCGCGCGCTGTTCGGGGAAGTCGTCGATTTTCTGCAATTTACGTTTGACTTTTCGTTGTTCGGCAAGGCGATCTATTATATTTATCCGATCTTCAACCTTGCGGATTCGGCCATCGTGATCGGGGTCATCCTGATATTCCTGGATTCCATACTGACGGCAAGAAGAGAGAAAAAAGGAGCCGGACATGAGCACAAACCAGACCTCACCTGATCCGGCGGAGTGGAGCGTCTCGGCCGAGTACACGGGTGAACGCATTGATAAATTCATTACCGAATCGTTGGAAGAAGAAGTTTCGCGGACGCAAGTACAGCAATGGCTGAAGGACGGGCACGCGGCGGTCAACGGCCGGCCGGTCAAGCCGAACTACAAGCTGTCGGAGAACGATCATATCGTGCTCACGATTCCGGAGCCGACGGATGCGGAATTGACCGGCGAACCGATCCCGCTGGAAGTCGTCTATGAGGATTCCGATGTGATCGTCATCAACAAGCCGCGGGGCCTTGTCGTTCATCCTGCGCCGGGACATTATTCCGGCACGCTGGTCAACGCCTTGCTGTATCACTGCAAGGATTTGTCGGGCATCAACGGCGAGCTGCGCCCGGGCATCGTACACCGCATCGACAAAGATACGTCGGGCCTCATCATGGCCGCCAAAAACGACAAAGCCCATGCAAGCCTCGCCGAGCAGTTGAAAGCTCACACCGTCAACCGCAAATATATCGCCTTGGTTCACGGCACCATTCAGCATGAGCACGGCACGATCGACGCTCCAATCGGGCGCGATTCCCACGACCGCAAGATGTACACCGTGACGGACAAAAACAGCAAGCACGCGGTCACGCATTTTCTCGTTCTGGAGCGTTTTGGGGACTTCACGCTCGTCGAGCTGAAGCTGGAGACAGGGAGAACGCACCAGATTCGCGTTCATATGAAATTCATCGGCCACCCGCTCGTCGGAGATCCGATGTACGGCAAAAGCAAGGGAATGCTGATGGAAGGCCAAGCGCTGCATGCCGCGGTACTCGGTTTCGTGCATCCGCGAACAGGGGTAACGATGCAGTTCGAAGCGCCGCTTCCTGCGGATATGGAGCATCTGATCCATACCTTAAAGTAAGGAAGCCGCAGCGTTTCCATAGGCAGAGGGGAGAAACGGATGGAACATTTAATCAATCCGCAAGTGAAGGAAATTCAAATATCGGGCATCCGCAAAATTTCCAATCTTGTAAGCACGATTCCCGGCGCGCTGACGCTGACGATCGGCCAGCCGGATTTTCCGACTCCGCGGCATATTATCGAAGCAGGACAGCAAGCATTGGAGCAAAACAAGACGGTCTATACGCCCAATCCCGGCTTGCTGGAACTGCGCGAAGCGGCGTCCCGCTTCGTCCGGAATAAATACGGCCTGGACTACCGGGCGGCCGATGAAGTTATAGTGACCGTCGGGGCGAGCCAAGCCGTCGATATCGCCCTGCGCACCATTCTTACGCCAGGTGCGGAAGTCATTATCCCGGCGCCGATCTACCCGGGCTACGAGCCGTTAATCCGGCTGGCAGGGGGCGTTCCGGTCTATGTGGATACGCGCGCGAACGGTTTGAAATGTACAGCGGATTTGCTGGAGCCGCATCTTACAGAGCGCACGCGCTGCGTGATCCTCTGTTATCCGTCCAATCCGACGGGACATGTGCTTTCGGAACAGGAACTCACGGAGCTGGCTCATTTGCTGGAAGATAAGGACTTATTTATTTTATCTGATGAAATTTATAGCGAGCTGATTTACGGGGACAGCCACCGGTCCATCGCTGCGATGGGCAAGCTGCGCGAGAAGACGATTGTCATTAACGGTCTTTCCAAGTCTCATGCGATGACAGGCTGGCGGATCGGGTTTGTTTTTGCTCCGGCATATTTGACCGGGCATATGGTCAAGGTTCATCAGTATAACGTGACATGCGCCAGTTCGGTAAGCCAATATGCGGCGCTCGAAGCATTGACGAACGGTGTGGACGACGCGCTGCCGATGCGGCAAGCTTACGAAGCCCGCAGAGACTATGTGTACGATCGGCTGATCGCGATGGGCTTCGAGCTGGAAAAGCCGAAGGGGGCTTTTTACCTGTTCCCCTCCATCGCCAGATTCGGGCTGAAATCGGAAGAGTTTGCGCTGCGGCTGCTTCAGGAAGAGAAAGTCGCCGTCGTACCGGGCGATGCGTTCACCTCATACGGGGAAGGCTACATGCGCATTTCCTACGCGTATTCGCAGGAAGTGCTGGAGCAATCGCTGGACCGTCTGGAGCGTTTTGTCGGCAAGCTGAAATGAGATAAACCTCTATCGAGGTCGTTCGAAGATGAGCGACCGCGTTTAGAGGTAGGTTTATTCGCCAATAAGAATGCCGTTCTACACGCTTTAGCGCTGTAAGAACTTAAACATTCTTATGTGGTAAGAAAAAAAGCCTTCGCACCGACACGGGTTCTACACCGGTGGTTGCGGAGGCTTTTTTCGCTTTATGACTGGCTCGATTTGTACAGCAAATACGAAGTGATCGTCTCGATGGCGATGCCGATAGCACGTTCGTCGGGCTCTATTTTGGCGTGGTGCAGTCCATGCGGCGTTTCGACGCCAAGCCAGAACATGAAGCCCGGGATTTGCTCCAAAAAGTAGCCGAAATCTTCGCCGGTCATCGCTTCCGTGCATTCCACGAGATTGGCTTTGCCGCTGCCGCGCAGCCACTCCATAAATTCCAGCGTCAACGGCGGATCGTTGTACACCTGGCGGTAGTTGGAGCCGTAGTTGATGGACACCCGGCAGTCGAACGAGCCTTCGATCCCGGCCGCTACGGCTTCGATCCGTTTTTTGACGTTGGCCATGGAGGCGGCGGACAGGGTGCGAATTGTACCTTCCAGGCGGGCTTTCTCGGCGATGATATTTTGCTTCGTGCCGGCTTCCATTTTGCCGATCGTAATGACGGCCGAATCGAGCGGATTCACGTTGCGGGACACGATCGTTTGCAATTGGCCGACCATTTGCGAAGCCGCTACGATCATATCGTTCGCCTGATGCGGGTAAGCGGCGTGACCGCCTTTGCCGAGCAGGTCGATGAAAAGTTCAGACGTATTGGCGAACAAAATTTCCGGCTTCGTGGCAATCGTGCCTACGGGATACTCCGGCGCTATATGCAGCGCAACGATCTGATCGGGCTTCCAGTCCTGCAGCTCTTTGGCGGCAAGCATCGGCAAAGCGCCTCCGGGACCTTCTTCGGCAGGCTGGAAGAGCACGACAAGGTCGTCTTTCATCGGATGATGCGCAAAATGGGAAACAACGCCCATACCGATGGACATGTGCAGGTCGTGGCCGCAAGCGTGCATATAACCCGGATGCCGGGAAGGGAACGGAAGAGAAGTCTCTTCCGTTATAGGCAGCCCGTCCATATCCGCGCGATACCCGAACCGCTTCGAAGGAGCAGTCCCCGCGATATGAACCAGAATGCCGGTACGCCAAGTGCGGATCGTCATTCTGTCCTGAGGCAGGCCGGCCAAATAGTCCAAAAGCAGCCGCTGCGTTTCAAATTCCTGAAAGCCGGGCTCCGGAATTTGATGGAGCTGCCTGCGCAGTTCGATAAATGGGCTATGCATGGCGAATCCCCCCAGAGTGCTTACAGCGTGCGAAGATCTTGCAAAATTTCCGTTTTGGACTTCGTTTTGTCGTCCACTTTTTTGATCACTCTGGCTGGCGCGCCCGCTACGACGGTATATTCCTCGACATCCTGCGTGACGACGGCTCCGGCGGCAACGACAGAGCCTTTGCCGATGCGGACGCCTTCCAGAATGACCGCGTTGGCTCCGACGAGCACATCGTCTTCAATGACGCACGGCTGTGCGGAAGGCGGCTCGATTACGCCTGCTACGACTGCGCCTGCGCCGATGTGACACATTTTGCCGATCTGCGCTCTTCCGCCAAGCACTGCGTTCATGTCGATCATCGTGCCGTCGCCAACGGAAGCGCCGATGTTAATGAGGGCGCCCATCATGATGACCGCATTGTCGCCGATGTGCACTTTGTCGCGGATAACCGCGCCTGGCTCGATGCGGGCATTGATCGGTTTCAGGTCAAGCATCGGAATCGCGGAGTTGCGGCGGTCGGCCTCAACGACATAATCTTCGATCAGCGCTTTGTTTTGCTCCAAAACGGGCTGAATGACGCTCCACTCACCGAAAACGACGCCGCTTCCGCCTGATACGAAGGACTGGGAGCCTTCACCGAAGTCGATGGAATCCAGGTTTCCTTTTACATATACTTTAACAGGAGTCTTTTTTTTGCTTTCTTTAATAAATTGAATAATTTCCAGGGTGTTCATTTCACTCATGTTTGACATCTCCTTATTGATTTGGGTTGACTCTCCTATATTATCAGAAAGGGAGCGTTTCAGCCAATGCGTTTGTATGGACAAGCCAAAAAAATGCGGCTCCCGGGATCGGGAACCGCCGGCGACTGTCAGGCTGCGCTTTGTTTTTTATTTTGTCCGGCAGTGCCGATCTTGTCGTTTGTAAGGAAGAACATGAACACGATCACAAATACGGCCGGGACGATCGCCCAGGTGAAAGCGTGCGTAATGGAAGAAGAGAGTATGCTGGTAATTTTATCGAGAACCGGTGTCGGGATTTGCGCTCTCGTCTGCGGATCGAGCAGGGCGCGCGGATCGCTCGCGGCCCCGGCCGGCATTGGCCCGGTCCCGCCCAGCGCGTCGGCCATTTTGTGCGTGAAGTTATTGCGCTGGATGATGCCGTATACGGTAATGCCGAGCGCCATGCCAAGCTCCCTAACAAAGGAGAGCGTAGAGTTGGCCGAGCCTCTTTGCAGCGGGCTCATGTTATGGATGGCGGCCATGCCCAGCACGGAGAAGGAGGCGCCTGTGCCGAAGCCGGCGATCACCATGTAGACGGTAATGAGCCATCGCGGAGTGGATGCCGTCAACGTCGTCAACAAGATGATGGCGATCAGGAAAATAGCGCCGAAGACGAGCATAACGTTGCGGTAGCCGAATTTACCGGCCAGGACGGCGCCGATCTGGCTTGAGGCCACGACGCCGAGCATCATGGGCAGCAGGATCAGGCCCGAGTTCGTCGCGCTTCCGCCCGCTACGCCCTGTATATAGATCGGGATGTAAACCGTCGATACGATAAAAGCGATGCCGTAGCAAAGCCCGACCAGCGTGCTGCCGCCGAACAGGCGGTCGCGGAACATGGAGAAGGAGAGAATAGGCTCCTGGGCTTTCGTCTCCGCCCACAGAAATGTGACCAGCAGAACGGCGAAGCCGGCAAATAAACCGAGAATGGGCGGCGAGTCCCAAGCGTATTTGTTGCCTCCTAGCTCAAGACCGAACATGAGGCAGACGACCGCCCCGACGAGTGTTGCTGCGCCAAGCCAATCGATTCGCTGTTTCGAGTGGATCGGCGATTCTTTGTAATGGACGGCAATGAAGATGAAGGACAGTATGCCGAGCGGCAGGTTGATGTAGAACACCCAGCGCCAGTCGATGTAATCGGTGATGTAGGAGCCGAGCAGCGGCCCGAATATGCTGGACAGCCCGAAAGTTGCGCCGAACAGACCGGTAATTTTGCCCCGCTGCTCCGGCGGAATCACGTCAAAAATAATCGTGAACGCAATCGGAATCAGCGCGCCGCCGCCAATACCTTGAATGGCGCGGTAAATGCTGAGCTGAACGATGCTTTGAGCGGTCCCGCACAGGATGGAACCGAGCAGAAATACGATCATGCCGAATATGAAAAACCGCTTCCTGCCATACATATCGGACAGCTTGCCGAAAATCGGCATACCGGCCATCTCGGCTACCATGTAAGCCGACGTTACCCAAATAAACTTGTCGAAGCCCCCGAGCTTGGCGACGATCGTTCCCATAGCCGTTGCGACGATCGTATTGTCCATCGAAGACATCAGAATCGAAAGCAGCAGGCCCGCGATGATGAAACCTACTTTGTTTTGCGTTGCTGTCATTGAACTTGTCACTCCTTTGATATGCGTTGCGTGCGCGTTACTTTCATTTCTCCACGTCCCTCATTGTACATGCGAAGACCAGTCCGGCTCCTCGGTCTCGAGACGTAACTTGCGAAGGACCGCCGGATGAATTGCTCACGTTCTATTATAAAAGAGCAACCCTGACAACAGAGCGTCAGGGTTGAGATTGTCCTTACGGTGCGTATACCAACGCAGCCGATGTTGCTTGCGGCCAGTGCAGTCAAGTGCAGCTAATGCGGGGCGGTGCGGCCAAAAACGGCAATACCGCCAATGTGGCCAGTGCCGGCAATATCGCCAATGCTGCGAATGCCGCTAACGCCACCAGTGCGCCAATGCTGCCAACACTATCAACGCTACAAGTGTTGCCATTGCAACCTGTACAGCCATTGCAACCTGTACAGCCAATGCGATCAGTGCAGCTAGAGCTGTCAACGCCGCCAATGCAGTAAATGCGCAGAAAACCCGCGAAAAGTCGTCAGTCTGCCCGGAAACCCACACGCCAAAGCCGGTCGCACAAATCTGCCTAGTTGAGCAAAGAAAACCTGCAAAAGTACAGTTTTTGCCCGGCTGATACGCCGGCAACGAAAAATTCCTGCGAATGTGCAGGCTTTCCTCCAAGAACATGTGTTTTGGACCGTTTTCATCAAAAATTCCTGCACAATCGCAGGCTTTTCGCCAAGACGAACCGTTTTTAAGGAAAAAACCTGCACTTTTGCAGGCATTTCCCTGCCAAGCCGCCTAGTGCCTCTGCTTCAGCACCTAACCTGTTGCCTGGTTAAGCAAAGAAAACCTGCAAAAGTACAGTTTTTGCCCGGCTGATACGCCGGTAACGAAAAATTCCTGCGAATGTGCAGGCTTTCCTCCAAGAACATGTGTTTTGGACCGTTTTCATCAAAAATTCCTGCACAATCGCAGGCTTTTCGCCAAAACGAACCGTTTTTAAGGAAAAAACCTGCACTTTTGCAGGCATTTCCCTGCCAAGCCGCCTAGTGCCTCTGCTTCAGCACCTAACCTGTTGCCTGGTTGAGCAAAGAAAACCTGCAAAAGTACAGTTTTTGTCCAGTTGATACGCCGGTTACGGAAAATTCCTGCAAATGTGCAGGCTTTTCGTCACGAACTGGGGTTCTGGACCGTTTTCATCAAAAATTCCTGCACAATCGCAGGCTTTTCGCCAAAACGAACCGTTTTTAAGGAAAAACCTGCACTTTTGCAGGCTTTTCCCTAGCCAAGCCGTCTAGTGCCCTCTGCTTCATCGCCGCAGCCCGTGCAGGAGAGGCGTAGGGTGGGGGCGAGGGCTGACCCGCCATCCGTGCACGCGCAACGCGCCGAGAGAAGCACGCGTGTTGCCGCGCGAACATGCAGCCCGCCCCGTGCACGCGCAACGCGCCGAGAGAAGCACGCGTGTTGCCGCGCGAACATGCAGCCCGCCCCGTGCACGCGCAACGCGCCGAGAGAAGCACGCGTGTTGCCGCGCGAACATGCAGCCCGCCCCGTGCACGCGCAACGCGCCGAGAGAAGCACGCGTGTTGCCGCGCGAACATGCAGCCCGCCCCGTGCACGCGCAACGCGCCGAGAGAAGCACGCGTGTTGCCGCGCGAACATGCAGCCCGCCCCGTGCACGCGCAACGCGCCGAGAGAAGCACGCGTGTTGCCGCGCGAACATGCAGCCCGCCCCGTGCACGCGCAACGCGCCGAGAGAAGCACGCGTGTTGCCGCGCGAACATGCAGCCCGCCCCGTGCACGCGCAACGCGCCGAGAGAAGCACGCGTGTTGCCGCGCGAACATGCAGCCCGCCCCGTGCACGCGCAACGCGCCGAGAGAAGCACGCGTGTTGCCGCGCGAACATGCAGCCCGCCCCGTGCACGCGCAACGCGCCGAGAGAAGCACGCGTGTTGCCGCGCGAACATGCAGCCCGCCCCGTGCACGCGCAACGCGCCGAGAGAAGCACGCGTGTTGCCGCGCGAACATGCAGCCCGCCCCGTGCACGCGCAACGCGCCGAGAGAAGCACGCGTGTTGCCGCGCGAACATGCAGCCCGCCCCGTGCACGCGCAACGCGCCGAGAGAAGCACGCGTGTTGCCGCGCGAACATGCAGCCCGCCCCGTGCACGCGCAACGCGCCGAGAGAAGCACGCGTGTTGCCGCGCGAACATGCAGCCCGCCCCGTGCACGCGCAACGCGCCGAGAGAAGCACGCGTGTTGCCGCGTGAACATGCGACCCGCCCTCCGCGCACGCGCAACGCACCGGGAGAAGCACGCGTGTTGCCGCGCGAACATGCAACCCGCAATCCGCCACCCGGACTATCCGGCGTTCGGATTGGCTGCAGCGTGGACGAATTGGCTGTTGTGCAGTTCGGCGTAGAAGCCGTTTTGCGCCAGGAGCTGTTCGTGCGTGCCCTGTTCGATGACGGCCCCCTGATTCATGACGAGTATCAGGTCGGCGTCGCGTATCGTGGACAGGCGGTGGGCGATCACAAAGCTGGTGCGGCCCTGCATCAAGTTGTTCATCGCCCGCTGGATCGAAACCTCGGTCCGCGTATCGACGCTGCTCGTCGCTTCGTCCAAAATGAGAATCGGCGGGTCGGCCAGTATGGCACGCGCGATCGTCAGCAACTGCTTCTGGCCGTGCGATATGTTCGAAGCCTCTTCGTTCAAAACCGTATCATATCCTTCCGGCAGCGTGCGGATAAAGTGATCGGCGTAAGCTGCCCTGGCTGCGCTCACGATCTGCTCTTCGGTCGCTCCTTCGCGGCCGTAGGCGATGTTGTCGCGGATCGTCCCGTTGAACAGCCAGGTGTCCTGCAGCACCATGCCGAACAGCCCGCGCAGGTGACTGCGCGTCATTTGCCGCGAGTCGACGTCGTCTATGGCGATGCGGCCGCTCTGCAGCTCGTAAAAGCGCATGAGCAGGTTGACGATCGTCGTTTTGCCTGCGCCCGTCGGTCCGACGATGGCAACCGTCTGCCCGGGCTGCACGTCGATGTTCATGTCGGTAATCAGCGGCGTATCTTCCTTATAGGCAAACTTGACGTTTTCGAATTGCACCCGTCCTGAGACATGTGCAACGGATTTGGCGTCGGCGGCATCCTGCTGTTCCTCAGGTTCATCCAACAGTTCGAATACGCGCTCCGCCGCCGCGATGGTGGACTGGATAACGTTGGCGATGTTGGCTACCTGGGTGATGGGCATGCCGAACTGACCGGAATATTGGATGAAAGCCTGGATATCGCCGATTTTGATCGAACCGTGGGTCACCATAATTCCGCCGATCACACTGACCAGCACAAAGCCGATATTGCCGATAAAGCTCATCAGCGGAAAGATCAGACCGGATATAAATTGCGCTTTCCAACCGGACTGATACAGCTTTTCGTTAATTTCGTTGAATCGCTCGATCGATTTGCTTTCGTGGCCGAAAGCTTTGACGATCGTATGTCCGGTGAACATTTCCTCGACATGGCCGTTCAGTGCGCCAAGGTTTTTTTGCTGGCCGGCAAAATGCTTTTGCGACCTGGAGGCGATGAACTTCGTACAATAAATGCTGAGCGGAAGCGTGGCGATCGTTGCGAGCGCCAGAAGCGGACTTATCGTCAGCATCATGACGATAATGCCCAGCAGCGTTACAATCGACGTAATCAGCTGCGTCAAGCTTTGCTGGAGCGTGGAGCTGATCGTGTCGACATCGTTCGTGGCGCGGCTCATCACATCGCCGTGGCTCTTCGAATCGAAAAAGGAGAGCGGCACGCGGGCGAGCTTGTCGTTAACTTGTTCGCGCAAATCGTAGACGATTTTTTGCGTGACGGTAACCATAACGCGCTGCTGAAAATAGCCGAACAGAGCGCTAAGCACATACAGAACGGCAAGCAGGATCACGATTTGGGCGATGGCGTTAAAATCGATGCCTGCGCCTGCGATGCCTTTCAGCTTTTCCATGGAACCTTCGAAAAGCTTGGTCGTTGCATTGCCCATCAGCTTCGGGCTGATAATGCTGAACAGGGTGCTGAGAACCGCCATCAGAAGCACAAGTGCCAGCTGCAGGCGGTAAGGCTTCATGTAGCCGAGCAGCCGCTGCAGCGTAACTTTGAAGTTTTTGGCCTTTTGTACGGGTCTGCCCATACCGCCCATGCCGCCGCGCCCGAAATGCGCCGGCCCGACTCCTGCGGACGATTCGTTTGCTTTGCGTTTTTCACTCATGCGATATCCTCCTCCGAAAGCTGAGAGGCGACGATTTCCTGGTATACCTTACAGGTGCGCAGCAGCTCTTCATGGCTTCCGATGCCCGCCATTTGTCCGTCCTCAAGCACAATGATCCGGTCTGCGTCCATAATCGTGCTTACCCGCTGGGCGACAATCAGCATCGTGGCGTGCGTGATTTCTTCTTTTAGCGCCCTGCGCAGTTTGGCATCGGTTTTGTAATCGAGCGCGGAGAAGCTGTCGTCGAACACGTAGATGCCCGGCTTTCTGGCCAGCGCGCGGGCGATCGACAGGCGCTGTTTTTGACCGCCGGACAGGTTCGTTCCCCCTTGGGAAATGAGCGATTGATAGCCGTCCTGCATATGTTCAATAAACTCGTCGGCCTGTGCGGTCCGGGCGGCTTGCTTCACTTCCTCGTCCGACGCGGTCTCGCAGCCGAAACGGATATTGTCGGCAACGGTGCCGGAAAAAAGGACGGCTTTTTGCGGCACGTAGCCGATGCTTTCGCGCAAGCTTGCGAGCTGCAAAGATTGAATAGGGACCCCGTCAATCGCAATACGGCCGCTCTCGGCATCGTAGAACCGCAGCAGCAAATGCAGGAGGGTCGACTTGCCGGAGCCCGTTCCGCCGATAATCGCGGTCACTTGCCCCGGCTCGGCGCGGAAGCTCAAACCCCGGATAGCCGGCTGCTCGGCGCCGGGATAGCTGAAGGTCACATCCTGAAACTCGATGAGCCCCCGATTGCGGTTTTGCGCGAACGGAAGGGCGTCCGCAGCGCTGCTGATGGCCGATTCGGTCCGGAGCACTTCGTTAATGCGGACGGCCGACGCCGATGCCCGGGGAATCATGACGAAAATCATCGTCATCATAAACATCGAGAACATAATCTGCATGGCGTATTGGATGAACGCGATCAAATCGCCGATCTGCATGTCGTTCTGGTCGATCCGGATGCCCCCGAACCAGAGGATGACGACGACGGCCAAATTAAATACGAGCATCATCAGCGGCATCATCGTAGACATGAGAATGTTCACTTTGACGGCGGTTTGCGTAAAATCGAGATTCGCTTTTTCAAATTTCTTTTTTTCGTTGTCCGTCCGGTTGAACGCGCGAATGACGCGGATGCCTGTCAAATGCTCGCGGAGCACGAGATTGATCTGGTCGATTTTGACTTGCATCGCTTTGAAAAGCGGTATGCCTTTACGCATAATGGCGATGATTGCGAACGTTAGAATCGGAATGACGGCGATAATGACCAGAGCGAGCTTGGCGTCTTTGTATATCGACATGATCACGCCGCCTACGAGCATCGCAGGAGCTCCGATAAACATGCGCAGCATCACGATGACCTGCTGGACCTGCGCGATATCGTTGGTCGTGCGAGTAATCAAAGAGGAAGTGCCGAGCTTGTCGAACTCGCCAAGCGAAAAGCTTTCGACATGGGCGAACACGCTGCGCCGCAAATCCCGGCCGAAGCCTGTCGCGGTTCTGGCGAGCATGTAACTGGCGATAAAAACGCATATCGTGGCTCCCAGAGCGACGAACAGCATGTAGGCCCCGAATTTCAGGATGAACGGAATATCCCCCTTCACGACGCCGGTGTCGACGATGTCGGCGAGCAGGGTGGGCAAATACAGCTGGGCAAGCGACTGAAGCAGCATGAAAGCGATGACGCCGGCAACTTGAAACTTATACGGCTTCAAATAGCGAAACAGTTGGAACATAATGTGCTCATCGTTCCCTTCATAAATAATGAATAAAATTCGAAAAGAATATAACGTGTGCGATATGTCGTATACGAAATATATGGTATGTGCTATAATCATTTTTGTCAATAAGAGGTTTCTTTACTCGGAAGGGGATCGATTTTGCATGTATAGAATAGAAGAAGACGCTACATATATCCGTACGACAGTGGCCAGACTGTTCAAATATATAAAATGTGTGGAACGTTCCGTCGACCAGGACGGAGAGCAGGAAAGCATAACGCTGGTGCAGGGTGCCGTTCTTAATCATGTAAACCACCATCCGGGCCTGTCGCTGAAGCAGTTGAGCCAGAAGCTCGGGCTTGCGCACAGCACGATCTCGGGCATTGTGGACAGGCTGGAGAAAAAGAACATGGTCGAAAGGCGCACGGACGAAAACGACAAACGGTTTATACGGATATATATGACTAAAAATGTCGAATCGTATTTGTTGCACAAGCGCCCCATGCTGCTGGATGCCGCTTTGGCCGCACGCATGGAACAGGTCGGCGAAGAAGACCGCGAGCAAATCCGCGCCGGATTGAAAGCGCTGGAGAAACTGCTTTTGCAAGATCATAAAGGCTGCTAAGCAAATACAGGATATGCCGGACGGAGTCCGCCTGGCCCTTTAGGTATTTAATGGTTGACTTCTCATGTCGAAAATGGCATAATTCTATCAAATGAATAAGTACCTTTAAAAACAGTCCAGAGAGGCTGGCAAGGTAATCGTAACGAGAAGACGGCACGCGGGCGAACAGGTGGTTCGTCCATGTGATAAGCTTGAGGGATGCATATGCCCTCATGCCCCGGTCTGTCTCTGCGTGCGCACAAGTAACTCCTTGCCGAACGATGGCGAGGAGTTTTTTAGTTTCTCTGCAAGCTGAAGCTTACGAAGCGAGTTTTGCCGGTGCAAAACTTTTTGGGAGGCGGATTGGATGGACGAGACAGCTGAACACAGCATTATGGACGAAATGGGAATTCGCAGAGCGTTGACGCGGATTGCGCACGAAATACTGGAAAAGAATAAAGGCGTAGAGACGTGCACGCTGATCGGAATTCGGACCAGAGGGATTTATTTGGCCAAACGCGTGGCGGAGCGGATTTTGGACATCGAGGGCGTGCCGGTTCCCGTCGGGGAAATCGACATCACTTCGTACCGCGACGACCGGATTAAGGTGAAGTCGGTGGACAACGTCCAGGAAGGCGGCAAGCTGCACATCCAGGATAAAAGAGTGATTCTGTTCGACGACGTGCTGTTCACGGGCCGCACCGTGAGGGCGGCGATGGATGCGCTGATCGACCTCGGCCGGCCGCAGATGATACAACTGGCCGTACTGATCGACAGAGGGCACCGCGAACTGCCGATCCGGCCCGATTATGTAGGCAAAAACGTTCCCACTTCGAAAAGCGAAAAGATTGAAGTGCAGTTGACGGAAATTGACAATAAGGATCAAGTGATCATTTTACAGCATAGGGGGAAACAGGAATGAGCATCGCGGGCGTACAAACGACGAAACATTTCTTGGGTCTGAAAGGGCTTGACGCACAGGAGATCACCGGCATTTTGGATCGCGCCGCCTACTGGGAGCAGCATCCGTCGAAGGTGACGAAAGAGCTGCAGGGCCGATTCGTGGCGAACCTCTTTTTTGAAAACAGCACGCGAACCCGTTTCTCTTTCGAACTGGCGCAAAAAAGGCTTGGCGCGGAGGTGCTGAATTTCTCGGCTGCGGAATCCAGCGTGCAAAAAGGCGAGTCCATCTACGATACCGTCCGGACTTTGGAGTCGATGGGCATCGACGCAGGAGTCATCCGCCTGAAGCCGACCGGCATTCTGCAGGAGTTGGCGGAAAAAATCAAAGTGCCGCTCATCAACGCGGGGGACGGCAATAACGAGCATCCGACGCAGGCGCTGCTTGATTTGTACACGATGCGCAAACATTTCGGCGACATCAAGGGGCTGACGGTTGCGATCGTCGGCGATATTTTGCACAGCAGGGTCGCCCGTTCGAACCTGTGGGGACTGCGGGCGCTCGGCGCGAACGTGAAGTTCTGCGCGCCGGACAATATGCAGGCGCGGGAGCTTGGCGAGTACGCGCCGTACGTATCCTTCGAAGAAGCGCTTAAGGCCGACGTCGTGATGATGCTCCGCGTGCAGCTGGAGCGCCACGACAAAGGCATAATCCGCTCGGCGGAGGAGTACCGCGAGCAGTACGGATTGACTGCGGAGCGGGCCGGCCGCATGCAGCCGCATGCGATCATTATGCATCCGGCTCCGGTGAACCGGAACGTAGAGATCGACGACGAACTGGTCGAACATGAGAAATCGAAAATTTTTACGCAAATCGCAAACGGCGTGCCGATCCGCATGGCGGTCATCGAGCGGGCTTTATCATAGAACAGGGGGAAGGCTTACCAATGGGAATTTGGATACTGAACGGATGGACGGTAAACGCCGATAACGAGCGAGTTAAGCAGCACATTTTCATCGAGAACGATACGATCGTCCAGGTTCTGGACGCCCAAAGCGCAGCGGCTCCGGTCACGGAAGGACATACGGTCATCGACGCGGCGGGCAAGCTGGTCGCCCCGGGATTCATCGATATGCACGTCCATCTGCGCGAGCCGGGTTTTGAGCATAAAGAAACGATTGCGACAGGAACGCGCTCGGCGGCCAGAGGCGGCTTCACGACGATTGCCTGCATGCCGAACACGCGGCCGGTCATCGATACGCCGGATACGGTGAATTACATACTGGACAAGGCGCAAACCGAAGGCGTCGTCCGCGTTCTGCCGTACGGCTGCATTACGAAAAACGAGCTCGGCCGCGAGCTCACGGACTTCGCCGCTTTGAAGGAAGCCGGCGTCATCGGCTACACGGATGACGGCGTCGGCGTGCAAAGCGCGCAGATGATGAAAGATGCGATGGCGCTGGCCGCATCGCTCGGCATGCCGATCATCGCGCACTGCGAGGATAACACGCTCGTCGAGGGCGCGCCGGTAACGGAAGGCGCGTTCGCCCGGAAGCACGGGCTCAAGGGGATTCCGAACGAGTCCGAGGCGATTCATGTAGGGCGCGACGTGCTGCTGGCCGAAGCGACCGGGGTTCACTACCATGTGTGCCATGTCAGCACCGAGCAGTCGGTTCGCCTGATCCGCCACGCGAAGCAGTTCGGGATCAAAGTGACCGCCGAGGTATGCCCGCATCACCTCGTGCTTTCCGATGAAGATATTCCAGGGCTTGACGCCAACTGGAAAATGAACCCACCGCTGCGTACGCCGCGCGATGTACAGGCTGTGATCGAAGGGCTGGAAGACGGCACGATCGACATCATCGTAACCGATCATGCGCCGCACAGCGAGGAAGAGAAAGAGAAGGGCATGCAGCTTGCGCCGTTCGGCATTCTCGGCTTCGAGACCGCGTTCCCGCTGCTGTACACCAAGTTCGTCCTGACCGGCCGCTGGACGCTCGGCTTCCTGATCGACCGGATGACGGCGAGACCTGCCGATGTGTTCGGCCTTCCGTACGGCAAGCTCCAACCGGGCGCCGCGGCGGATGTAACGATCGTCGATCTCGAAGAGGAGCGCGAAGTACGCAAAGAAGAGATCGTATCGAAAAGCAAAAATACGCCGTTTATCGGCTGGAAGCTGCAAGGCTGGCCGGTTGTTACGATTGCGGCGGGAAAAGTTGTTTGGTCCTAAGCACTGTACGGCGAGCGGAAACTCGTGTATATTTATACAGAAGAATCTTTATTTATGCAGATCATTGACGGTTCGCATGGATCGTTCGAACATAACGAAGGAGTTGAAGAAACATGCAGGCAAGATTGTTGCTGGAAGACGGCACCCTTTTTACAGGCAAATCGTTCGGCAGCGAGGGTGACTCGGTCGGAGAAGTTGTATTCAATACAGGGATTACCGGTTATCAGGAGGTGCTTTCCGATCCGTCGTACTGCGGCCAAATCGTGACGATGACGTATCCGCTTATCGGAAACTACGGCGTAATCCGGGACGATTTCGAGTCCGTGCGCCCGTTCATTCACGGGTTTGTGGTTCGCGAGCATGAAGAAATCCCGAGCAACTGGAGAGCGCAATACACGCTCGGCAGCCTGCTCAAAGAATACGGCATCATCGGAATCAGCGGCATCGACACCCGCATGCTGACCCGCAAAATCCGCCATCATGGCGTTATGAAAGCTTTGCTCACCACATCCGATAAATCGGTTGCCGAGCTGTCGGAAATGCTCAAAGCGACGCCTCTGATGACAGACCAGGTGTCCCGCGTGTCCACCAAAAGCGTTTACGGAGCACCAGGCCACAAAGAGCGCGTCGTGCTCGTCGATTTCGGCGCCAAAAGCGGCATTATCCGCGATTTGAGCAAACGCGACTGCGACGTCGTCGTCGTGTCTCAAGACGCTACGGCCGAGCAAATTCGCCGGTTGGCGCCGGACGGCATTTTGCTGTCCAACGGCCCTGGGGACCCGAAAGACGTGCCTCACGCGGTGCAAATGATTAAAGAACTGCTCGGCGAATTCCCGATCTTCGGCATTTGCCTCGGCCACCAGCTGTTCGCGCTCGCTTGCGGAGCCGATACGGAGAAGCTGAAATTCGGCCACCGCGGCGGCAACCATCCGGTTAAAGATCTGATTTCCGGACGCTGCTACATTACATCGCAAAACCATGGCTACACAGTTAAGGAAGATTCCATCGCCGGAACGGACCTTGACGTGACGCACATTAACAATAACGACCGCACGATCGAAGGTTTGAGACATAAAAAGCATGCGGCTTTCTCGGTTCAGTATCATCCGGAAGCGGCGCCGGGTCCATTTGACTCGAGCTATTTGTTCGACGATTTTATCGCGATGATCCGGGAGCATAAGCTGGCTAACCCGCAGCCGCCGCGCCAGGCGCAAATGCTCGCGGAATGGAAGGCGCAAGCAGCAAAGACAGCGGACAAGGGGGAACTGCAGTATGCCAAAAAATAATACGCTCAAAAAAATTCTCGTGATCGGCTCCGGTCCGATTGTTATCGGCCAAGCCGCCGAGTTCGACTATGCGGGAACGCAGGCATGCCAGGCTTTGAAAGAAGAGGGCATGGAAGTTATTTTGATCAACAGCAACCCGGCCACGATCATGACCGACACGAATATGGCCGACAAAGTATATATCGAGCCGATTACGCTTGATTTCGTAACGCAAATTATTCGCCAAGAGCGTCCTGACGGGCTGCTTCCGACGCTGGGCGGCCAGACGGGGCTGAACATGGCTGTGGAGCTGGCTCGCGCAGGCGTTCTGGAAAGCGAGAATGTGAAGCTGCTCGGCACCCAACTGACCGCGATTGAAAAAGCGGAAGACCGCGACCTTTTCCGCGATTTGATGAGAGAGCTGGAGCAGCCGGTGCCTGACAGCGTCATCGTGACGACTGTAGCACAAGCGCTTGATTTTGCCGGTGAAATCGGCTTTCCGATTATCGTGCGTCCTGCTTACACACTTGGCGGAACAGGCGGCGGTATCTGCAATTCTATTGAGGAATTGAGCGAAACGGTCGCATCCGGGCTTCGCTACAGTCCGATCGGTCAATGTCTCGTAGAAAAAAGCATCGCCGGCATGAAAGAAGTCGAGTATGAAGTGATGCGCGACGCGAACGACAACTGCATCGTCGTGTGCAACATGGAAAACTTCGATCCGGTTGGCGTCCATACGGGCGACAGCATCGTCGTGGCTCCGAGCCAGACGCTGTCCGACCGCGAATACCAGATGCTCCGTTCCGCATCGCTGAAAATCATCCGCGCGCTGAACATCGAAGGCGGCTGCAACGTGCAGTTTGCGCTCGATCCGCACAGCTTCCAATATTATGTCATCGAAGTGAATCCGCGGGTAAGCCGCTCCTCGGCGCTCGCTTCCAAAGCGACGGGCTATCCGATCGCCAAAATGGCGGCTAAAATCGCCATCGGCTACACGCTGGACGAAATTGTCAACCCGGTAACCGGGCAAACATACGCTTGCTTCGAGCCGACGCTGGATTACATTGTATCGAAAATTCCGCGCTGGCCGTTCGATAAATTTACGGCGGCAAACCGCAAGCTCGGCACACAGATGAAAGCGACAGGGGAAGTAATGGCCATCGGCCGCACTTTCGAAGAGTCGATTCATAAAGCGATCCGCTCGCTGGAAATCGGTGTGCACCGTTTGTTCCTGAAAGAAACGGATTTGCTGGATAAGGAATCGCTGGAGCTTCGCCTGCAAAAGCCGGACGACGAGCGCCTGTTCCTTCTGGCTGAGGCGTACCGCAGAGGCTACACGGTCGAGCAGCTGCAAGACTTGACGAAAATCGACTGGTGGTTCCTGAACAAACTGGCCGGCATGATCAAATATGAGGCGGAAATCGCCAAATCCGATCTTTCAGCGGCATTGTTGCTGGAGGCGAAGCGCAAAGGGTTTACGGACCGGGCTATCGCCGAAATCCGCACGCTTGCCGGCTGCACATCGTTTACGAAAGAAGCGGAAGTGCGCGCTCACCGCTTGCAGCAAAACATCAAGCCTGTGTACAAAATGGTAGATACTTGCGCGGCCGAGTTCGAAGCTTCGACGCCTTACTACTATTCGACCTATGAGCAAGAGGACGAAGTAACGGAAACGAACAAGGAGAAAGTCGTCGTGCTCGGCTCCGGTCCAATCCGTATCGGCCAAGGCATCGAGTTCGACTACTCCACCGTGCATGCGGTGTGGGCGATCCAAGCCGCCGGCTATGAAGCGGTCATTATCAACAACAACCCGGAAACCGTGTCTACGGACTTTAATACGTCAGACCGCTTGTACTTCGAGCCGCTGTTCTTCGAAGACGTGATGAACGTGATCGAGCGCGAAAATCCGATCGGCGTCATCGTGCAATTCGGCGGCCAAACCGCGATCAATCTGGCGGCCCCGCTGGACAAAGCCGGCGTGCGCATTCTCGGTTCCGACCTCGAAAGCATCGATACGGCTGAAGACCGCAAAAAATTCGAAGCGCTGCTGGGAAAACTGCAAATCGCGCAGCCGCAGGGCGGTACGGTAACGTCCGTCGATCAGGCGGTAGGCGTTGCCGCAGGACTTGGCTATCCGGTGCTCGTTCGTCCTTCTTACGTCCTCGGCGGACGCGCGATGGAAATCGTCTATTCCGACGAAGAATTGCTCAGCTACATGGAGTATGCGGTGAAAATCAATCCGGAGCATCCGGTTCTGATCGACCGTTACATGCTCGGCAAAGAAGTCGAAGTCGATGCGATTTGTGACAAGGAAACGGTTCTGATCCCGGGCATTATGGAGCATATCGAACGTGCAGGGGTACACTCCGGCGACTCGATCGCCGTCTACCCGCCGCAGACGGTTTCCGCTGAAATTAAACAGAAGATCATCGATATTACGACAAAAATTGCGCTCGAACTGAAAGTTGTAGGACTGGTCAACATCCAGTTCGTCATCTTCAACGATGAAGTGTATGTGATCGAGGTGAATCCGCGCTCGTCCAGAACGGTTCCGTTCCTGAGCAAAGTGACGAACATTCCGATGGCGAATGTGGCAACCCGGGTCATCATGGGGCAAAAGCTTGCCGATATGGGCTACGAAAGCGGCTTGTGGCCGGAAGACCACTACGTATCCGTGAAAGTGCCGGTGTTCTCCTTCGCGAAGCTGCGCCGCGTGGACACGACGCTTGGACCGGAGATGAAATCGACCGGCGAAGTGATGGGCCGCGATACGAACTTTGCAAAGGCGCTGTACAAAGGCTTGATCGGCGCAGGCATGAAAATTCCTGCTGCAGGTTCGGTCGTCGTAACGGTGTCGGACAAAGATAAAGACGAGGCGATTGAAATCATGAAAGGTTTCTACCGTCTCGGCTACAAAATTATCGCCACAGGCGGAACGGCCAAAGCGCTGGAAGAAGCCGGCCTCCCGGTAACGACAGTGAACAAGCTGAGCGAAGGCTCGCCGAACATTCTCGACCTGATCCGCGGCGGCGAGGCGCAGTTCGTCGTGAACACGCTGACGAAAGGCAAAACGCCTGAGCGTGACGGCTTCCGCATCCGCCGCGAAGCGGTGGAGAACGGCGTTGTCTGCATGACGTCGCTTGACACGGTCCGTGCGCTCTGCAACATGCTTGAAGCGGTCAACTTCTCCTCCCGTGCCATGCCTGTGCATGCTTAAGGGGCGGTGAGTGCGAATGAGTACCTACACTCGTGCGGACGTTGCCGGAAAGATCATGGTCGCTCTGGATTACCCGACAGCCGAAGGGGCCAAGGAGCTGCTGCGGCAGCTCGAAGGCATCCCTTGCTATATGAAAGTGGGCATGCAGCTGTTTTTCGCTGCGGGCCCAGGCTTTGTAGCCGGTCTGAAGGATAAAGGCTATAAAGTGTTTTTGGATTTGAAAATGCACGACATCCCGAACACGGTGAAGGGCGGGGCGGAGAGCATTACGCGCCTCGGCGCGGATGTGTTCAACGTCCATGCAGCCGGCGGCAAGCGGATGATGGAAGCGGCTCTCGAGGGCGTGGACAAAGCCCTCGCTCCGGGAGCGGGACGCCCGATTGTCATCGGCGTCACCCAGCTGACCAGCACCGGCCAGCAGGTGCTGAACGAAGAAATCGGCCTGACAGGCACTGTCGAGCAGGCCGTGCTTCGCTATGCCCGCCTGGCGCAGTCGGCTGGGCTGCAGGGCGTCGTTGCGTCACCGCTTGAAGTGACGCAAATCAAAGCGGCGTGCGGTGACGCATTCGTCACCGTAACGCCGGGCATTCGCCCTGCGGGCGCCGATATCGGCGACCAGACGCGCGTCATGACGCCGGCTGAGGCGTTCGCGCAGGGCACCGATTTTGTCGTGATCGGCCGCCCGATTACGGCGGCGGCCGATCCCAGAGCGGCGATGGAGTCGATCATCGCCTCCGTCGCGCTTTGACGGGCCTGCCCCTACATTCGAAAGGAACGGTGTGAGAGAACATGAGTCAGCTTGAAACGATAGCGAAGCGAGTTGCTTCCTCATTATTGGAGATAGGAGCGGTAACGCTTCGCCCGCAGCAGCCTTTTACGTGGACATCGGGCCTCAAGTCGCCGATTTATTGCGATAACCGGCTGACCATGTCTCATCCGGCTATACGCGAGCTGATTGCAGACAGTTTTGTGCTGCTGATCAAGGAAAAGTTTCCGCAAGCCGAAGTGGTCGCCGGCACGGCGACTGCCGGCATTCCTCACGCGGCATGGGTCGCACAGAAGCTGGGCCTGCCCATGATATACGTCCGTGACAAAGCCAAAGGCCACGGCAAGGAGAACCTGATCGAGGGGACTGTTAAGCCCGGTCAGCAAGTCATCGTGATCGAAGACCTGATCTCAACCGGCGGAAGCTCGCTGAAAGCGGCTTTGGCCGTTAACGATGCGGGGGCGAAAGCATTGGGCGTTCTCGCGATCTTTTCCTATCAATTGGATAAGGCGGCGGACGCTTTCCGGGAAGCCGGAATGCCGCTTCATACGCTTTCCAATTATACGAAGCTGCTTGAAGTAGCTTTGGAGCAAGGAGCAATCAAAGAAGAAGACATGGAACTCCTCCGCTCCTGGCGGGCAAATCCGGCTCAATTCGGACTGTAATCTTGCGCAGAAATTGACGATTTAGGATAAATGGCCTATACTGAAGGGGCGCAAAGTTCTGCCTGACATCTGCGAAACGGCAAACGGCGCGAAAGCGTCTGACGCAAAGCTACAGGGGCTAATCGGCTTGCAGCCGTACGCCAGCCAGCTACCGAACGGTGAGAGGAGGAAGATTATGAGCGTAAATGCCCCGCTATCCGCGGTCGGAAGCGGCAATGCTTTGCAGCAAGCAGTCGGACTGCAGCTGCTGAAAAAAATCAATGATACGCAAACGGCGCAAGCAAGCGTGATGCTGGAAGATTTCGCGAAATCCCAGCAGCAAGTTGCGGCGGCCGCCGCTTCAGTCACCCCCCACTTGGGGCGCAGCATCGACATTCGTGTATAATTGCACAAAGCCGGGAAGCTCTACCTTTTCGAAAAGGAGAGCTTCTTTTTTTGTGGCTTGGCGCGCACCGGATTAATACTTGCTCGTTAAGGCCTAATTGGTCTGGCAACGTAGAATGAGCCTCGCATTTACGAGTTTGTCGCGCAATATTCTTGCAAAAACCCCCATGACGTCGTGGACATCACCCCACAGAATGAAAATAATTCAGGTCTATTGTGTCTATTTTCGTATAAAGTGGAGCATTTTGCGCTTTGACGAGCTTGCCGTGGTAAATTCCTGCAGAACGCGGAGCATTTTGCGCATTGACGATCTTGTCGTGGTATTATCCTGTAGAAAGTAGTGCTTTTAGCACTTTGACGAGCTTGCCGCGAAAAATTCCTGCAAAAGTGCAGTTTTTTTCGTATTAACGAGCTTGCCGTGGTAAATTCCTGCAAAAGTACAGTTTTTTTCGCCCATATACGGGGTTAGCGCCAGTTTGGTCGGAAATTCCTGCACAATCGCAGGCTTTTCCTCCAAACGAGCCGTATCCATCGAAAAAGCCTGTACTTTTGCAGGTTTTGCTGGAGCTATGCCTCTTTTCAAACGGCTGGGCCGTTCTAATTGGGTGGGGATAGAGTGCCTTCCCGCAGTTAAAGCCGACAATGTACATCTTACCAACAAGCGAGGGCGGGCGGGGGATGCGATTACGATGCGGCTCCAGTCAGGCGAAGCCGTTTCTCAACGCCCGCAAATCTCAGGCGCGCGTTGTGTCGCCAACGCATGTCGACGCTCAAAAAAGCATAAAGAAAAAAGAAACTTATGGCAACCTGGTTGTTGATAAGTTTCTTTTTTTGGGGTATGATGCGAGTATTGAAATGATAACAATTCTCAACTCGGGCGGAGAACTCGGGAAGCGTCCTTACAGGCTGTTTGTGCCGGCCCGAGCGATGACGCGGATCGATCGCACTGCGTGCGGTGTTGCACGGCATGACGCCGGTCGACCACGGCCACACTGCTACAGCCTGTAGCGGAAAAGGCTGGTGGTGGTCGGCCGCCGTCGAGCGTTTCGGCAGCAGCTACAGCCCGCAGAGGAATAGGCTGCTGGTGGCCGGCAGCCGTTGAGCGTTTCGGAGGCAGCTACAGCCAGCAGCGGAAAAGGCTGCTGGAGGTCGGCCGCCGTCGAGCGTTTCAGCGGCGGAGCTTAGGCTGGTTGAGGCGCCGACAACATGTCGATGAAAGCTTGCAGCGCTTGGGACATCCATTTTTTGGGGTGGATGAGCAGTTGCAGGTCCACGCTTAAATTCGGATGAGCGATCGGGATGACGGCAAGCTGCTTGCGTGCCAGTTCGGATTCCACGGCGATCCGGGGCAGCAGGGCGATGCCTAGCCCGTTCATGGCGCACTGCTTGATCGCTTCCAGGTTGCCCAGCTCAAATCCGATGCGAAAAGGGATGCTCTGGTCTTTCAGCAGCTTTTCGAACAAGTTGCGGTATATGCAGCTTTCTTCCGTGACGATAAATTCGTTATGCCCAAGATCGGCCAGCGAAACCTGCTTCGCCAGCGCCAGCGGGTGGCCGGGAGGGGCGACCAGCACGAGCGGTTCTTCCCGAACTTTGATGCAGCGAAGCTGGGTGTCGGCGGGATATTGGTCGAGGATGAGCCCGACATCGTAATCGCCCTCTTTTACTTTCGCAATCAGCGACGTTTCATCGTCCGGCAAAAGTTGGATGCTTAAACCGGGGAATTGCTGTTTGAATTTGTGCAAATAAGGCGGCAAATAATAGGCGGCCAAGGAATCGATCGTGCCGATCGTCAGCGCGCCGTTAACTTGCCTGGCAATCATTTCCTTAGACTGGTCGTAGAGATCGAGCATTTGCACGGCGAGCTTCAGCAAGCTTTCACCCGGAGGCGTAAGCCTAAGCTGCCGTCCGTATCTTTCAAAAAGCGGCACTCCGTAATCCCGCTCCAGCTTTTGAATCTGCATCGTCACGCTGGATTGCGCGTAGCCGAGTTCTTCGGCTGCCCGGGTGAAGCTTTTTTTCCTTGCCACTTCGCGGAACGTCCGAAAATAAGTTAAGTCCATGCCGGCCACCTCGCATTATCAATATTTTTGATGAGCATTATCATTTATTATAGCTAACAGTGATGAACGGTTCCATGCTAAAGTGAAGTAACAATAAATTTAACTATTCGGAGGTTATTCGCCATGTTGACTGAACGAGAGCTTCAAGGCATATATGTACCTGTTGTTACGCCTTTTGACGAGGAGCGGGAGGTGGATGTGGCTTCCTTTTACAATTTGGTATACCAGTTGTTCGAGGATGACATCGACGGATTGATCGTTAACGGAACGACGGGAGAGTCGCCGGGGATATCGGAGGAAGAGCTCGCACTCCTGTTTGCTGCGGCGCAAACCGCACGGCAAGCATCGGGTACGAACGCGCCGCTTGTCGTCGGGACAGGCACCAACGATACGGCTTCGACCGTGAAAAAGACGGAAAAAGCCGGACAACTGGGCGCAGACGCGGCCCTTGTCGTTGTTCCGTATTATAACCGGCCGAGCCAGCAGGGCATCGTTGAGCATTTTCGCCGCGTCGCGGAGGTTGGCGTGCCTGTCATCGTATACGAGATTCCGTATCGCACCGGAGTTGCGCTGGAGCTCGATACGGTACGGACCATTTTTGAGATCGACGGCGTTATCGGCATGAAAGATAGCACCCCCGGGATTCATCTTGTGTCCGAGCTTTCGCGGCTTGGTTCCAAACCGGTGCTGTGTGGAGACGATATGAATCTGTTTGCCGCTCTGTGCTGCGGGGCCAAGGGTGCTATGAGCGCTTCGGCGAACGTGGAAACGGATCGTTTTGTCGACATGTACAACCATTTCAGGGAAGGCCGGCTTGCCGATAGCAAACGGCTGTTTGAGGAACTGCTTCCGCTTATCCGGCTGCTGTTTGCCGAGCCGAATCCTGCGCCGCTGAAATGGCTGCTGGCCCAGAAGGAGCTTATCGCATCGGACGCAGTGCGGTTGCCTATGGTGCCGATTAGCGGCGCGCTGCAGCAGAAACTGGTCTCATACGTATAAGGATGGAGGGAGGAGGAGCCGGCGTGATGCGCAAGCAAGTATTTTCGGGCTCGCCTTGGGAACCGCGGGTCGGCTACTGCCGGGCAATCCGCGTAGGCGGCAGGATTGAGGTGGCGGGAACGACGGCGATGAGAGACGGCGAAGTCGTTGGAGTCGGCAGCGCCTATGAGCAGACGAAGTGCATTTTGCAAATTATTGAGCGTTCCCTTCAGGAGCTTGGCGCTCAAATGTCCGATGTCGTACGTACAAGAATGTTTGTAACGGATATTTCTTTGTGGGAGGAAATCGGCAGGGCGCACGGCGAAAGTTTCCGCGATATTCAACCGGCGGCAACGATGGTGGAGGTCAAGGCGCTCATTGACCCACGTCTCCTGGTCGAAATTGAAGCGGAGGCTGTTGTAAGCGAATAATTAAAAAAACGCGTATGATCATCGTCAAAGTTTAGGGAGATTGACGGATCATACGCGTTTTGTTTTTGTCAGCCGACTCGTTTGCCGAGGATGATGAGATCCCGTTCCACGCCGTCCAGTTCGGCAACGCCCGGCATATGGGCCCAAGTCTCGAAGCCGCAGCTGCGGAACAGCTTCAGGCTCGGTTCGTTATGTCCGAAGATGAAGCCGAGCAATGTTTTGAGCTGCAGTCCCGGACAAGCGTCTATCGCACGCTGGAGCAAGCTGCGCCCGATGCCGCGGCCGCGGCAAGCTTCGTCGATATAAATGCTGATTTCGGCAGTAGCGTTGTAGGCAGGGCGGCCGTAAAAGGATTGAAAGCTGAGCCAACCGCAAAGGTTCTCACCGCTTTCCAACACCCACAGCGGCCGGAAGCCGGGGGCATGCTCGTGAAACCACGGCTCGCGGCTTTGCACGGACACCGGCGACGTATCGGCGGTTACCATCCGCCCGGCTACGGTGGAATTGTAAATGCGAACGATTTCCGGAAGGTCCTCCAGGGATGCATCGCGGATCGTATAGTCTTGTATGCTCACGGGAATCTCCTTTCGCCGGGATGCGGTTTATTTGCCGGATTTGCCGGACTCGGCAAGTTTCAGCCAGAAGCGCGAAATCGTTTCCAGCCCTTTATCCCAATTCGCGAGATGGAAATGCTCGTCAGGGGCATGCAGATTTTCCCCAGGCAACCCGAAGCCGAGCATGACGACCGGCGCATCCAAAAGCCGGCCGAACACTTCAACGATCGGGATCGACCCGCCGCTGCGCGTATATACGGGCCATGCTCCGTACGCCGCTTCGTAAGCTTCGGCGGCGGCGACCATGGTCGGATGGTCAATCGGCGTTATAAACGGATTGCCGCGCAATTGACGGCTCATGACGACCTTGACGCCGGGAGGCGTATGCCCTGCGATGTGCGTTTCCATCGCATTCATAATTTCGTCCGGCGTCTGTGCGGAGACGAGACGGCAGGCGATTTTGGCCGACGCCCGGTTCGGGATGATGGGCTTGATGCCCTCGCCTTGAAAACCGCCGCTCACCGACGTGATTTCAAGGGTCGGTCTGGACGTGGTCTGCTCGTAAAACGAGTAGCCTTGTTCCCCGAATAACGTGTCCACGTTCAATTCGCTGCGAATTTTGCCGGCATCGGGCTCGACTTTCTTGAACGACTCCCGTTCCTGCTCGGACAGTTCGATGACTTTGTCGTAGAAGCCTTCCACGGCTACTTTGCCGTCGGAATCATGGAACGAGCCGAGCAGCTTCGAGAGCGCGTGTATCGGATTTTGCACGGCGCCGCCGTAAAGTCCGGAGTGAAGGTCGCTGCTAGCGCCTTCCACCGTAATTTCCACGCCGGCCAGTCCGCGGAGGCCGTACATAAGCGCCGGTTGGCCGGGGGCGTGCATCTGCGTATCCGACAAAGTGATAACGTCGGCGGACAGCTTGTCTTTGTACTTCTCGACAAAAGCCGGCAAATGCTTGCTGGCAATTTCCTCCTCGCCCTCGATGCAAAACTTCACATTCACCGGAAGCTTTCCCTCTGTGCGCAAAAAGCCTTCGATGGCTTTTACATGAAGTATCAACTGGCCTTTGTCGTCGGTGCTGCCGCGGGCATACAGTTTGCCGTCCTTGATGACGGGTTCGAACGGGGACGAAGTCCACAGCTCCAACGGTTCGGGAGGCTGGACATCGTAGTGTCCGTAAATGAGCACGGTAGGCGCTCCCGGCGCATGAAGCCAGTCGGCATATACGGCGGGGTGGCCGCCGGTCGGCATGATCTCGACGTTGTCCAGGCCCGCTTGCCGCAGCGCCTCCGCAGTCCACTCGGCGCAGCGCAGCATATCGGGCTGGCGCTCCGCAACCGCGCTAATGCTCGGAATGCGCAGGAATTGCATTAACTCCTCTATATGCCGATCCCTCTGCTGTTCAAAATAAGTGATTAAAGATTCGATCATGAGGCAGCGCTCCTTAAAGTTTTTCGCCAGAAAAACTGGCATCGAAAGCATAAGCTTAAAGTTTTTCGCCAGAAAAACTGGCGTTGGAAGCATAAGCTTAAAGTTTTTCGCCAGAAAAACTGGCATCGGAAGCATTCCGTTCCCGCTATTTAACTTCCCCGCGGCAAGGCGGTTTTCCTGCCGGCATGAGGGGGCGTTTTTGGAGAAGCTTTAGACTGTCATCGGCAGCATTTCCATTTTTGGACTGAGGGATACCTCTTATGAAATAATCCTTGCCAACAATATATATATGCGATATATTGCATATAACTAAACAAATAACGAAGGAGGATGACAATGCCAATACCTAAAAATTTTGTCTCGCCGATGCGAATGTCTGCGAAGGAAAGAGTTTTGTCCCAAATCCAAAGGTGGATTATCGATGGAACGCTGCAGCCGGGCGAAAAGCTCCTCGATGCCGAATTGGCGGAGTCGCTTGGCGTGAGCCGCACACCGATTCGGGAGGCTTTTCAATTATTGGAGGTACAGGGGCTCGTCTCGACCCATCCCGGCAAAGAAACAAAAGTGACGGTCATCGAGAAGGATGACATTTTCAAGATGTATTCGACGATGGCCGCGCTTCAAGCTTTGGCGTCGGAAGTGACCGCGAAAATTATCGTACCGGAGCAGATCGAGCAGTTGCGCGCGATTAATCTGGATTTTGCCAGCGCCATCAAAAACGGTCAGGCTTACCAAGCGATGGAGGCAGATGAGCAGTTTCATAACCTTATCGTAGAGCTTTCGGATAATCCTTATGTTGCTTCTTACAGTGCCTCGCTTCAAATTCATATCCGGCGCTTCAAATACGTGTTCTTAAAGCAGCCGATCACCGCGACACAGGCTTCAGTCGATGAGCATGATTCGATTATTGATGCTTTCGAGAAGAAGGATAGTGATCGGGCGCATGCGATGATGAAGCAGAATTTTATCCGTCCGATGCAGGAACTGCACGGAATACTCTAAGCAGAGGGGCGAAGGGATCATGGCAGAAAGCAAAGATTTGCGTATTCGCAGCAAAGTTATAAGCGAGGGTGTCAATCGGGTGCCGAACAGGGCGATGCTGCGGGCTGTCGGTTTTACCGATGAGGATTTCAAGAAGCCGATGATCGGTATAGCCAGCACGTGGAGTGAGGTAACCCCGTGCAATATGCACATCAACGAGTTGGCTGTGCATGCCAAGCAAGGGGTACGGGAGAACGGCGGGGCACCGCTTATTTTTAATACGATTACGGTATCGGACGGCATTTCAATGGGTCACGAAGGCATGCTGTTCTCATTGCCAAGCCGTGAAGCCATAGCGGATTCGATAGAGATCGTTACGGGGGCGGAGCGCTTCGATGGCCTGGTTGCGGTAGGCGGCTGCGACAAGAACACCCCTGCCTGCCTCATGGCGATCGGCCGGATGAACATTCCTTCCGTCTACGTGTACGGCGGCACGATTCAACCAGGCGAGCTCGATGGCAAGAAAGTCGATATCGTCACTGCTTTCGAGGCCGTCGGCAAATATCATGATGGAAAAATGACAGATGAAGAGCTTCACAAGGTTGAATGCAGCGCTTGTCCGGGTCCGGGCTCTTGCGGCGGAATGTACACGGCTAATACAATGGCCGCCGCTGCAGAAGCAATGGGGATGAGCCTGCCGGGATCCTCCTCGACGCCGGCGATTTCACCAAACAAAGCAGCGGAATGCGCTGAGGCGGGAAGACAGGTCATATCGCTGCTTGAGCAGGATATTTATCCAAAAGACATCATGACGAAGAAAGCGTTCGAGAATGCAATTACGGTTGTCATGGCCTTGGGCGGTTCAACGAATGCGTTTCTGCATCTTCTTGCGATTGCACATTCGGTTGGTGTGGATTTAACATTGGATGATTTTGAGCGGATACGTCTGCGTGTTCCCCATCTGGCCGACCTGAAACCGAGCGGCAAACATGCCATGCAGGATTTGAACGATATCGGAGGCATTCCAGGTGTAATGAAGCTTCTGCTCGCAGAGGGACTGCTTCATGGGGACTGTCTGACGGTAACCGGTAAATCATTGGCTGAGAATTTAGCGGCGGCGGATTCATTGCGGGAAGGTCAAGAGATCATTCGCCCGTTGGATAAACCGCTGAAGCCGAACGGACCACTGGTTGTGCTCAGAGGCAACCTTGCACCCGAAGGAGCTGTGGCCAAAATGTCGGGTATGAAAAAGTTGCGTTTTGTCGGACCGGCGAAAGTATATGACAGCGAGGAGGCCGCAACCGAAGCCATTCTGAAAAATGAGATTCAAAAAGGGGATGTGTTGGTCATCCGCTATTGCGGTCCGAAGGGTGGACCGGGTATGCCGGAGATGCTGTCGGTTACGGCACTAATTGTTGGCAAAGGGCTCGGAGGGGAGGTCGCGCTTATGACGGACGGCAGATTCTCGGGCGGCTCGCACGGGTTCGTGGTCGGCCACGTATCTCCTGAAGCACAAGTAGGCGGCCCCATCGCGCTGCTGAAGAACGGGGATATCGTAACCATCGATAGTGAAATGCAACAGATTACGTTTGAGGTGACAGAGGAAGAGCTGGCTGCGCGGGCGCAAGCATGGGTACAGCCTCCACTCAAAGTATCATCGGGCGTGCTCGCCAAATATGCCCGATTGGTTGCATCAGCCTCCAAAGGCGCGGTTACAGACATTTTTGAATAAATGAGAGTTTAGAGAGAGCTCCGGGGTAAACTGCCCCACTTTGCCTCGAAATTTCACCTAAAGAAAGGACCTCATTCTCCACTTGGCAGTGGAATTTGAGGTCCTTTTGCTCGATTTTTGGGCTGTTCCCATACTTTGCGAACGTTTTTGGGGCAGCCTCCAGGCTGCCCGAGAAACCCACCTGCCAGAACCGCTCACACTACTGACTGGCTTTGAACGATGAAAGCCTGCAAAAATACAGTTTTTTTGCTTGTCGAGAGTCGGGGATGAAATATTCCTGCAATTGTACTGGCTTTTCGCCGGCGTATGGGCTAAAAGCTCATTTTCGTCGAAAATTCCTGCACTTTCGCAGGTTTTTCGCACTAGCTTTGCATCAAACCTGACATGAAAAATTTGTTTCAAAATGTTCCTAAAACTGTATTTTATTGATGCTTTTTGTCTGGCGGATAATTAAAAAATCTCCT
>NZ_JBVYOL010000018.1:3307-160623 GCF_056120505.1 Paenibacillus sp. sgz302164 | reverse complement strand
GGCCAAAGACGGCGACGCGGAGCCTGCTGCGCCGAAGGAGCCGTCGCCGAACCAGCCGCTGCTGGACCGGCTGGTGGCGATCTTGAAAGACAGCGCCGGCGAAGACGCTGTCGTCGAAAGCTTTATCAACGAAAGGGACGGCCACCGTCCTTACGTGGTCATCCAGCGCGAGCGCTGGCCGCAGGCGGCCGAAGCGCTCAAAAATCACGAAGAGCTGAAATGCGACTACCTTCGCAATCTTGCAGGTGTCGATCAGGAGACGCATCTGGAAGTTGTGTACCATCTGCTTTCCATCCCGTATAACCGCGAGTACTGCGTGAAGGTCAAGACGGACCGCGATCAGCCAAGCATTCCGTCCGTGACGCCGGTCTGGCCGACGGCGAACTGGAACGAGCGGGAAGTTTACGATTTGCTGGGCGTCGATTTTCCGGGACACCCCGATTTGCGCCGAATTATGATGCCTGACGATTGGGTCGGACATCCGCTCCGCAAAGATTACGAACCGCTGGACCCGGAGGTGTAGCATTTGTTACGGACAGAAGAACTGCTGTTGAACGTAGGCCCTCAGCATCCTAGTACGCACGGAGTGTTCCGCGTAATCGTCAAGCTGGACGGGGAGATCATTCGGGAAGCAATTCCGGTGATGGGCTACCTGCATAGAGGAACCGAGAAATTGGCGGAGAATTTAAGTTATACGCAAATTATTCCATATACGGACCGGATGGATTACGTGTCGGCTATGACCAACAATTACGTGCTCGTCCACGCCGTAGAGAAGCTGATGCAGCTGGAAGTTCCCGAGCGGGCGGAGTTTCTCCGTCTGATCGTTATGGAGCTTCAACGTGTCGCCAGCCATCTGGTGTGGTGGGGAACTTATTTGCTGGACATCGGGGCGATGAGCCCTTTCCTGTACGCGTTCCGCGACCGGGAGATCATTATCAATCTGTTCAATGAGCTGTGCGGCGCCCGGCTTACATACAATTACATGCGGGTAGGTGGCGTGAAATGGGATGCGCCGGAAGGCTGGATCGACAAAGTGCGCGAGTTCGTCCCTTACATGCGGGGCAAGCTGGACGAGTACGATAATCTCGTCAGCGGCAATGAAATTTTCCTGTCCCGGATCAAAGGAATAGGGAAATACGATGCCGAGACGGCTATCGCTTACGGCCTCAGCGGCGCGAATTTGAGATGTACCGGCGTAAATTGGGACATCCGCAAAACGCAGCCTTACAGCTTGTACAACCGCTTTGAATTCGATGTGCCGGTTAGGGACGGCGGCGACTGCTACGACCGCTATGTCATCCGGCTGGAAGAAATTCGCCAATCCTTGCGCATTCTGGAGCAAGCGGTGGAGCAGTTCCCGGCCGAAGGCGAAACGATGGGCAAGGTGCCCAGAGTGCTCCGCCCGGCGGAGGGCGAAGTGTATGCCGCCATCGAGTCGCCGCGCGGCGAAATCGGCTGCTACATCATTTCCCGCGGCAAACAGGAGCCATACCGCTTGAAATTCCGCAGGCCTTCCTTTGTGAATCTGCAAATTTTGCCCAAACTGCTCGTAGGCGAAACGATGACGAACCTCATTACCATTCTTGGCGGAATTGACATTGTCGTCGGGGAGGTCGATGCGTAAATGATGGATTTGCTGAATCAAAATCTGACTTGGACGAACTTTTTCATCTTCCTGTTTTGGGGCGTCGTCATGCTGATGCTCGTTCTTGGCTTCGTCACCTATGCGATCTACTTCGAGCGTAAGGTGCTGGGCTGGATGCAGCTTCGCATCGGTCCGAACCGGACCGGTCCGCTCGGACTGCTGCAGACCGTAGCTGACGTTTTGAAGCTGCTGATCAAGGAAGATACGATTCCGAAAAAAGCGGAGCGCGAGCTTTTCATACTGGCGCCGGTCATTACGTTCATCCCTTCGTTCACGATCGTCGCGGCGATACCTTTTTCCGACAAGCTGTTCAACGCCAATCTCAACATCGGGCTGCTCTATTATGTGGCGCTGACGGGAATTTCCACGATCGGCATCATCCTGGGCGGGTGGGCGTCGAACAACAAGTACGCGCTGCTCGGCGGCATGCGCTCGGCTGCGCAAATGATCAGCTATGAGGTGCCGCTGGTCGTATCCGTGATCGGCGTCATCATGATGACGGGCTCGCTCAACCTTCATACTATTGTAGATCAGCAGGCCGGGGGCTTCTGGCATTGGAACTTCCTGCCGCAAATTATCGGCTTTATCGTGTTCGTCATTGCCGGCATTTCCGAGCTGAACCGGACGCCGTTCGACCTTCCGGAAGCGGAGTCGGAACTGGTCGCCGGTTACCACGTCGAATACAGCGGCTTCCGCTTCGCTTTCTTCATGCTGTCGGAGTATGTGTACGTATTCGTCATCGCATCGCTGACGGCGCTGCTATTCCTGGGCGGCTGGCAGTCGCCGCTGCCGTTCCTTGATTTTGTGCCGGGCATTATCTGGTTTTTGCTGAAGTTCACCTTCATCGTGTTCGTTCTGATCTGGATTCGCGGCACGCTGCCCCGGGTGCGCATCGATCAACTGATGGGTTTCGGCTGGAAAGTGCTGCTCCCGCTGGCTTTGGCGAACATTTTCGTCACGGCGATCTATATGAGCATTTTTTAAGGAGGGCTGACAAGTGAAGGGCTTAATGAAAGGCTTGGGCGTAACGTTCAAAAGCATGACCCAGAAAAAAATCACCTACGCATACCCTGACGTCCCGCTCGAAATGCCGGATCGCTTCCGTGGCATTCAACATTTTGATCCGGAAAAATGCATTGTCTGCAATCAGTGCGCGCGAATATGCCCGACGGAGTGCATCACTTTGACGGGCAAAGCGAATCCGGACCCGGAGAAAAAAGGGAAAGTTATCGATACGTACGACATTAACTTTGAAATCTGCATCCTGTGCGATCTGTGCACGGAGGTTTGTCCGACCGAAGCGATCGTGATGACGAACAATTTTGAGCTCAGCACGTACAGCCGGGACGATTTGTTCAAAAACTTGCAATGGCTGAACGACAACAACACCAACATTCGCAAGGAGAACAACTCGGCCATGCCGAAAGGAGGCGCCAAAAAGGATGTTTAGCGGAATTGGCGATTTTCTATCGAGCGGATCCAGTTGGGCCTTCTTCATCTTCGCACTGCTGGCGATCGGCGGCGCTATCTTCATGATCAGCTTTACCAAGGTCATTCACATGGTCATCTCGCTAGCCCTTGCGTTTATAAGTCTTGGCGGGCTTTACGTCATTCTGGAGGCGGAGTTCGTCGCTTTCGTACAGGTGCTGATCTATGCGGGCGCGATCTCGATTCTGATGATTTTCGGCATCATGATGACCAAGCACAGACATGGCGAAGAGGAGGAGCCGCGCCGTCCGTGGCATGAAGGGCTGTCTATTCTGGGCGCAGTCGGTTTGTTCGGAATTTTGTTCTATGCGATTCAAAAAACGACGTTCATCGCGAACGGCACACTGGACGCGGGCAAAGACAACACGCTCGAAATCGGCAAACTGCTCTATAACGAGCATGTCATTCCTTTTGAAATCATGTCCGTGCTGTTGACGGTGGCCTTTATCGGTGCAATCGTCATCGCCAAAAGAGAGGAGGACTAGCGGATGGGAACTGTAATCACTCCCTACCTGACTCTGGCAGCGATTTTGTTCTGCATCGGTTTGTACGGGGCCTTGACCAAGAGAAACGGGGTTATCGTGCTGTTATCCATCGAATTGATGCTGAATGCGGTCAACCTGAACCTGGTGGCATTCTCCAAGCTTGGCGACCATCCGGCACTTACCGGACAAATTTTTTCGCTCTTTAATATTACGATCGCTGCGGCGGAAGCTGCCGTCGGCATCGCGATACTTATTTCTCTATACCGGAATAAGGGAACATCGGACGTTACCGAAATGGATTCTATGAAGCGCTAGGAGGCTGAAAAGGACATGGTATCGGATTATTCACAATACGCATGGCTCATTCCGCTGTTTCCGCTGCTGGCTTTTCTAGCGCTTACGGCTATGGGACGACAGTTGAAAGACTTGGGCATTTATCTCAGCATTGCCGCGATGGCCGCGTCATTTATCGTGGCGCTGTTTATTTTCCTGGAGCGTCTCGGGGGCAATGTCGAAGGGTATACGTGGGATAAGCTGGATTGGCTCAGAGTGGGCGATGTCACGATCAAAATGGGATTCGAAGTTACGAATTTGAACTCTCTCATGCTCGTTATCGTGACGCTCGTCAGCCTGCTCGTCAATATTTACTCCAAAGGCTACATGAAAGACGATGAACGGATTCATGTATTCTACAGCTACATCGCCCTGTTCTCGTTCTCGATGCTGGGCCTTGTTATTTCCGAAAATATGCTGGAGCTCTACATTTTCTGGGAGCTTGTGGGCGTCTGCTCCTTCCTGCTGGTCGGATTCTGGTATTTCAAGCCGGAAGCGAAAGCGGCCGCCAAAAAGGCTTTTATCGTAACCCGTATCGGGGACGTCGGTTTATTTCTCGCCATTTTGCTGCTGTTCTGGTATATGCCCGGACATTCGCTGGATTTCAGCTCCATACATAACGCATTTACGACGGGGAAAATCGATCCGGCGATCGTCACCTTGATCGCGGTTCTCATTTTTGTCGGGGCCATCGGCAAATCGGGCCAATTCCCGCTGCATACGTGGCTGCCCGATGCGATGGAAGGCCCGACGCCGATCAGTGCGCTCATTCACGCCGCAACGATGGTTGCCGCAGGGGTGTACCTGGTGGCGCGCACGTTCGATATTTTCCACGCTTCGCCGGATGCGCTGCTTGTCGTCGCTTATGTCGGCGGCTTCACCGCGATTTTCGCTGCGACGATCGGCGTCGCGCAGAACGATATCAAGCGCATTCTCGCGTATTCGACCGTCAGTCAGCTTGGCTACATGATGATGGGGCTGGGCATCGGCGTTTCTTACGCTTCGGGAATGTTCCATTTGTTCACGCACGCCTTCTTCAAAGCGCTGCTGTTCCTGGGGGCGGGAAGCGTGATTCATGCCGTACATACGCAGGACATTCATGAAATGGGCGGGCTGTCCCGCAAAATGAAGATCACGACATGGACGTTTGCCGTCGGCTCGCTCGCGCTCGCCGGAATCCCGCCATTCTCCGGGTTCTGGTCCAAAGATCTCATTTTGACCGAGGCTTTCGAACACAATCAACTGCTGTTCTGGGTCGGGATAGCGGCTGCGTTCTTTACCGCATTTTATATGTCACGGCTGTTCTTCCTTGTCTTCATGGGCACTTCTCGCGCCAAGGGCCATGCGGCTGACGATCATGGCCGGCATGATGCTCACGAGCCGCATGAGTCGCCGTCTTCGATGACGATGCCGCTGATCGTCCTTGCCGTGTTGGCTGTCGTCGCCGGCTTTGTCAACACGCCGGCCAATGAATGGCTGAGCCATTGGCTGACAGGCGATAAACACGCGGCGTCCGCGAACTGGACGGTCATGGCGCTGTCGACGCTTGCCGGCCTGCTCGGAATCGGCCTGGGCTACTTGATGTATTTGAAACGCTCGCTGCCCGAAGATTTCTTTTCCGCCAAAGTTCCGGGTCTGCATAAGCTGCTGTACCGGAAATATTTTGTGGATGAGGCTTACGACGGGGTGTTTGTCAGACCGCTTCGCGGCCTGGGCTTTATCCTCGAATGGATAGATGTGTATATCATCGACGGCATCGTGCGTCTGAGCGCTTTTGCGGTAGTCGGTCTCGGCCGCTTGGGCGCCCGCCTGCAAAACGGGCAGCTGCAAACCTACGGACTGATCACCGTTCTGGGTATGCTGATTCTGGCGCTCGCCATAGCGGGAAGGAGATTCATCCATGCTGGTTAATTTGCCGATCTTAAGCTTAATCGCTTTTTCACCGCTGCTGGGGGTTCTGGTTCTGCTCTTTGTCCGTCAGGAGAAAGGCAATCTGATCAAAACGATTTCCATAGCTGCCACATTGATTCCGCTCATTTTGGCGGCATGGCTGTACGTGGATTACAACTATCAGGGCGAGCCCCTGCAATATCAGGAGCAGCACAGCTGGATTACAGTGCCGCTTAATCATGAAGGCATTCAGCAATTAACCCAATATTTCTTCGAATTCAAATATTCGATGGCCGTGGACGGCGTGTCGCTGCCGCTTGTCTTTTTGACGGCGCTGATCTCTTCGATGGCGGCTCTGGCATCCGTACACATCAAGAAGCGCTGGAAGACGTTCTACATCTTGTTCCTGCTGCTGGAAACCGGGATGTTCGGCGTGTTCATGGCGCAGGATCTGTTTCTCTTCTTCCTCTTCTTCGAAACTACGCTCGTGCCGATGTTCTTCCTGATCGGAATCTGGGGCTATATCAAGCGGGAAGAAGCCGCCAACCGCTTTTTGATCTATAACGGTCTTGGTTCGGCCATTATGCTGATCGCTTTCCTGATTCTGGTCAGCACGGCCGGTTTCAGCCAGGTGCAGTCGCAGACGGAAGCGATCGTGTATTACAGCGGGGACATTCATACGATTGCCCATAATTTGCTGCAGGACCCGGCGGCGCTGGTAAATCAGCCGAATACGCCGTTTTACCTGAGCAGCGGCATGAAATGGACGCTGTTCATCATGCTCCTCGTAGCGTTCGGCATCAAGCTGCCGATTTTTCCGTTCCATACGTGGATGCTTAAGGTGCATACGGAAGCGCCGCCGTCGGTCGTTATGATCCACTCCGGCATTTTGCTGAAAATGGGCGCTTACGGCCTGATCCGGTTTGGCATCCTGTTTTTCCCGGCGGAAGCGAAGCAATGGGCCTGGATGCTGGCGCTGCTTGGCGTCATCAATATTGTGTACGGAGCCATATTGGCCATCGTGCAAAAAGACTTCAAACTCGTGTTGGCTTACTCAAGTATCAGCCATATGGGCATCGTCCTGCTCGGCCTCGCCGCTTTTAATGTGAGCGGGCTGCAGGGGGCCGTGTTCCAGCTCGTCTCGCACGGACTGATCTCTGCGCTTATGTTCCTGATGGTCGGAAGCATCTTCGAGCGAACCGAGACGACGCAGCTCAACAGGCTGGGCGGCCTCGCCGGCTCGGTGCCTTTCATGAGCGGCATCCTGCTGGTAGCCGGCATGGCCTCGCTCGGGCTGCCGGGATTGTCCGGTTTTATCAGCGAGTTCCTGGCCTTTCTGGGGCTCTTCCAAACGCATCCCGTCTATACGGTTGTCGGTGCGCTCGGCATTATTTTAGCGGCGGTGTATGTGCTTCGAGGGGTGTTGAACATCACGTACGGACCTCCGAACGAGGGGCTGCGCGTACAGGGAATGAGGGATGCGCGGCTGATCGAAGCCGTGCCGATGATCGCCCTGGTAGCTTTCATTCTGCTGCTGGGCATATTCCCCAGCGTGCTTAGCCAGCTTTTGCAACAAACCTTGGGCAGCTTTGATCAGGTGATCCAAAGCGCAGCCGGGAAGATAGGAGGTTAGTCCGGTGGAACAGCTACGACTCCATGTCGCCGATTTATCGCATCTTCTTCCAGAGCTCTCGCTCGTTGCCGCCGCGATCGTCCTGTCGCTCTTGGATTTGATCCTGCCCAGAACGGTCGGCCGCTCTGTAATCGGATGGCTGTCGCTTGTCGGCATTGCCGTCTCGGCGTTGTTCGTCATTCTTCAATTGAATCCGGCAGAGCCGGTTCAACTTCTCAATATGAGTTATCGGGTGGACGATTTCTCTAATTTGTTCAAGCTCGTCTTGCTGGCGGGAACCGGCTTTGTCATCCTGATGAGCCTGGGCTCCGTGAAGGAAGACGACATCCCGCATGTCGGCGAATACTACTATTTTCTGCTCCCTGCCGTATTAGGCGCGATGGTTATGTCTTCTTCCGGCGATTTAATTACCCTGTTTGTCGGGCTGGAGCTGCTCAGCATTACGTCTTACCTGCTAGTGGCCATGAAGAAAAAGAACAACCAGTCGAACGAAGGAGCCTTCAAGTACATCGTAATGGGAGGCGTCTCCTCAGCCATTATTTTGTACGGCATGTCGTTCCTGTACGGCATGAGCGGCTCTACGAATTTGTCGCAGATCGGGGCGGCGCTGCCTCAGCTGCTGCCGGGATACGAGCCGCTGCTGTACGTGTCCTTCTTCCTGCTGCTGGCGGGCTTCGGCTTCAAAATCGCCGCCGCTCCGTTCCACAGCTGGGCCCCGGATGTGTACCAGGGCGCGCCGACGCCGGTCTCGGCATTCCTGGCCGTCGTATCCAAAACGGCGGGCTTCGCGATTTTGTTCCGGATCGTCTACCTGCTGTTCGGCTTCAACAGCTTCGGGCAAAGCCAGATTCAGGCGGACGTATTCCTGGCCTTGTCCGTTACGGCGGCCATCGCCATGGTGGCCGGGAATTTCATTGCGCTTAAACAGACGAATATCAAACGGCTTTTGGCCTATTCGGGAATCGCGAATGCGGGCTACCTGCTCGTTCCGATCAGCGCGTATTTCTCGGCTGCGCATTTCGCCAACTTTTCCGAATTTATGTTTTACCTGATCGCTTACCTGTTCATGAACATCGGGGCTTTCGCCGTACTGATGATCGTTGAGCAAGCCGAGGGACATACCGAGCTTAAAGGTTTTGCAGGGTTGTATTACCGTGCGCCCTGGACGGCTCTGGCCATGGTGCTGATCGTGCTTTCCTTGACAGGCATCCCGGTTTCGGGAGGGTTTTTCGGGAAGCTGTACATTATTTTGGGCACAATGCAGACGCAGCATTACTGGCTTGGCGCGCTTATGATTGCCACCAGCGTCGTTTCGTTCTATTATTACTTCGGCGTCGTGAGACAAATGTTCATGCGCACCGATTACGAGTCTACCGAGGTGAAAGTGCCGCTGCCGCTCGGCATTACGGTATGGATATGCGCGCTGGCCGGCGTTGCGCTCGGCTTTGTCCCGCACCTTGTCCTGAAAGGGATTGAATCGATTTTCAGCCTGACCAAGGACTTTATAATGATGTAAACGGCATTCTATTTGAGCCTTTTCCCGCGTAAATGTGGGAGAAGGCTGTTTTTTTGCCTGGCAGGCAGGGAAATCGGGTTTGAATGCAGAATGTAAAAGGTTTATTATGAACAGTAGCTTAAAAAATTACTATAATAAAATTACTATGAATAAGAGGGACCTGTGATTTCATGAAAATGACCCGGCACCTGCTGCTTATTACATCAATGATACTGGTTATGGAACTTGCAGGAACGGCAATGAAAGCAGAAGCGGCATATCCGGAATCTACCGACCCGATGCGGGTCAAGCAAGTGTATCTGGATACGATTCATATCAATGAAGCGTGGGCTGCGGCGGGCGATCCCAAGACGCCTATCGTGGTGGCCGTTGTCGACACCGGCGTTGACCTTGCGCATCCTGATTTAGCCGGGAATCTGGTTGATGGGACGAACCTGCTCCAGCCCGGACAAAAGCCGTTCGACGACAACGGACACGGAACGAATGTGGCCGGAATCATTGCGGCTGTCCGCAATAATGATAAAGGAATCGCGGGAATTGCCCCGAACGCCAAGGTGATGCCGATCAAAGCGCTGGAATCCGACGGTACGGGCGGCGAGGCCAAGCTTGGCGAAGGGATTCGCTACGCAGTGGATCACGGCGCCAAGATCGTCGTGCTTTCCCTCGGACTGAACAAATATTCGGATTACTTGGCGGATATCGTGCAATATGCGGAGGACCATAACGTGCTGCTTGTAGCGGCCGCCGGCAATGAGGGAAACAGCGTCAAATACCCGGCAGCCTATCCGACCGTGCTGGCCGTTGGCGGCGTGACGGCGGACCTGCATGCGGACTACCGCTCGAATTTCGGGCCGGAGCTTGACCTTGTGGCTCCCTGGGACGTGTACACGACCGCGCTCGGAGGCGGCTACCAGTACCAGGACGGCACCTCGATGGCGGCTCCGCAGGTCGCTGCAGCGGCAGCGCTGGTCTGGGGCAAGTATCCGGGCCTGCAGGCTTACCAGGTTCGCAGTCTTTTGGAACAGACGGCGGAGGATTTGGAAGGCACAGGCTGGGACGCCCATACGGGGTACGGGATGCTGCGGGTGGACCGCGCGCTGACGCAGCCGTATAAGGAAAACCGGTTCGAACCGAATGACCGGATGGATATGGCGGCCACGATCTCCGTTCATACGGACGTCCACTCATCGTTAAGCTCTGCTCAGGATCAAGACTGGTTCGCAATCGATGCTCCTTACGACGGAACTTTGCTGCTGACGATCCGGACAGGAGACGGCTCGGGCGTTCGCGTGCGCACGGGAGCGGGCGGGATGTACACAACCGACACCGCCGGACCGATTTCCATTCCGGTAAGCAAAGGACGGAACTACGTACAGCTGCAGACAGTGGACCGCACGCGCAATACAGCGCTGGACTACTCGTTGCGCACGGATTTCCACATTTACCGCGATCCGTATGAAGATAACGATAAGCAGTATAAAGCGTATGTGCTTCCGGCCAGAAGCCAGACCATTCGCGGAACGTTTCATCAAAAAGGCGACGTCGACTGGTTTATGATCCCGCTTGAGCAATCGGGCACGATGCGCTTGAAGGTGTCCGTCGATACGGCCCGGATCGACCCGGCCATCCTGTTTCAAAAAGAGGGAGAAAAGTCGATCACGATCGATCAGGGGGGCGACGGCGCTACGGAGGTCAGTCCGCCGATGGAACTTCTTCCGGGCCAGTATTACATCCGCATCAGCAACGTCAAAGATTATATAGAGCCGATTATGGGCGAGTATACGCTCAGCATTGAATTCACGCCCAAACTGATCGATCCGAACGAGCCGAACGATAAGCCGTATCAGGCTACTCATGTCAGCATGTTTACCGATTACGAGGGATTGTTTCATAAGGACGACGATATCGACTGGTTCGAGTTCCGCCTCAGTCAGGACAGTTTGGCGCAGCTCAGCTTAATGAATATTCCGACAAGCAGGACGATCTATGCTTCTCTGTACGACAGCAGTCTGGAAGAACTGTCTTCCTACAAAAACGATTACGGAGCAAGCTCTCTATACTTCGAGCAAAAGCTTGCGGCCGGCACTTACTACGTGAAACTTCAATCGGACCAAGCGTTTCTCAGCCAGCTGTACCATTTGAACATAGGCAGCTACCCATTGATTAGCGGCTTTATCGATATCGCCGGCCATTGGGCGCAGAATGCCATTGCCCAGATGGCCGGTCAGGATGTGATCAGCGGCTACGGCAACTACCGGTTCGGCCCTGACCGCCCGATCACCCGGGCTGAAGCCGCCGCAGTGCTGGCGCGCGCGCTCCGATTGACTAAGCAGGCGGAGCTCAGCTATAAGGACATGGACTCTTCGAACTGGGCGTATGAGTACGTGGCCAAAACCGTGCTGGCCGGACTTGTCGACGGCTATCCGAACGGCACGTTTGGACCGAATCGGACGCTGACGCGCATGGAAATGACGCAGATGATGGCCCGCAGTATGAACATGACCGGCAAGCGGAGAGGAAATTCACCGTTTACCGATGTGAACGAATCGTACTGGGGAACCGGAATTCTCAAGCAAATGTGGGCGGACGGCTGGATTGCCGGCTATCCGGACGGTACGTTCCGGCCTGAGGAGCAGGCTACGCGCGCAGAATTCGTCACCATGCTAGCGAAAGTATTGAACCGATAACCGAAATAGGGGGCGTCTATATGGCGGATGGCAGTACGTTAAGCTCGTTTGCGTCCTTTTCGTCAATTTTGAACATTCTGGTCTATTTAGTATGCATAGCCGCTTCATGGTGGGCGCTGCAGGAGTTCCGGTTCGACGTTCTGCTCAAACGGCCCAGGAGCGCACAGGCCATCATGCTGCAAATTTTGCTGTCCATCGCATTAGGCCAGCTTGTAGCCAGCTTTTTCATGCAATACCTGGGGTTGTCCATCGGTTTTGGCCGGATGTTTTAAACTCCGATTTTTCGTCGTTTTTTCGAATAATGAGCAGTTTTCTTGTCAACAATGGATAGTAGAACGGACCTAAATAGAACTTTCATCCGAATGCTATGGGTAGCCCAAAAAATTCCACAAGAACACAGTTGTCCAATATAGGGTGAGATGATAAACTTAGGAAATGTGAAAAGTGAGCGTTTCAGCTTGCTGTATCGATGAAAAGAACATATAGTCAATCAAAATAAGTTCGCGGAGGGACCATGATGAGCAAAATTATCGTCCGCGGTGGCCGAAAATTAGCCGGCAAGGTGAAGATAAACGGAGCGAAAAATGCGGTATTGCCGATTATCGCAGCCTCCATATTGGGGGCGGAAGGCGAAAGCGTCATTCACGACGCGCCTCCCCTTGACGATGTAATGGTTATCAATAAAGTGTTGGAAAGTCTCGGAATTGAAGTGGAGTACAGAGGGCAGACGATTCGGGTTCGCGCCCAGCAGATCACGACCTGCGAAGCTTCTTACGATCTCGTCCGCAAAATGAGAGCTTCCTTTTTGGTCATGGGACCTCTCTTGGCGAGACTGGGGCTGGCCCGCATTTCGCTTCCCGGCGGCTGCGCAATCGGCACAAGGCCGATCGATCAGCATCTCAAAGGTTTCGAGGCGATGGGGGCGGAAATTGAGCTCGGCCAGGGCTACATCGAAGCCAAGATCAAGGGCAGGCTCAAAGGCGCCAAAATCTACCTGGACGTCGCGAGCGTCGGCGCCACCGAAAATATTATGATGGCGGCTACGCTGGCCGAAGGCACGACGATTATCGAGAATGCCGCCAAGGAGCCGGAAATCGTAGATTTGGCGAACTATCTGAATGCGATGGGCGCTGTGATTCGCGGCGCGGGAACGGGTGTTATACGCATAGAAGGCGTGGAGAGGCTCAGAGGAGCTGTACATACGGTAATTCCGGATCGAATCGAAGCAGGAACTTATATGATCGCCGCCGCGATAACGGGAAGCGATCTTTACATGGAAGGCGCGATCGGCGATCACCTCCGTCCTGTCATTTCCAAATTGCAGGAAATGGGCGTAATCGTCGAAGAGGATGAGAACGGCATCCGGGTTCGCACGAACGGACCGCTTCGCGCGGTAGACGTGAAGACGCTGCCGTATCCCGGCTTCCCGACCGATATGCAGTCGCAGATGATGGCGCTGCTGATGGTGGCGGACGGCACCAGTCTCGTGACCGAGACCGTGTTTGAGAACCGGTTCATGCATGTGGAAGAATTCACGAATATGAACGCGCAAATCAAAGTGGACGGCAGAACGGCCTTTGTCAGCGGCAATGCGAAGCTTCAGGGCGCCAAAGTGTGTGCCACGGACTTGCGCGCAGGCGCCGCCCTCATCCTCGCCGCGCTCGCAGCGGACGGGGAAACGGAGATCACCGGCGTCCACCACATCGACCGCGGCTACGTGGACATTACCTCGGCGCTTCGCGGCCTCGGCGCGGACATTCACAGGGTTGTGCCACAGCCCGCTCAGCAGGAAGAGCCGGAAGTGGGCTTTTTCAACATCCAGCCATCCATGGCTTAATACACGCAAAGTTCGACAAGCCGGCTCCTCGGGGCCGGCTTTTCCGTGTTCTATTCTAGTAATTCCTCTCATAAGATGGGGTATACCAAATGCCGCACTCATGGAGGCACTAGATGATGTACAAGAAGAAAAGGGCCCTTATGCACAGGGCCGTCCTCTGGTTCGCAGTTTGCTTGTCCAGTATGCTTGCCGTCACTATCATCGTCCCCGGAATACTAGTTAAAAAGATTCCTCCGCACACCGCCACGCCCACTGTCGGCAATGATTCGCGAAACGGCCCTGAAGGACAAGAACAGGGGCCGATGATTCCCGTCTATTTGACGAAGAAAGACATGATTGAGACGGTGCCGCTGGAACAGTATGTCAAAGGCGTGCTCGCGGCGGAAATGCCGGTCGAGTTCGAGCTGGAAGCGTTGAAGGCCCAGGCGATGGCCGCCAGAACCTATGTCGTGCGCAGGATTTTGGAAAAAGACTACAGCAACGTACCGGTCAGCGACGCGCTGGTTACGGACACCACTTCGCATCAGGCTTACTTGAACGAACAAGAGCTGCGGGATAAGTGGGACCCTGCAACTTACAAAGCCAATATGGCCAAAATCGATAGAGCCGTCAGCGAAACGAAAGATTTGATTCTCATTTACGAGCATAAGCCGATTAACGCCACTTTCTTTTCAACGAGCAACGGATACACCGAGAATTCGGAAGATTACTGGCCTGGCGTCGCCACCCCTTATTTGCGCAGCAAGCCGAGCCCGTGGGATGTAAATCTTTCGCCGCGCTACCGGGAGACGCTGACGCTCAGCTATAAGACGGTACAGCAAAAACTGGGCGTCTCCGGCATATCGGCGGCAAGCGCCCGCGCGAACGGAATGAAGGTGCTGGAATGGTCGGCCGGCCACCGCATCAAGAAGATCGCCATCGGCGGCAAGACGTTCTCCGGCCGCGAAGCGAGAGAGAAGTTGGGACTGGGATCCTCGCAATTCGAATGGAAGTGGAAAGGCACGCAGCTTGAATTCACGACTTACGGGTACGGCCACGGCGTCGGCTTAAGCCAATGGGGGGCTAACGGCATGGCCAAAGAGGGGAAGAGCGCCTCGGACATCGTAACCTATTATTACACGGGCATCTCTATTGAGAAAGCCTCCGCTTTTATGAAAACTTCCTAAAAAATGCAGATTAATCCAATCCGGCGTCTCTATAAAAATATCTTTTCCGGAAAGTATAAAACCTTTAAATGTGTCAAGAATGGTTGATGAGGTGATAACCATGAATGAACAAAACAAAGGTTTTCAAAAGGAAGAGGCTCCTAAAAATGATCAAGGAGCGCAAGGCGTCCCATCCACATGGAAGAGGTTGCTAGCTAAAAAGTGGGTATTCCCAGCAGCGTATATGGCAGCAGCGGCAATTATCTTAACCTTAATGTGGGTGTACCAGGATGTCGGAAGAAAAACAGTCAGCCAAGAAGATCTGGGCATTAAGGTTAGCAGCAGCGACAAAACGGCGCAAAGCTCCAGCTCGCCGGACGGGGCACTTGCGGTTTCGGCTCAGCCGGAAACGATGCAATGGCCTGTGAAAGACAAAAATCAAGTCAGCATTTCAATGCCATTCTACGATGCAAAGGCGTCCAATGAGGTTAAGCAAGCGGCCATGATTCAATACAATGACCAGCTCATCCCTCATACCGCGATCAACCTGAAAGCGAAAGACGAGGCGGCCTTCGACGTACTCGCTGCGATGAGCGGCAAAGTAACGGCCGTTGAGCAAAATCCGGTCGTCGGCAGTCTGGTTGAAATTACGCACAGCAATGGCCTGGTGACCGTTTATCAGAGCTTGGCCGATGTGAAAGTAACGAAAGGCGCCGACGTGAAAAAAGGCGACGTGCTGGCCAAAGCCGGACGCAACGAATTGGAAAAAGAAGACGGCGTCCATCTTCACTTCGAAGTTCGCCAAGGCGCGGATGGCGCAGCGCTGAATCCGGAAACGCTTTTGAACGACAAACAGCAATAAAAGCTTATATGATCAAGCAGTCAGGTCAACTGGCTGCTTTTTTTTGCGCGTTTGCGTGCGATTTCGGTGATCGTTGCGGCTGATTTTTCATCGTCAGGGAGGCAGCATTTTGGAACATTTAACCTGGCTTAGCCGGGATTTTCATAAATAAATGCGCGAATTGGGCTTGTCAGGCTTGGTTACGTAGAATATCTAGTCATGCCCCTCATATAATGTACCAAACTATCTCGAGTAGGGAGGCGAGGGGAGTGCACGATTACATCAAAGAGCGGACTATTAAAATCGGTACCTGTATCGTTGAAACCAAGAACACGGTCCGCACCATTGCGAAGGAATTCGGCGTTTCCAAAAGCACGGTGCACAAAGATTTGACGGAAAGACTGCCGGAAATCAACCCGGACCTGGCCAATCAGGTCAAGCACATTCTGGAGTACCACAAATCCATCAGGCACCTTAGGGGAGGAGAAGCGACGAAAATCAAATACCGCAAAACGAGAAGTCCGAAGCCTTCCGAAACTTTAGTGACCGTCAAGTCCTAGCTATCCGTTCACCCCCCCGGACGCTTCCTATAAATGGTTTTTGTCGATTATCATAAAAAAAAGAGGAAATTATGCATTTGCAGCGAATTTAGCTTATAATTAGCTTATAGATCAGAACTATATATATGAGCGCCGATTCTTCACGGGATGGACGGTTGGTTTAGGGAGGATTAACAGGAAATGTTCAGCAAGGATATTGGGATAGATCTCGGCACGGCGAATGTGCTCATCCACGTCAAAGGACGAGGCGTCGTGCTCGACGAGCCTTCCGTTGTTGCGATTGAAAGCGATACGAAGCGCGTGCTGGCCGTCGGCGAGGAAGCTTTCCGGATGGTAGGCCGTACGCCGGGCAACATTATCGCGATTCGTCCGTTGAAGGACGGCGTTATTGCGGACTTTGAGATCACGGAAATGATGTTGAAGCATTTTATCGCCAAAGTGGGGGGCAAACAATGGTATTCTCATCCGAGAATTCTCATTTGCGCTCCCACCAACATTACCTCGGTCGAGCAAAAGGCGATCCGCGAAGCGGCTGAGCGCAGCGGTGCCCGGGAAGTATTCATGGAAGAAGAGCCGAAGGCGGCGGCGATTGGCGCCGGAATGGACATTTTCCAGCCTAGCGGCAACATGGTTGTAGATATCGGCGGAGGAACGACGGATGTGGCCGTGCTGTCAATGGGCGACATCGTCACCTCCTCTTCCATTAAGATTGCGGGGGACAAGTTCGATACGTCCATTACGAAGTATATCAAAAATAAGTACAAGCTCCTTATCGGGGAACGGACGAGCGAAGATATTAAAATCAGAATCGGAACGGTGTATCCGGACGGCCGCGACGAAGAGATGGACATTCGCGGAAGAGACATGGTATCGGGCTTGCCGCTGACCATTACGATTCATTCGAGCGAAGTGCAGGAAGCGCTATGGGATCCGGTGTCATCCATCGTGACGGCAGCCAAGAGCGTGCTGGAGCGGACCCCGCCCGAGCTTTCGGCGGACATTATCGACAGAGGCGTTATTTTGACCGGCGGCGGAGCGATGCTGCACGGTTTGGACCAATTGCTGGCGGACGAGCTCAAGGTGCCCGTCTTGATTGCCGAGGACCCGATGTCCTGCGTCGTCAAAGGAACGGGCATCATGCTGGACAACCTGGATAAAGTGACCAAACGCAAATTCTAATTAGGCTTAGCGATTCCAAACAGGGGTGAAGATGCATGCTGAGAGGACTATACACCGCGGCCTCCGGAATGATTTCCGAGCAGCGGAGACACGATACCATTACGAATAACATTGCGAATATCAATTCGCCGGGATTCAAGCAAGGCAACTCGCTCTCCCGTTCGTTTCCGGAAATGCTGATCTCCACGATTCGGGGAGGCCAAGGCGCCTCGACGGCTCCGCTCGGAAGGCTGAACACAGGCGTGTTCGCCGAAGAGAATATCTCGCTCCATGCGCAAGGCGACTTGCAGGAGACGCAAAATCCTTTTGACTTCGCGCTTGTTTCCAACATTCAGGTTCCCGGGGCAACGTTTGACGCTTCGGGCAAATATGTGAATGCGGACGGCACGCTTACGTTCCAACCGCAAGCGCTGTTTACGGTGCAGAACGCGAACGGCGAGCAGCGCTATTCGTTGAACGGGAAATTCACGGTCGACCCGACCGGACAGCTTGTGAACGGCAACGGCAACCGGGTGCTCGGACGGGACGGCCAGCCGATCGTGCTGGTTGATCCTGCAACCAATTTGCCGATCCGCACTTTTAAGGTAACCGACAAAGGGGAGCTTCTAAACAGCGATGGCCAGCCGATGCTGAACGCCGCAAACCAGCCGATCGGATTGATGCTGTCCCGCGCGGAGAACCCGAACCTGCTGCTTCGCGAAGGTAACGGCTTGTACCGCATCAATCCCGGCGATGAAGCCACGGTAACGCAGGTTGCGCCAGGCGACCAGGTTGAGGTGCGCCAAGGCTTTATCGAGCGCTCCAACGTAGATTCGGCTCAATCGATGGTCGACATGATGTCTGCCTTGCGCGCGTATGAAGCGAACCAAAAAGTGATTCAGTTTTACGACAAAAGCATGGATAAAGCAGCTAATGAAGTCGGTCGCGTATAGGGCGACGGATTCGAAGCCGGTTTTGCTGAAGCAGATCTCTTAGGGGGAACTATCCGTGAACAACTCAATGATCAACTCGTCGGTATCTATGCATGGCTTGCAACAGAAGCTGGATATTTTGGCGAACAATATTGCGAATGTGAACACCAACGGATTCAAAAAGAAAGAGGCCTCCTTCGAGGATGTCTTGACGAATATCAAAAACCAGCCTGAAGGCTTTCGCCAGCAGGGGCGGTTCTCACCGCTCGGTTTTAACCAAGGCTGGGGCGCAAGGCTCGTGCAAATTCAGACGAACATGGCTCAAGGACCGATTCAGCCTACGGGGAATTCGACGGACTTTGCGATTCAAGGCGACGGGCTTTTTGAAGTAACGGTCTACAAGGCCGATCAGAACGGGGTTCAAGTCCCTCAGACCGCGTGGACGCGCAATGGCGGGTTTAGCTTGACCCCGGACGGCACCGGCGGCTCGGTGCTGACGACCAAGGAAGGCTATTTTGTGAACGGCACCGACGGCCAGCCGATCCGTATCCAGGCTAATTCCCGTCCTGTCGTGGAACCGGACGGCAGAATCAGAGCGTACAACGAGCTTGCGCCAGGCTCGGCTCCCGTCGATACAGGGCAGCAGATCAAGCTTGTTCGCGTCGTGCGTCCGCAGCTTCTGCAGGACATGGGAGAGAACCTGTACACGCTGCAGGCCGGCGTGGCGAATACCCAGAATGTTCTTCAAAACGTCAACGGAGCTCAAGCCGACCCTACAGACCGGGTAACGCTGATGCAGGGTTTCCTGGAGCAATCCAACGTTAACCTATCCGATGAAATGACGGATTTGGTCATGGTGCAAAGAGCGCTTCAGCTGAATTCCCGGGCGATCACTTCTTCCGATCAGATGATGAACATCGCGAATAACTTGCGTGCCTGATGGAGATAGGGAGGGAACCGGGTTCGATGTCTGAAACGTCAGCTCCTGCGAAAGATAAGCAGAAGCCAAAACCTAAAAAAAAGCAAAAGCCTAAATGGTTGAAAATCGTCCTGCTAATTATAAAGATAATACGTATTCCTGTCCTGGCGCTTTTGGCCATTTATGCCGGTCTTTGGCTCGGCTACAGCAAATTCGGCGGCCAGCCGGCTTCGGAAATTTTTCATATGAGCACTTGGAAACACTTGTACGATCTGGTGTTTGCAAATTAACAGAACTCCCTCGTGGGAGTTTTATTTTTTGGTAAGGAAAGGTATAATGGATGAAGGTTTAGGATAAGGGTATAGAAATATATAAGGCGTGGCAGCAAGGGGAGGGGTACCTTGAATCTACCGAACATCCTGACGATAAGCAGATTTGGCCTGATCCCTGTTTATTTGATCTTATTTTTTGACGGATACGTCCGGACCGCATTCCTCATCCTGCTCCTTGCCGGACTCACCGATATCTTGGACGGATATATAGCCAGAACCCGGGGGCTCGTCACGCAGGTCGGCGTTATGCTGGACCCGCTCGCCGACAAATGCATGATGATCGCCGTCATTCTCTCGCTGCTTATTTCCGGGATGATCCCTTGGCAGGCGGCGGCAGCGATGTTTATTCGGGATCTTGGCATGATTATAGGCTCGGCATTGGTTCACTTTCGGGGCAAGCTGACCGTTCCCGCTAACGCAATGGGGAAGCTGACGACCGTATTGTATTATTTGGCCATATTATTTATCGTCTTTCAGTTAGACTTCGCTACGGTCTATCTGTGGTTCGTCATCATCGTCTCCTTTGCAACTTCCATTATCTATATCATTCAATTCCTCTTATTAAACCGCAGAGCAAATATGAAATCGTGAAAAAAGAACCTATGTATGGACCTGCCTAACGGGTCTACACATAAGCTCCCTTATATCAACCCTCACTGCTGCAGATCGCGAGGGGACACCATTATTGTAAGTTATTGCCTTGTGTTTTATGCAAACATCGAAAGGAGAGCATCAACGGCATGCTAGATATCAATCAAATTCAGGAGATTATCCCTCACAGGCCCCCCTTTTTGCTGGTGGACCGCATTTTGGAATTAGAAGAAGGGGTCAGAGCTGTAGGCATCAAAAACGTAACGATGAATGAACCGTTTTTTGCCGGACATTTCCCGGGATACCCGGTGATGCCGGGAGTGCTTATTATAGAAGCGCTGGCACAGGTAGGTGCTGTGGCGATTCTTTCCATGCCTCAATATAAAGGAAAGATCGGTTTATTTGCCGGCGCAGACGGTATTCGCTGGCGCGAGCAAGTCGTGCCCGGCGATACGTTGACACTTGAACTTACGGTAACCAGAATGAAAGGCACGATTGTAAAAGGACAGGCCGTAGCGAAAGTAGGCGACAAAGTGGTAGTCGAAGGCGAGCTTATGTTCGCCCTTGCTAATAAATAAGACAGATAAAAGGAGATGAACCTGACAACTATGACGCGTGTACAAACACAATACCAATTATGGATGGAGGACCCGGCTGTTGATGCCTTAACTAAGGAAGAACTGCGCGCTATCAGCGGGGATGCTAAGGAAATCGAGGATCGTTTTTATAAGGATCTGGAATTTGGTACAGGAGGATTGCGAGGGGTAATCGGCGCAGGCACGAACAGGATTAATATTTACACTGTAGGACGCGCTTCGCAAGGGTTAGCGCAATACGTGCTGCAAACGAAAACGCCAAGCCCTTCTATTGTCATCGCCTATGATTCGCGTCATATGTCGCCTGAGTTTGCGCTGGAATCCGCTTTGGTATTTGCAGGAAACGGAGTGAAAGCTTACGTATTCAAAACGCTTCGCCCGACGCCGGAGCTTTCGTTCGCAGTGCGTTACCTCGGAGCGACGGCGGGTGTCGTAATCACGGCCAGCCACAATCCTCCGGAGTACAACGGCTACAAAGTATACGGCTCGGACGGCGGCCAGCTTGTTCCCGAGTTTGCAGAACAGGTCATCGCGCAAGTGAACGGCGTGGATGCTTTTGATAAAGTGAAGAAGCTGACGCAAGCGGAAGCGGAGTCGCAAGGGCTTCTGCAATGGCTGGGCGAAGAAGTAGACGCCAAATATATTCAGGCTGTGTCGGGAATAAGTCAGAATCCCGAAGTTATCAAGGAAATCAACGACGATTTCCGCGTTGTGTTTACACCGCTTCACGGTTCGGGAAATGTGCCGGTGCGCGAGGTGCTGAAAGCGGTCGGCTTCAAACAGGTGCGCGTAGTGGCGGAGCAAGAACAGCCGGACTCGCAGTTCTCGACCGTCAAATCCCCGAACCCGGAGGAGAAGGACGCCTTCGCGATTGCCATCGAGCAAGCGAAAGCCTGGAATGCCGATATCATCATCGGAACCGATCCGGATGCGGACCGCATGGGGGCCGTAGTGAAAGATTCGAATGGCGAATATTTCGTGCTGACCGGCAACCAGTCCGGGGCGATAATGGTCAACTACCTGTTGTCCAGCCTGAAAGAGCGCGGTGCCCTGCCTGCGGGTGGCGTCGTAGTGAAAACGATCGTAACCAGCGAAATGGGAGCGGTTATCGCCAATCATTATGGAGTGCCTACATTAAATACGCTGACCGGTTTCAAATATATCGGCGAGAAAATGACCGGATTCGAAAAATCCGGCGAGCATACCTTCTTGTTCGGGTATGAGGAGAGCTACGGCTATTTGGCCGGCGACTACGCCAGGGACAAGGACGCGGTCATCGCCGCCATGCTCATTTGCGAAGCGGCCGCTTATTACAAGAAGCAGGGCAAAACCTTGTACGAGGTATTGCAGGAGCTGTACGCATCTTTCGGCTACTTTTTGGAAAAGCTGGAATCAAGAACGCTCAAAGGCAAGGACGGCGTCGAGCAAATCGGACGGATCATGCAGGATTGGAGAACGAATCCCCCTGCGGATATTCACGGCCTGCGCGTAGCCGAAGTGGAAGATTACGAAAAAGGCATTCACGGATTGCCGAAGGAAAACGTCTTGAAATTCATCCTGGAGGACGGTTCCTGGTTCTGCCTTCGTCCATCCGGCACAGAGCCCAAGATCAAGTTCTATTTTGCGGTGAAGGGAAATTCCGGCGCTCAAGCATCCGAACAGTTGAACGGCATTATCCGCTACGTGCTTAGCCGTGTAGACGCGCAGCCGCAGAACTGATAAAATTTTCAATAGAATGGAATGAACCTCTTCAGAACCTGAGTCGGGGATAGGTCGTCTAATGAATGATAACTGGAATGCAAATCCGTATTCATTTGACCTTCTCCCGCGGCTTCAGGGAATGGAGAGGTTTTCGAATGTATAAGTGAAATGCGCCGAACAGACAGACAGGAGTGAATGACTTGATACAGCGGTATCAAATGTGGAATCGTCCCTTCAGAAAAATTTTGTGGTGGCTCGTCATCATAGGCATGCTCGGCTCGCTTCCGCTCGTATACGCCCGTCAGCAGACGGAAACGTCCGAGAAGCAGGTGGAGTTCGTCTTCAATTACCGGAATTTGCTGGATATTGCAGATGTCCAGACGAATCCGCGAAGCTTTGTTGCGGATCATCTCAAACGCATGAAAGAGGCGGGAATCACCTCCATATCCGTCTTCGAATCGACCCTCTCCGAGCTGAGGGAGAGCCGCAGAATCGAGATGTACAACTCCCGGGATGCGATGTCGTTGACACAAACTTTCGGCGATCCGAACGAGAACTTCACTTATATTTTGTTTGCCGATAACGCCACACAGCAAGCGCTGCAGCCGATGATCCAGAAGGCGTTCGGCGACTTGAAAGTAGCGACGAGGCCGTGGAGCTTCAAAAATAAAAACGGGCTTGTGATTGAAATGAGCTCGGACGAAGCATCGATCAAGTCGATGGACCCGGATCCGTTGACGTTGAAGATGCTCAAAGAACAGGGCTTCAACATCGTAGTGCGGCTTTCGAACCGCCGGCCGTTCGTAACGAATGATATGGATCGGCTGCTCAAGCAGTTGTATGACCTCGGAGTCAGGCGCATGATTGTGGACGGCAGTGAAGTTCCCGGCTACACGGAAGAAAATACCGAAGTCAATCTGAATAAAATGGCCGAACTTCTTCATAAGAACGGAATCGGTCTGGCGGCAATCGAAATGCTCAAGGAGCCTCAAAAAGGGTTCAATACATTAGCCAAGCAAACGAATTACGATGTCGTCCGGCTGCATTCGTTTACGGAAAAGGACGGCGAGAAGCTGATGGAGCCGCTGACCAAACCGGAGCTGGAGGACCGGATACAAGGGGTCGCCGACCGGTTCGTGCTTGCCGTGAAGGACCGCGACATCCGCATGGTGTATTTGAACGCCAAGCCGCTTAAAAATCCGGACAAAGCGAAGCTGGTCGATCCGTTGAACGCCCTGTACGAGAGCTTGAACGGAAAGGACGGGGCCATACCGCGCATTGAAAAAGCCGGCTTTACTTTGGGGCAAGCCAAAGCTTTCCAAGTAACGACAACCTCCTGGCAGAAGGCGGCGAGTGCATTAATACTAATTGGCGGAGTCAGCTTGATCGCCCTTGCCTTATCCTTTTTCGTGCCTGAAGCCGCACTGTTCTTATTTGTGGTCGGCATCCTTGGAGCCGCGGCGCTGCATATACTTTCAGCAAATCTGTATGCACAGGGGCTGGCGCTGGGTACGGCGATTTGCGCGCCGAGCGTGGCTATGATGCTGGCGATCCATTCGGTTCGGTCAGGGCAAGCGGCCAAGTGGAAATCCGGCCTCGCTTACGGACTATGGCAGCTGATAAAAACCTCGGCGATCTCCTTCATCGGAGTCTTATATGAAGTCGCTTTGCTGAATCACATCACATATATGCTCGTGCTGCAGCAGTTCCGCGGCGTGGGAGTGCTGCATTTGATTCCAATCGGGATCGTGGGTCTCTATTTGCTGCTTTTCAGCGAAAACAACACGTACGCGGACAAGCTGGCGCAAATTCGAAAAATTCTTTCTTCCTATATTAGTGTGCTTTGGGTCGTCACGGCGGCTGTTGCTCTTGCGGCAATTTACTATTACTTAACGAGAACAGGGAACGAAGGACAAGCATCCGCGTTTGAAAAATTGTTCCGTTCTTTCCTGGAAAATACGCTGGGCGTACGTCCCCGGACGAAGGAGTTCCTGATCGCGCATCCGCTCTTCCTGTTAGGGGCCTACCTGTCCGTTCGGTATAGACAAGCTGTGTATTTGCTCTTTATCGGCGTTATCGGCCAACTGTCGATCGTCGATACGTTCGCACATTTGCATACACCGCTTCACATTTCGTTGATCCGCATTTCGTACGGAATCGGGTTCGGCGTATTGATTGGCCTCGTACTGATTGCAGCATGGGAGATTGTCGCAAGGAGTTGGAAACGATGGGTGCCCCGAGCTGTAAAATAGTGCTTTCCGGTTACTATGGCTTCGATAACAGCGGCGACGAAGCCGTCCTGCAGTCGATTCTGCTCGCTCTGCAGGAGCAGGGAGAGGCGCAGGGCGTGAAGATCGAACCGATCGTGCTGTCGGCGAGTCCCGATCAAACCGCCCGGATGTACGGTGTCCGAGCCTACCACCGGATGAAGCCGGGAGCCGTGCTGCAAGCGCTGCGGGAAGCCGACGGATTGATCAGCGGCGGCGGCAGCCTGCTGCAGGACGTCACGAGCGCTAAGTCGATGGTCTACTACTTGGCGATTCTCAAGCTGGCGCAGTGGCTGGGCAAGCCCGCGTTCGTATACTCGCAGGGCATCGGCCCGGTCAACCGCCGGATGTTCGACGGCTGGATCCGCGGCGCGTTCCGTCGCTGCCCGTATGTCTCGGTCCGCGACACGGAGTCCGCGGACCTGCTCGTCTCGATGCGCCTCCCGCGGGAGCGCATCGAGGTCGTGCCCGACCCGGTCATGGGCCTGCCGCTGCGCGGTGCGTCCGGGTCGGGCGGTCCGGGCGCGGCCGACGGCGCGCCCGCGGGGATGCGGACGGTCGGCGTGTCCGTCCGCTTCTGGAACGAGGACCGCTCGGAGCTGGAAGCTCTCTCGCGGTCCTTGGCGCAGCTGCTCGCAGCCCGCTCGGACGTGCGGCTGCGGTTCCTGCCCTTCCACCTCCCTTCGGACGAGGCGGCCTCGCAGTTCGTGATCGACCGCATGGGCGGCGATCACGGGGGGCGTGTGGAGCTGGCGCGGGGCATCGCCCATCCGCAGGACATGCTGGAGCAGGTTGCCGGCTGCGACCTGCTCATCGGGATGAGGTTGCATTCCCTGATCTATGCAGCCTCGCAGTTTGTGCCGATGGTCGGCATCTCGTACGATCCGAAGATCGACCAGTTCCTCCATCGGCTCGGCATGAAAGCCGCGGCATCGACCGCAAGCTTCGATGCCGACGCTTTGACCGCCGAGGCGCAGCGGCTTCTCGGCGGGCGGGAGCAGTGGGCGGCGGACAAGCGCGCCGCCATCGAAGAGCTGAAAGCGCAGGCGCAGCGTCCTGCGCAGCGGATCGCCGCTTTTTACAGCTCCAAAAGCTAATTTTTTTGTCTTGACTGAACTAAAGTCCTGATTTCAACGTCATAAAGGGTGAGATTTCCATGAGTGTGCAGACATCGACCGCTTCGCAAGCAGCTTCCGTTTCGGCTGCAGCTGTTCCAAAAGTCCGGATCTACGGGGTTCCCATATCCAAAATGGATATGAAGCAGACGGTCGCTTATTTGACCGATGCCATCGAGCGCAGACGGCCGCATCAAATTATTACGGCCAATCCGATTATGGTAATGTCCGCGCTTGACGATCCGGCTTATCTTCGCATGATGCAGGAAGCCGAGCTGATCGTCCCCGACGGAACGGGTGTAGTCTGGGCCTCGGGATATGTGGGCGAGCCCGTGGCGGAGCGGGTAGCAGGCTACGACCTGCTGCACGAGCTGATGAAAATCGGAGAGCCGCGCGGGTGGAAGGTTTATTTGCTCGGCGCATCTCCTGATGTGATTGAAGCGGCGGCGAATCGGCTTAGAGCCATGTACCCCGACATCCGGCTTGTCGGAGTCCGCGACGGATATTTCGGCGCCGAACAGGATGCCGAAGTCATCCGGGACATCGTGAACGCTTCGCCGGATTTGCTTTTCGTGGGACGATCCGCGGCCAATCAGGAGCCCTGGATTGCCAAATATAAACAACAGCTTGGCATCCCGGTAATGATGGGGGTGGGGGGAAGTTTTGACGTACTTTCGGGCAAGTTAAAAAGGGCCCCCATTTTGTTTCAAAAACTTCGCTTGGAGTGGTTTTACCGGCTTTTGCAAGAGCCGTGGCGCTACAAAAGAATGCTTATACTTCCGAAATTCGCAGTGAAAGTGATCCGCGAAAAAGATAAAGTCACAAAAGTTTGAAAATAATTATGAAAATAAGCTGAAAACAGCGATTTCAGACAAATTTAACAGTGGTATTCGCGGACAATTCGGAGTATAATTCATTTCGGCGGGCGGATAACCTGCCACCCAAGACAAGAGGAGCTGTGAAGAAGAAGATGTATGGATTATATGCGATTGGGTTTATCGCTTCATGCCTGCTGGCGTTGCTGCTGACACCCTTGGTCAAAAAATTTGCCTTCTGGGTAGGAGCCGTCGACGCGCCGAACCATCGTAAGGTACATACTCGAATTATGCCGCGTCTGGGAGGACTGGCTATTTTCCTTGCTTTCGTCGGCGCTTATTTCGTTATCTCTCCAGCACTCAAAGTTTTCAACTCGGATGCGGCATTCGGTCTGCTTATCGGAGGCGCTATTATCGTTATTACAGGCGCATTGGACGACCGGTTCCAGCTTTCGCCGAAATGGAAACTGCTTGGGCAGCTTATTGCCGCATGCGTTGTCGTTTCTTTCGGTCTTACGATCGATCTTGTGAACATTCCTTTTGGAGAAACGAACCTTCCTATCGGTTGGTTGAGCATTCCGATTACAATATTATGGATTGTCGGCGTTTCGAACGCTATTAACTTGATTGACGGATTGGACGGCCTGTCGGCCGGCGTTTCCGGTATCGCGACGCTTACTATTCTGGTGCTCGCCTTGATGATGCCGAACGCTACCGTTGTGCTGCTGAGCATCATTTTGCTTGGAAGCATCGTTGGTTTCATGTTCTACAATTTCCATCCGGCCAAAATTTTTATGGGCGACTCCGGGGCGTTGTTCCTCGGCTTCGCGCTTGCGACGCTTTCGATCCTCGGTTTTAAACAAGCTGCCGTAGTGTCGTTGCTGCTGCCGATCATGATTTTGGGCGTACCGTTATCCGATACGTTCTTCGCAATCATACGCCGTTATGTCAACAAGCTGCCGATTTCAGCGCCTGACAAAAGCCATCTGCATCATTGCTTGCTGCAAATGGGCTTCAGCCACCGTACGAGCGTGCTGATTATTTATGGAATCGCCTTGATTTTCGGCGGCAGCGCAGTGGTGTGCTCGGTATTGATGTCTCAGCAAATTTTGTGGGGCTGGGTAGTGATTGTCGTCGCGCTTTTCTTGATCATGCTCGTCGGAGCCGAAGCTATCGGCATCATCAGCAAGAGCCGCAAGCCGATCCTGAATTTCCTGCAAAAGCTCATGCGCAAGCAGGTTCAGACCGACCGGGTCGGAAAATAGTTTTTTTGAAAATAATACAAGCCCAGTCCTTAGCGGACCGGGCTTTTTTTGATTTGGGTAAGCTGCCCGAGAAAGTCGGGACACTTTGTTATGGTTAGGGGAAGCAGAGGGCACTAATTCGGGGGATAGCTGATTTATCCCAACGTGCCCTCTCTTTGCCGTAGGTCGTGGAACTGCGCAACTTGGCAGGAAGCAGCTTGGTAGAAAGAAAACCTGCGAAAGTGCAGGTTTTTCTTTGGGAATCGGTTTATTTTATCGGAAAACCTGCAAAAGTGCAGGAATTTTCGCTGAAAACGAATCGGAGTCCATGTTTTTGCTGGAAAGCCTGCACTATTGCAGGAATTCTTCGTTGCCGGCGATCACGGACGCAAATTCATGTATTTTTGCAGGTTTTTCGTACAACCAGGCGAGTTGTATCTGTCGCCTCTGACGCGGGGGGTTCTGGGCAGCCAGGCTTTCCCGGCCCGGCTAGGTCTGACCTACCGCTCATACGACGCCACACAAACCGCGCGCAGATCATCATGGTCTCTCCGGCAAGCTTAACCGAAAACCGCAACTCGTTCATTCTTGAATCCTCCTTGGCAGGGGGTAATCTCATTTTTTTCTAGCTCTAAACATTTCAGCGTATTTTACCGATAAGAATGATACAACAACTTTTGGTTTATTGCGACGTCTAATTTTGTAGAATGATAGAAGTATTTGGGAGGGATTGTCGAATAAGGAAGGATAGCTTGAAATTTTAAAGAATAGATGAATGACACAATTAAGGAGGAGCCAGTTTTGAAACTACTTAAGAAAAAGTGGACAAGTTTAGCTTTAATTTTTGCGATGCTGGTCAGTTTGCTGCCCTCGATGACGGCGTATGCTGCTGCTACGCTTACGATCACCAATCTTTACACGGACACGGCCAACTCAGGAACCTCAACCGAAGCGCCAGCCGACGATAGCAAAGTTACCCGTATTACTTCTTTGCCTTTTACACTTTATGTGAACATAACGGGTGTAACTGATTCCCAGATTAGTTCCTTGTATTACGTTGTTACGAATGTGAACTCGGGAACCGTAACGACTGAGAAAAACAACAAGGCGCAGACATCTTCCGCCAATCAGGTATATTTTCGAAATGTCGCTCTTAAAGAGGGCTTAAACAAAATCGTCGTTATGCTCGGCGATTCGGATTCTTATGCATCCGCACCTGGGTGGGTTTATTATGCTCCTACGACTACTTTGTCCGGTTTCACGGTCAATACGGCCAATTGGGTGGACGGTACGATGTATCCGGTTAACCGCGGTCCGCTGAAAGCGGGCACTACCGGCATTCAAATTAAAGCCAATGCGCCTAACTCAACGAAAGTTGAAGGTATGATGCTGGGCGATACTGTAACCAAAGACGGTTTCTTAAGCAGCGACGGATCCGTTTATTTTACCGGGGACGATAAAACGAAATCGACAACGACTTGTTCATCGACCACCAACTTTTGCTTTACGCCCGGTGACAACCAAATCACGTTTGTCGCCAGCAACGATACGAACAAATATTCCGTAACCAAGAAAATATGGTACGACAATGGCGGCCCGTTCGCTTTTAACGGTCAGATCGCCGCAACTGCGGCAACTCCTGCTTATCAAGATTTAATTACGGTTCCTACTTTCGGGAGCACTGCCGTAACGATTAAAGCCAGCATCAAGAGCGATTACTTTAGCGGTACATCCGTTACGAAGTATACATATGCGGATATCGCGATTAATGGGACAACCATTGCCAGCAATGTCGATTTTACATCGAATGATGCAACGAAAGTTGTCGCCAATAGTGCAACCTCCACGACAGTTACTTTGAGCAAGAACTCGGCGCTAACAAGGTCCGGCGAGTACGCGGTCAGCGATGTTACTGTCAATACTAACATTGCTTCCATTAGCACGGCCAATCCGCAGTTGCTTACATTTACATTCAAGGATAGCACGGGCACCCTTTCCGATGTGACGACGACTTACAATTTTAAATATGTGGATCCTGCAAAACCTTACATTAATAAAGTTACTCTGAAAACCGGCGTAGAAAGCCAATTGAGCTTGTCAGATACGAACGTAATCAGCGAATTGCCAGCGACATTGATGATTTATGCGAATACGTATACATCGACGCTTCGTGTCGATTTGGACGGAACGACATATATGGCCGATTATGTAAGCGGCGGTACGGCGCCGAATGTCGACAATACGACCGGTATCCGCAAACCCGACAATTTAGGTGCAGCGTCTCCTACAGAATACTTGTATACAGTCAAGCTTCAAGGATTAACAGATGGCGCCAAAAAAATGGTTATTTACCCGTTTGACGCTGCGGGCAATCCATATAATGCTGCTATAACAACGTATTCGTTGAATATCAGCAACGCACCGTATGTTACCGTCAACAATATTTCGAACAACATGTCGATCAAAAACATTAATAATCTGCAGTGCGGGCTCGCTTCATCAGCACCTTGTATTTCGGGTCGGGTTGTGAACTTCTTCCAAGATACCGCGAATACGAATAAAGTTGAAGTCTATGTTAACAACAATGTGTTTACATTAAACAGCAGCACTGACGATGCCATTTTCTCTCCTAGTACAGCTGCAGATCCGAATGTGTTCAAAATTCCTTTGACTTCGTTCGGAACTTTGTCAAGCGTGCTTGTAGAAGGTCTGAATACGTTGAAATTCAGAGTGTATGTCAGTGGTACCTTTATTATTGAGCAATCCTACAACATTTATTTGTACAGCACGGAGGCCCCGTCATTTACCAGCATCAAGCCGGTCGAGACCGGAACAGCGGGCACACAGTTTATTGCTGCGGCTCAAGCGGGAACGTACACAACTACGGAACGTACTGTTTCGTTTAAAGGTATTTTCTCAAGCTTGTTGTCGGATGGTACGACTCCTACAATCAAAACGATGAGTTTGACTGTCCATACGAAGGACTCAAACGGCAATGCTTTGGTTCTGCACCAAACTGTCGACGCCAACAACGTGACCAAAGATGCCAGCGCGAACTATCAGAGCGTCATCTCTACCGGAACGGGCAATTATTTTACGGCGATCAATAACACATCAAGCCCGCAATCGTTCACGACAAACTCATTCAACCTGCTGAACAATAGCGATGTCGTATTTGAATTCAGCATTACTAACAATTCAAATATTACAGCAACCAAGTCGATTACGATTTCAAGGTCGGATGTCTCTTATACAGTAGTTCAGCCTGTTCTGATAAAGAACAGCAGCGGTACTTTGCAAGCCAATATCAACAGCAACTTCTATACGGTTAAAATTAACGCCGAAAATGCGGATAGTGTTGTTTTCGGCAAAAGCCAAGCTACCAAACAAACTGTTTCCGATACTACAGGCAACTACGACCAGTATGTGTACACGATTCAAAATTTGAAGCCAGGCGCCAATACGGTCAAGTTCACTGTAAACCGCGGCACTAGTAAAGCAAACGGGAGCTTTATTCTTTATTACGCCAACACGGATATTCAAGGCGCTGAATACATGACGGGCATGAATGCGAACTTGAAAATATTCAACGGCAAAATTCAATTGAAATTTCCTAAAGATACAAAGATGAGACGCTACTCGCCCGACTCGAACAATAACCAATACTTGACTAATGATCGTCAACTCTTGTTTGGATTGGCTGATGTTAACGACGGACGTATAGACAAAGCGACTTATCCGACGAACAGCTATTACAAATCGCTAATTACTCAGAAGGTAACTGAGAATTCGTTCGGTACGGCCAGCGATTTATATTACCTGGATGCGGGATTTATTATTGACCCTAGCTCGACGACAACGTCCAATGGGGAGCTGGCGGCCGGTCTGACAGGTACTGGTTTGGATCCATACGATTCAAGCATTTCAGGCAGATCATACTTTAGCAGAAATTACCCTGAGCTTGTCGTTCCGACCAATCCTGGTACTTTGACGTTGAAATATAATTCGTCTATCAGACTGGATTCAGGTAAATATGTAACGGTGTTCTTCTATGACATTTATCCGAACTATTCTAATCAAACCGACCGTGGGTGGAAAAATCTCGGAGGCGTCGTTGACACAGGAACGAATACCATCACGGTACCGTTCCAAAAGTTCGGCTACTATCAAGTCATGTATATGGACAAATCTTTTGACGATATTACCGGACATGCTTATGCGAAGAACGAATTGGAAACTTTGTATTCCAAAGGGGTTATGAAGGCAAGAACTACGTATTCCTTTAGTCCTGACGATGCGATTACACGCGGAGAGTTCGCTCAGATGTTAGTGAAGATGTTTAAAGTTCCACTCGACTACGAGGGCGATGCTACGTTCTCCGACGTGCTGAAAATGGATTACGGCTTATACGAGTACAAATTTGTTGAGACGGCTGCGAGAGCGGGTATTATCCGCGGCCAAGCCAGCAATCGGTTCAATCCGGGCGGTTCGATTACGCGCCAGGATGCGGCGATTATGATCGCTCGGGCAGCGAACATGAAGCTGGGTACGGATACGACAAAATCGCTCGCAAGCTTGCAGAAATCATTTACGGATGCCAATTCGATTGACTTCTATGCAAGAACAGCTGTAGAAGGTATCGTGAAGGCAGGCTATATGCAAGGCATTGCAAATACGGTCGCGACCGGAGCGAAACAAACATACCGTTTTGATCCGACAGAGCTCATGACGCGCGCGCAAGCTTCCGTCATTGCATATCGAGTAATGAAGCAGCAAAAGATGGTTCCATAAACAACGATTCGCAAACGCAGATGACCTCATTAAAGAGGCGTCTGCGTTTTTTATTTTGGAAAATACTTATCAATGACTGAGTGTATAGCAAATAGTATACTGTTTTTGTAGACGAGGTGATATACAAAAAGTTGCAAGAAAGTGATGCAAAGATCGCTGCACACTCCCATCGGTTATAAGATTTTATAACAAAAAACTTCAAATACTTAGGAGGAAAGAAACTCTATGAAGAAAAGTCTAACCGTCGTTCTTTCAACAGCAATGGCTTTATCCGTATTTTCTTCAGTAGCCTTTGCGAAAACATCCGCAGACTTTACGGATTTGAAAGATCTTGACACAGCCACAAAAGCGAAATTCGACGCCATGATTAGCGCCGGTATTTTCGATGGAGTTACCGACACCACGTTTGGCTTGAAAGATGAAATGAACCGCGCGCAATTCGCGAAAGTCGCGGCCTTGATCATGGGGCTGGACATTAACAAAGACTTGAAAACATCGAGTTTCGCTGACGTTAGTGTGGACGATCCTGCGAACGGCTATGCATTGCCTTACATCGAGGCTTTGAAAACAGCCGGCGTTACTGACGGTGTAACCGACACTACGTTTGACCCAGCCGGTNAGACTTGAAAACATCGAGTTTCGCTGACGTTAGTGTGGACGATCCTGCGAACGGCTATGCATTGCCTTACATCGAGGCTTTGAAAACAGCCGGCGTTACTGACGGTGTAACGGACACTACGTTCGATCCGGCCGGCAAAGTAACCAAAGAGCAGCTGGCGACGTTCCTGGACCGCGTACTGGGCAAAGATGCTGACGCTCGGGCAAAAACAGGCAGCGACGCTACAGTCTCCGACTGGGCTCAAGGTTATGTAGCTCTGGCGCTGGAGCTGAAACTGCTGCCTAACGGCACAGACGGCACATTTGGCGGCCAAGCGAACGCAACTCGCGACCTGCTGCTCACTGGCGCATACGAAGCCAAGCAGCAATACGTTCCAGCCGGTAAAGTATCGGTAACCGATGCAAAACCGACAGGCGTACAAAAAGTAACGGTCAACTTCAACAAACCGGTAGACACCGGCAAAGCGAAACTGGCTCTGACACAAGGTTCAACGGCCGTAGCGACTACGACGACATTTGCCGATGACAAAAAATCCGCAACCTTGACGTTGACGGACACCAATCTTCGCGCAGGCGACTACACCGTTACGCTGAGCGGCTTGGACACTGCAGCTGTAGATAAAACAACAGCTACTTTCACAGCCCAAGACGAAGCCGTACAAAAAATTGACTTCGTCAATGCCGGGGATACAGTAGCTCGTACTACAAAAGCAACGGTCATGGTCAAAGCAACGAACCAATACGGCGAGAACGCTTCGTTCTCCGCAGGCTCCTACACAGTTATCCTGGGTAACGGCCAATCGGCGCAAATTACGAAAACAGATGCCGGCTTGCTGAAATTGACATTTGACAGCACGTTGGCTGCTGCAGGTACGGCTTCCCAGTCCAACCTGACGGTCATTCCAGTGAACATCTATTTCAATGATACGCACTTGTCGGCCAGCAAAAACTTCACAGTCGGCGTAGCGCCGTTCATTACGAAAATGGAACTGGGTACTGTAAAATACTCCAACGATCAAACAAGCATCGCTCAAAAAGGCGAAACAGCAACGATCCCAGTGAGCGTATTTGACCAATACGGCAACGAACTCGGATTCAGCGCGATCCAAAACGCTCTGAATACAAATGCGAACGATCTGGTAACCGATCAAAAAGCGCAAGTGGTGTTCTCGCCATACGAAGCGCTGCTGAACGCAGGCATGCAGGATTATGACAACACGGATACACCTGAAGTACGCGTAAACTTGACCAACAACATCGAGAAAGCCGGCGACTACACGGTTCAAGTGTACCTGCAAGGCGCATCGGCATCGAGTAAACTTTCGATCGCATCCAAAGCGGTAGCGACAAAAGTGGAAATCGGCGACATGGGCGACGTGATTGCCGCGGGCGACACAGACGTGTACATCCCGATCGTGGCTTATGACGCAGCGGGCAACAAACTGAGCACAGACGACCTGACCAGCGATCAAAACGTGGATCGGATCAATGTGGCAGTATCCGGAGCCAGTTTCTTGAACGAAGGCAGCACAACTGCAAGTAATGTGGCGAGAATTTACCAAGGCGGCGAACACAAAGGTTCCATCCGCTTGTCGAACATCACAGCGGGCCATAACGGCGTTGTAACAGTCAATGCTTACATCGCAACGTCCGGTGCGAACAGCACGGCTACGAAGTCCTACACGGTCGGCAACGCACGTATCCCGGATCACTTGAAAGTCGTCACTGAGCCGGCTAAGCAAATCGTACCTGGCGGTTACACAAGCTTTGTCGTCCAAGCAATTGACCAATACGGCAAAAGCCAGGATTCCTACCTGTTGACGGACGGTCAAGGCAATGCGACAACAAACGCCAATACGTCCGGCTCCGGCAGCGTATATTACTACACGAAAATGACTCCGGTGAACACAACAACAGGCGTTCAAGCGATCACAGCGGACAATGATACTGCATCCAGCGCCGTAACAGCTGCGTTCACAACGGCAAACAGCTTCAAAAACCTTCAAGCTGTGAGCGGCACTACAGGCATGGTTGAGAATACAGCGTTCAACCAAATGAACGATACGTACCGCTTGGCAACCGGATCAAGCGCGGCGGGAACGTTCGGCGTGAAAGTGGAACTGATCAAAGTAGACGCATCGGGCAAAGAGAGCGTAGTTGACACCGTGACTCGCAACGTAGACGTAGCGACATCGACTGACAGCCTGAGCTACAGCCTGAACAGCGTACCGGCTTTGTTCAACGCTATCGATAGCGGAGTGATCATCGACGGAGCGCAGTACGACACAAGCGGCGCACTGAGCGCAGCGGACCAAAAAGCGGCTAACACAAGTAAACTGGCTCGCGAAGTAACCGTATCTGCAACGAATGCGGCCGGCGACACGGTATCGCTGCCGAAACAAATTACCGCAATTGCCTCTTCCAACACATCGGTAGCCCAAGTGGTCCTCACAGGTGGAAAAGGGTATGTGATTGGTAACAAAGCGGGAACGGCAACGATCAACGTGAGCTTCAAAACGAACGACGGCAAAGTGAAAACAGCAACAACTGCAGTAACTGTGAAGAGCGATGCGCTTGCGGTAGATCAAGTCAGCTTCGACGATACAAGCAAAACAATCGGACTTAGCGGATTCAACGCTTTCACAGGCATCAACGTCATCGACAATTACGGCATCAAGTACGAAGACGGCGACGCGAAAATGTACAACTACTTGATGGGTGTAACATTCTCGGTCGACCATGTAGTGGGCGGTACTGTAACGGTGGACCAATACGGCAACGTAGCAGCAACACCAACAAGCCCATCGACATCCGTAGGCTTCGACCTGACAGCTACAACACCAAGTGGCAAGTCGGCAAGCATCGCATTGACGGCTCAATAATCAAGCGATCAAAGAAGACCCTTCGGGGTCTTTTTTGTTTTAAGTTGGGCCTTTTTTCCAGTCTTAAATTTATGGAAAATTCCGGTCTGTCGATCCTGAAAATCCCATGAAATCGGGCGATTTCAGCTTATTTTAAGCTAACTTTTATGCTGATTTCAGCTTTTAGTCTTAGTTTCTTCACAAACCGGCTGTACCCTTGTATTTGTAGGAATCAGATAGGAGGGTGGTCACCTAAATGAATTTAAAAAAGCTAGCCGGGATTTGTGTGGTCATCCCCGTTTTATTAAGCGGCTGCGGCAACCAGCCGGCGGCACAAAGCGCTTCTGCCGCAGTCAGCACCGCGCAGCCACAACAGCAAAGCCAGAGTCAAACGACGGATCAAAAGGAATCCAACCCAAATCGGCCTGCGATGAGCCAGCAGCAGCGGCAAATGTTTTCCACATTCCAAACGCTGCTTATGATGGACAAAGCCGATGGACTTTCAATTACGAAAGAAGAAGCGCAAGCGATGCTGCCAACAGCTCAAGATATCGTCGCCAAAGGCGAGATTACCGACGACAGCAAGGCCAAGCTGCTTGAAAATCTGACGGATGCCCAAAAGAAATTTGTGGACGATGCGGCCGCGCGCATGGCTAACCGCGGTAACGGCAAGAAAAATGCGGATGCCGGGAATGCAGCGAAAAGTACGGATTCCTCCGGCAATGCGGATGCATCCAAGGCGCCAAGCACAAATCAGGGCGAGACGAAAGACCAAGGTACGAACGGGTCCAAGGGCCAAGATGGCAAAGGCGGCGGCAATCGACCTGCAGGTGAAATGAAAGATCCGGGCAAGCAATTGATTGAATTATTGCAAAGCAAAGTCGGCTAAAACAAATCCGTGACGATGAATTAGCTGGAAAATTCTTATCAATGACTGAGTGAATAACAGATAGTATACTGTTTTTGTAGATTAGGTGATAGACAAAAATCTACACAAAAGTGATGTAAAAATCGCTGTACACTCCCATCGGTTATAAGATTTTATAACAAAAAACTTCAAATACTTAGGAGGAAAGAAACTCTATGAAGAAAAGTCTAACCGTCGTTCTTTCAACAGCAATGGCTTTATCCGTATTTTCTTCAGTAGCCTTTGCGAAAACATCCGCAGATTTCACGGATTTGAAAGATCTTGACACAGCCACAAAAGCGAAATTCGACGCCATGATTAGCGCCGGTATTTTCGATGGAGTTACCGACACCACGTTTGGCTTGAAAGATGAAATGAACCGCGCGCAATTTGCGAGAGTAGCGGCCTTGATCATGGGGCTGGACATTAACAAAGACTTGAAAACATCGAGTTTCGCTGACGTTAGTGTGGACGATCCTGCGAACGGCTATGCATTGCCTTACATCGAGGCTTTGAAAACAGCCGGCGTTACTGACGGTGTAACGGACACTACGTTCGATCCGGCCGGCAAAGTAACCAAAGAGCAGCTGGCGACGTTCCTGGACCGCGTACTGGGCAAAGATGCTGACGCTCGGGCAAAAACAGGCAGCGACGCTACAGTCTCCGACTGGGCTCAAGGTTATGTAGCCCTGGCGCTGGAGCTGAAACTGCTGCCTAACGGCACAGACGGCACATTCGGCGGCCAAGCGAACGCAACTCGCGACCTGCTGCTTACTGGCGCATACGAAGCCAAGCAGCAATACGTTCCAGCCGGTAAAGTATCGGTAACCGATGCGAAACCGACAGGCGTACAAAAAGTAACGGTCAACTTCAACAAACCGGTAGACACCGACAAAGCGAAACTGGCTTTGACGCAAGGCACAACGGCTGTAGCAACTACGACTACATTTGCCGATGACAAAAAATCAGCAACCTTGACGTTGACGGACACCAACCTTCGCGCAGGCGACTACACCGTTACGCTGAGCGGCTTGGACACTGCAGCTGTAGATAAAACAACAGCTACTTTCACGGCCCAAGACGAAACCTTGCAAAAAATTGACTTCGTTAACGCCAGCGACACAGTAGCTCGTACCACAAAAGCGACGGTCATGGTCAAAGCAACGAACCAATACGGCGAGAACGCTTCGTTCTCCGCAGGTTCCTACACAGTTATCCTGGGTAACGGCCAAACGGCACAAATTACCAAAACGGATGCCGGCTTGCTGAAATTGACATTTGACAGCACATTGGCTGCTGCAGGCACGGCTTCCCAGTCCAACCTGACGGTCATTCCAGTGAACATCTACTTCAATGACACGCACTTGTCGGCGAGCAAAAACTTCACAGTCGGCGTAGCGCCATTCATTACGAAAATGGAACTGGGTACTGTAAAATACTCGAACGGCCAAACGAGCATCGCTCAAAAAGGCGAAACAGCAACGATCCCAGTGAGCGTATTTGACCAATACGGCAATGAAATGGGCTTCAGTGCGATCCAAAGCGCCCTGAGTACAAACGCAAACGACCTGGTAACCGATCAAAAAGCGCAAGTGGTATTCTCGCCATACGAGGCGCTGCTGAACGCAGGCATGCAGGATTACGACAACAACGATACCCCAGAAGTACGCGTGAACCTGACCAACAACATCGAAAAAGCCGGCGACTATACGGTTCAAGTGTACCTGCAAGGCGCATCGGCATCGAGCAAACTTTCGATCGCATCCAAAGCGGTAGCGACAAAAGTGGAAATCGGCGACATGGGCGACGTGATTGCCGCGGGCGACACAGACGTGTACATCCCGATCGTGGCTTATGACGCAGCGGGCAACAAACTGAGCGTAGACGACCTGACAAGCGATCAAAACGTGGATCGGATCAATGTGGCAGTATCCGGAGCCAGCGCCCTGAACGAAGGTACTACAACCGCAGCAAGCGTAGCGAAAATCTACCAAGGCGGCGAACACAAAGGTTCCATCCGCTTGTCGAACATCACAGCGGGCCATAACGGCGTTGTAACGGTTAATGCCTACATCGCAACGTCCGGTGCTAACAGCACGGCTACGAAGTCCTACACGGTCGGCAACGTACGTATCCCGGATCACTTGAAAGTCGTCACTGAGCCGGCTAAACAAATCGTACCTGGCGGCTACACAAGCTTCGTGGTTCAAGCGATTGACCAATACGGCAAAAGCCAGGATTCCTACCTTGCAACGGACGGCCAAGGCAATGCGTCAACAAACGCTACTCCTACATCTGTTTCCGGCAGCGTGTACTACTACGCAAAAATGACGCCGGTGAACACAACAACAGGCGTTCAAGCGATCACAGCGGACAATGACACTGCATCCAGCGCCGTAACAGCTGCGTTCACATCGGCGAACAGCTTCAAAAACCTTCAAGCTGTGAGCGGCGCTACAGGCATGGTTGAGAACACAGCGTTCAATCAAATGAACGATACGTACCGTCTGGCAACCGGATCCGGCGCGTCGGGAACGTTCGGCGTGAAAGTGGAACTGGTCAAAGTAGACGCATCGGGCAATGAGAGCGTAGTTGATACCGTGACTCGCAACATCGACGTAGCGACATCGACCGACAGCCTGAGCTACAGTCTGAACAGCGTACCGGCTTTGTTCAATGCCATCGATAGTGGAGTTATCATCGACGGCGCTCAATACGATACAAGCGGCACACTGAGTGCAGCGGATCAAAAAGCAGCTAACACAAGTAAACTGGCTCGCGAAGTAACCGTATCTGCAACGAATGCAGCCGGCGACACTGTAGCGCTTCCGAAACAAATTACTGCAATTGCTTCCTCGAACACATCAGTAGCTCAAGTAGTTTACTCTGGTGGCAAAGGGTATGTGATTGGTAACAAAGCGGGAACGGCAACGATCAACGTGAGTTACAAAACGAACGACGGCAAAGTGAAAACAGCAACAACAGCAGTAACCGTGAAGAGCGATGCGCTTGCAGTAGATCAACTCAGCTTCGACGATACAAGCAAAACGATCGGACTTAGCGGATTCAACGCCTTCACAGGTATGAACATCGTCGACAACTACGGCATCAAGTACGAAGACGGCGACGCGAAAATGTACAACTACCTGCTCGGCGCAACATTCTCGGTCGACCATGTGGTGGGCGGAACGGTATCGGTAGACCAATACGGCAACGTAGTGGCAACGCCAACAAGCCCATCGACATCCGTAAGCTTCGACCTGACGGCTACAGCACCAAGCGGCAAATCGGCAAGCATCGCTTTGACAGCTCAATAATCAATAAGCAAGCAAAGAAGACCCTTCGGGGTCTTCTTTGTTTGTTTATTTTTATGCAAACAACGTGTTTTTAGCCAATTCAAAATAAAAAATGATGCAGAAAAAACTTTTTTTTCATGTGACGCAACTTTTTTTCGAATACTGCGTTTAATACTTTTGAAAACAGTTAAGGCAAGAAGAACAGTTAGCCTGTTTTGGAAATGATTAAAAATAACTCTTTACGACGCTATTCGACCATTGTATAATGTGAAGTGGTATGAGTGGGTACCTATCTTTTCTTTTCTAGTTAAAGTTTACTAGTTTCCATGTGGCTAAAGGGCTACAAGCGAACTTAGTTATAATTATGCTCCAACTCTGGAAAGGGGGTGAACCGGACAATGAGTGAATCGAGCTCAAATATTGTTAGATCAAACCTACAAAATAAAGCGAAAGATATTCGAGGAGGAGAAAAAAAGGTTATGAAGAAAAGTTTATCCGTAGTTCTTTCTACAGCAATGGCATTATCCGTATTTTCTTCCGTAGCATTTGCTGATACAGCAGCAACAACTACATCAGCAACTACAGCAACAAAAACATCCGCTAACTTCACAGATCTTAAAGATCTTGACGCAGCGACAAAAGCAAAATTCGACGCTATGATTAGCGCAGGAATCTTCGACGGAATCAGCGACACTGAGTTTGGTCTGAAAGAAGAAATGAACCGCGCTCAATTCGCTAAAGTAGCGGCTTTGGTCATGTCTCTTGACATCAACAAAGACCTGAAAACTTCCAGCTTCTCCGATGTTAAATCCGACGATGCAGCTAACGGCTATGCGCTTCCTTACATCGAAGCTCTGAAAACTGCCGGCGTAACTGACGGTTACGGCGAAGGTACTTACAACCCAGCTGGCAAAGTAACTAAAGAACAACTGGCAACTTTCCTGGTTCGCGTACTGGGTAAAGATGCTGAAGCAAAAGCAAAAACTGGCGACGATGCAACAGTTGACGATTGGGCACAAGGCTATGTAGCATTGGCTCTCGAACTGAAATTGTTCCCAGCAGCTGACGGCGGTTTCGGCGGTAAATCCAATGCAACTCGCGACCTGCTTCTGACTGGCGCATACGAAGCTAAACAACAATATGTTCCAGCTGGCAAAATTTCCGTAACAGAAGCTAAGCCTACTGGCGTTAAAACAGTTGTAGTTAGCTTCAACAAACCAGTTGACACTGACAAAGCTAAGCTTTCCGTGAAACAAGGCAACACTGATGTTGTATCGACTACTAAATTTGCTGATGATAAAAAATCCGCAACCTTGTCTTTAGATGCAAATCTTCGTGCTGGTGAGTACACAGTTACGCTGAGCGGCTTGGATGAAAAAGTTGTTGATAAAACAACTGCTAAATTCACTGCTGAAAACGAAGTTGTTAAGAAAATCGACTTCGTAAATGCTAGCGATACAATCGCTAAAACTACAAGCGCAACTGTACTTGTTAAAGCTACTAACCAATACGGTGAAAATGCTTCCTTCTCGGCTGGTTCTTACACAGTAATTTTGGGCAACAGCCAAACCGCTCAAATTACTAAAAAAGACGATGGCGTACTGAAAATTACTTTTGATAGCACTAAGTCTGGTCCAAGTTCGGAATCGCAATCCAACTTGACTGTCATTCCAGTAAACATCTACTTCAATGATACACACTTGTCTGCAAGCAAAAACTTCACAGTAGGTGTGGCTCCATTCATTACAAAAATGGAAGCTGGAGATATTAAATACTCTAATGGTAAAAAAGGAATCACCAAAAAAGGTGAGACTGCAACTTTCCCATTAAATGTATATGACCAATACGGTAACCAATTAGGTTTCAAAGCTATTTCGTCAATTATCTCTGTTACTAACGGTGCAAACGATCTTGTTGCTGATGGAAAAGCACAAGTTATCTTTACACCTTACGAAGAGCTTCTGAAATCTGGTATTCAAGATTATGATAATAATGACATTCCTGCAGTTCGTGTAAGCTTAAATAACAACATTGAGAAAACCGGCGATTACACTGCTCAGGTATATCTGCAAGGTGCAGCTGCTACTACAAAAATTTCAGTGACTTCTACTGCTGTAGCTACAAAAGTGGAAATCGGTGATATCAGCGGTGGTGTGGCTACTGGGGATACAGATGTATATGTTCCAATTACTGCATACGATGCTGATGGAAACAAATTAAGCCTTGATGATTTGACAAGCGACCAAAACGTAAAACGGATCAATGTATCCCTGTCTGGCGCATTGACAAAGAATGAAGGTGAATCCACAGAGACAACACTTGCTAAAGTGCTTCAAAGTGGTGAACACAAAGGTAGCGTTCGCTTGTCCACTATTACAGCAGGTCGCAGTGGTATTGTTAACCTGAACGCTTATATCGCAACTGCCGGTGCTAACAGCCAAGCTACAAAGAATTTCACTGTTGGTAACGTACGTATCCCAGATAAACTTAAAGTGATTACTGAACCGGCTAAGAAAATTGTAGCAGGCGGATACACTAAAATTGTTGTTCAAGCTTTGGACCAATACGACAAGAGCCAAGATAAATTCTTGACAACTGACGGTCAAGGCAGCGTTTCTTCTGGCGGTGTAACAGGAAGTGTCTATTACTACACTAAAGTTACTCCTATTAATATGGCTGATGGTAAACAAACAATCACAGATGATAACGATACTGCTTCTAGTAGCGTTGCAGCTACTGCAAGCCTTAGTGATGCAGTCTTGAATAACTTGACTGCAGTGCCAGGTAATACTACAGGCGTTCTGCAAAACAAAGGTTTTGACAAGCTTAATGACACTTACCGCATAGCTACAAGCGCAACAGCTTCCGGAACTTTTGGAGTTAAAATTGAACTGATCAAGTTCCAAAATAACACTGCAACTGTTATCGATACAGTTACTCGTAACCTTGATGTAGCAACTACAAGCGATAGCCTTACTTACGGCTTGAACAGCGTTCCTAATTTGTTCAACGCCATGGATAGTGGTGTTATTGATAATCTCCATCAATATGATACTAATGGTTATTTTGTTGATGGCGAACAGAAGGATGCAGGTAAAAGCAGACTTGCTCGCGAAGTAACAGTTTCTGCGACAACTGCTAGTGGCGACACAGTAGCTTTACCTAAAAATATTACTGCGATTACATCTTCTAACACTTCCGTTGCTCAAGTTGTATACAACGGTGCTGGAAAAGCTTATGTAATTGGTAATAAAGTAGGTACTGCAACAATCAACGTGAGCTATAAAACAAATGATAACAAAGTGAAAACAGCAACAACAACTGTAACTGTTAAGAATGATGCTCTTGCAGTCGACACAATTACAGTTGATGATTCCTCCAAAACAATCGGTTACAGCAACTACAATGTGTTCACTCAACTTAATGTAACTGATAACTATGGTATCAAAAACGAAGAAACAAATGCTAAGAAATACAACTATCTGTATGGTATCACATTTGGTGTAGATCATGTTACTGGTGGTACTGTATCTGTTGACCAATACGGAAATATCGTAGCAACGCCTAGTGTTAACAACGGTACAGTAACATTTGATGTGACTTCAACTGCACCAAATGGTAAAGCCGCTACAACTTCTTACAAAGCAACATACAACGGTCTTGACAATTAATATCTTTAAAAAAAGAAGATCCTTTCGGGTCTTCTTTTTTTATTTTAATTAAAGGACAATCCAATCCCGATCTTTATGAGAGACGCAGATAGAGATGAAAAACGATATTTGATAAATCACCTCAATTCAAAGTATAATAATGTTATATTTTGAATGAATTTAGGGGGGTTAGACATGACTTTGAAAAATATTACCCGTAGTGTATGTTTCATATTTTTAGTAATTTGTATTTTCCCATCAGCAGTATTTGCGAATACTGATAGTACTAACACAACCAAATTTGAAGACACGCAAAATCACTGGGTAAGCAAATACATAGACTATTTAGCTAACAAACAAATTATTGCCGGGAAGACAGAGACCACTTTTGCCCCTGACGAAAGCTTGACTCGGGCTGAGTTTACTGCCATGTTGGTAAAAGCGATGAACACCGGATCGCAAACATCTGTAACGAAACAAACATATTTTCAAGATGTGAATCAAAGCGATTGGTCTTATCCGTACGTTACGGAGGCTGTACAAGAGGGAATTATTAGTGGATACGAAAATGGAACTTTCCAGCCGAATAAAGCAGTTACAAGAGTAGAACTTTCAAGTATACTGGTACGGGCTCTTGAACATAGCAATATTGGCCTTTCCATTGGTGATGCAAGAGAAAAAGAATTGCTCAGCCAATATAGCGATCTAAAAGATCTTTCCTGGGGCAGGAAGGAAATCGCAGAAGTTCTTAATGCTAAAATTATGAACGGTTTGAATGACCAATTATTTGGCCCCAACGAGCAAACAACACGAGCTCAGGCTTCCGTTGTTATTGTACGTTTTTTAAACTTGATTAAATAAAGCAGTAAAACCCTTCTATTATGAAGGGTTTTTACTGCTTTTATATTTGGCTGCTATAAGATCATGAATGCATTTATTGGTAAAGTTTAGGTTTTTCTGGGTTATGGTTTGAGAGTTCAACAAACTAATTTTTAAACTATTTGTAATTTGGGTGTCATTAGACTTAGATCGCCAAAAAGTAATCAGGTTTCTTGTTTGGCTAAGCTGTATGAGCGCATTGGATTGATTCGTAAGAATGTCTTTGATCGAATTATTGATTTTAATATCATTGATTCTCTCAGTAGCAAATGTTAACGATTCTTTATAAAGATTGTTTAGGTCTTCGTAGTCACTATCCGTCAAATGATCCTGATTAATTGTCAAATCCGAATCCGCATACTGCTGCAATCTTACAGCAAACATCCAGAGTGCCATATCCGTATCGCTTAGCCATTTGTAGGTATCTTTAAGGATTTCAAGGTCGTCTTTTTTTGTAGTTGTATCATCTTTGGTTGGAGTTGGGGTAGTTGAAGTGCCAGCAGCTTTATCGTTTACTTTCACATTTACGCTGTAAGTTGCATCGTTCCATACAGCTTCGACGCCAATCTGCTTCAATAAATAAATCGGGACCATAGTTCTTCCGTTGTAATTAATGGCGGGGACGTCATCGACTTTTAGTTCTTTTCCACTAGATTGTATGCTCACTATGGGATTTCCTTCGAAACTGCCGTGATTGGTAGAGGCATTGACGCTGCTGGATATAAAGAATAAAATCAAAGTTGCGGTTAGTAACCTTTTCACCGGAATCACTCCATTTTGTCGAATTTAGTTATAAAGTATACTTCAACAAAAGGATTGGAATTTCCTTTATATTACCAGATTTTTTAATGACAGGAGTGCACAACTATGAAGAAGAAAAGAGTTCTTGCGACAGCTTTTTCGGTTATTTTTTTATCGACGTCATTTTTGTCCGTATCAAAAGCCGACGCTCCAACGCCAGGATCATCGACGGATCCGGTCATTACCAAGAGTTATTTTGATCAAAATACTTTAAGCGAGGCAAAAGTGAAAGAACTTATCGCTTCGGCGCTAGCTTCACAGGGCGATACGTCCAGCGGCACAAACTCAGGTGGGAGTGCGACTTCATCGAATATGAGCGTAGTTTTGCTAAAATCCGGACAAACTCTCTACGCCGGCAGTGGCAGTGAGTTTATTGTGCGAACGGGAAAAACGGTTGTGGTAAGTAAAGATGGTGAGGGTGTGCCCGACGTTACTGCTGGCAAAGATGTGGCAGAGGGAGCAGCAGTGGAATTAAATCATTTGCTCATTTTCCCTCGCGAAGGCCGCGGTATTAAACCGAGCCCGAAAAATACAGCAGACATTTATGTCATGGTGCGCGGCAGTTATCTTTTGCTCAATGCTGACGGTAGTACAGTGACTCCATAATTTTACCCCAGTTGACAACATCTTATGAGTTTTCGGCATCTGCAATCTAGCCATACTACAGTTGAACACAACTTAAGGAGGAGAATAGTTATGGCTAGAAGCAATAACGTCAAGGTTGTTCCCGAGTCGAAGAAGGCGCTGGATATCCTTAAGTATGAAATTGCAGAAGAGCTTGGATTGCCTGTAGGTAAAAATGCCTATGGTCTCGGCAATACGGAGTTTGCTACCGAGCTAGGTTCGATCCCCGCCTCTTCCATAAAAGAGGATTACTGGGGCCATATTTCTTCCAGGGATGCGGGGGCGGTCGGGGGCAATATTACGAGACGGCTGATCCAAAAAGCGGAAGAGACCCTTTTTACTTTGTAGGATAGAAATTGTTATGATTCTATTAATTTCACATGCTTTCGTTGACACTAGACAACAAATGCAGTAAGATAATTAATTGAAGGTCAATGCCTTTGCAGCCTTTTCCACCCGGAGAAGGTTCATTTTTGTTATAAGACAACTATTCTTTATGTCGGAAATGTTTATTTTTTACACCGCACCAGCGAGTAGAATACACATTCCGGTCAGCATGAAAAGCTGCTGATTAAAGCGCGAACGAATGATGGCAAGAGGCATCAATTGGGGGCTTTTCATACATACTATGATTATAGGAGGATGAATGACATGGCACTAGAACGTGGACGTCGTTTATTTACATCCGAATCCGTAACAGAAGGTCATCCTGATAAAATTTGTGACCAAATTTCTGACTCGGTATTGGATGCTTTCCTTGCAAATGATCCGAATGCGCGCGTAGCGTGCGAGGTATCCGTTGCAACGGGTTTGGTATTGGTAATTGGTGAGATTACTTCCAGCTCTGAGTATGTAGATATTCAAGCTATCGCAAGACAAACGATCAAAGAAATCGGGTACACTCGCGCTAAGTATGGTTTTGACTCCCAGACATGTGCGGTTTTGGTATCCCTGAACGAGCAATCCCCTGACATTGCACAGGGCGTTAACAAAGCGCTTGAAGCAAGAGAAGGCACAATGTCCGATGAGGAAATCGAAGCAATCGGCGCAGGAGACCAAGGTCTTATGTTCGGATTTGCGGTTAACGAGACTCCGGAGCTTATGCCGCTGCCGATCTCGATTTCCCACCAATTGGCGCGCCGTCTGACTGAAGTTCGCAAGAACGGAACTCTTCCTTACCTGCGTCCCGATGGCAAGACTCAAGTTACTGTAGAGTACGATGGAGACAAACCGGTTCGCGTTGACGCGATTGTCGTTTCCACGCAGCACAGCGAGGAAGTAACTTTGGAACAAATCCAAAAAGACATCAAAGAGCATGTTATTAAGCCTATCGTGCCTGCGCAACTTTTGGATGATAATACGAACTATTTCATCAACCCGACCGGCCGTTTCGTTATTGGCGGACCTCAAGGGGATGCGGGTCTTACAGGCCGTAAAATTATCGTCGACACCTACGGCGGATACGCTCGCCATGGCGGCGGAGCTTTCTCCGGTAAGGATCCGACAAAAGTTGACCGTTCCGGCGCATACGCTGCTCGCTATGTAGCCAAAAACATCGTAGCCGCGGGTCTCGCCGACAAATGCGAAGTTCAATTGGCTTATGCAATTGGCGTAGCAAGACCGGTTTCGATCGCAGTGGATACTTTCGGCACCGGCAAAGTTAGCGAGGACAAGCTTGTCGAGCTGATCCGCAAGCATTTTGACCTTCGTCCAGCCGGTATCATCAAGCAGTTGGATCTACGCCGTCCGATTTACCGTCAAACGGCAGCTTACGGTCACTTTGGCCGCAACGACCTGAATGTTCCATGGGAACGTACGGATAAAGCTGAAATTTTAAAAGCGGAAGCTTTAATCAATAGCTAAGATTGTCAAGAGGCCATCCCTCAACGGGATGGTCTTTTTTTGTATTTTTTTTCAATCATATAAATACAACGGCTGCTGCTCCGTAACTTTTTCAATAGAATCAGAGTCTATATATTTGTTAAGTTCAGATAGTAGACTGATAGAGGAGAGTGGAAAAGCAGCATGAGGTTACGGAAGCAGTTGGGGATTGGAGCGCTGGCTTGCGCATTGTCATTGCAGATGGTTATAGGAACCCCGGTCAGGGCGGCTGATTCAACATTGACGTTAAGTTCGCAGGAGACGATTACTTCTGGAGCTATTCTCAAAAATTACGTTTGGTCGACTGCGAGAAACAATAAGAATGTATCGGTGAATGCGAATGTCATAGAAGTAGATTTAACAAACCCCAATGTCAAGATTGACGCAATGGCGGGAACGAACAATCAGTTCACGAAAAACCAGAGTGTGCTGGGCATGGCTAAGGATACCGGTGCCGTGGCAGGGGTTAACGGGGACTTTTTCGATACAACGGCAGAAGGAGCTCCTGAAGGGGCGCAAATAACCAATGGTCAAATCATGTCAAGCCCGACTCAGACATCCGGAATTTATTCGTTTGCGATTACGAAGGATAATCAGCCGATCATTGATATTTTTGATTTCAAAGGATCGGTCACGGCCAAAGACGGAACAGCTTTCGATCTTACGGCAGTGAACAAGACGTATTATTGGGATGAAAGCGGCACGCCAATGATTGCGAACGGTCTGCTTCTGTATACGAATGCTTGGGGAAATCAGCAGCGTGCCGTGGACGGAACGAATGTTCCTACGGAGGCATTGGTTCAGAACGGTGTAGTAAAGGAAATCGAAGTAGATACAAACGTCAAAATGATTCCTCCGGCAGACGGTTTCATTCTCAGAGGCTCGGGGCAGGCGAGAGATTTTATCGTCAACCATCTTAAAGTCGGGGATAAAATTACGGCAAAATACGATATGATCCCGCATGACGCTTCCAAAACGTACGACTGGAAAACGTTCAAGACGATGATCGGCGGCAGCACACTGCTTGTCGATGAAGGGAAGCCGAGTTATTTCACACGGAATGTGAATGATTTCAACGGCTACACGCCGCGTTCCAGAACGGCGATCGGCTATTCCAAAGATATGAAAACCGCATATATTCTTACATCCGATAGGAGCGGCGGCAGCCAAGGAATGACGCTTCCCGAGCTCCAGCAGTTCATGATCCAGGCCGGCGTATGGCGCGGTATGATTCTGGACGGCGGCGGATCTACGCAGATGGTATCGAGGCCGTTGGGAGAAACGGCGCCAAAGCTGACGAACAAAACCGAGAATGGCAATCAGCGCGCGGTAGCGAATGGTGTCGGCGTATACTCGACAGCTCCCAAAGGCCAGCTGAAAGGACTTATTTTAAGGGGAGCGAACGTATTATTTAAAAACGAGTCCAGTACATATCAATTCAGCGCCTATGACGACTATTACAATCCAATGGACGTATCTTCGATTGTCCCGCAATGGAGCAGCTCCGGGTCCGCGGGAACGTTCAAAGATAATGTATTTACGCCGGCGCAAGTGGGCAAAACGCAAATTACCGCGACGTCCGGAAAAGGTTCTGCGTCTATGGACGTAGAAGTAGTAGGACGTGACCAGATCGCGTCCATGACTTTTAGCGCAGGCGGATTTTCATTGACGGAGGGTGGGGATTTCAGGCTTCCTATTACAGTAACTACGAAAAGCGGTTTAACGAGAGAGCTGCCTGCCGCTTCGGCGGATTGGGAGCTTAGCGGAATTCAAGGGAAAATTACCGGCGGTGTGCTGCATGTGGATAGTACGGCAGGCAGCCAGGGAGCCCAGGTTATTGCCAGATATGACGGCTACAGTACAATGGTCACATTGCCTGTAGGTCAAGAGAAGATTTGGTACGACCTGGATCATAACGCGGTAATGACGAATGGAGACCAATATCCGGCTGAGGTCGTCTCCAACGTCAAAATAAGCCAAATGAACGGCAATAAAAACCTGGAAATCTCTTATGATTTTACCAAGGGTTCAGGTACAAAAGCGGCTTATGCCAGATTTGACGCTCCGAATGGGACGCCAGTAGACGGTGAACCGCAGTTTATTACGGCGAAAGTATATGGCGATGGAAGCATGAACTGGGTGCGTGCAGAGTTTGTGGATGCCGACGGCAAGCAGCAGTTGAGAAGCTTTACGGAGAATATGAATTGGACCGGATGGAAAAAGGTAACTGCCGATATGTCGGGCCTGAAGTTTCCCGTAACATTGAAGAGCGTATACGTTGCCAATCCAGCTATTGGACAGGATGAAAGGGCGTCCAAAGGGAAAATTAATATTGATGACATATCGTTCATTTACAAAGGACAAATGGCTCAGCTCCCGAAAAATCAGGTGAAGCTGAACGTAAATAAAAAGCAGGTAAGTCTGAATAACAATCCGATGACATTGGAACAAGCGCCGGTCATTATTAATGGGAATACGATGATACCGATTCGTTTTGTTACGGAAGCACTGGGCGGCAATGTAAAATGGGACGATAAAGAGCGCAAGGTAACGATTATTCGCGGAGACAAACTGATCGACCTATGGCTCGACAATCCGGATTTGATCGTGAATGGGGAACGCGTGACTGCGGAAGTAGCCCCGCGGATTATGAACAATCTGACTATGGTGCCTCTGCGACTAATTTCCGAGAAATTAGGGTGGAAGGTGGGCTGGGAACCTATAAATCAAGGCATTACGCTGGAATAAATAGTGCTAGAAGTACACTTCAAAACTGTAGAATTATGTTACAATATGGGGTAGACCAATTTCGTTTTCATAAAGGAGCTTGTTCCATTTGCAGCCGGACGCTATAGATCGTGTCATAAAAAACGCCATTAACGTCATGGAGAGCAGCAAGTATCAAATTTTTGAAATTGCTGAAACGTCCCGCCTGGAAAGAGAGGCTCTTGTTCGCGAATTGGCAGAAATTAAAGAAGAGGCCAGCATTACTATCGAACTAGTGGATAGGTTGGAAAAGGACTACAAACGATCCCGTATTCGTCTTACGGAGGTAAGCCGCGATTTCAATCGCTACCGCGAAGAAGATATCAAAACGGCTTACGAGGCCGCGATCGCTCTCCAACTGGAGCTTACGATCGCACGCGAAAAAGAAAACCATCTGAAGGCGCGGCGCAACGATCTTCAGCAGCGCGTCAAAAATGTGGACAAGCAAGTGGAACGGGCCGAAACGATAGTCTCCCAAATGAATGTCGTACTTGAATATTTATCCGGCGATTTGAACCAGGTTACCCGCATATTGGAATCAGCAAAAAATAGACAATTGTTCGGGCTGAAAATTATTTTGGCCCAAGAGGAAGAACGCAAAAGAATTGCCCGGGAAATTCACGACGGTATGGCGCAAACAATGGCCAATGTCGTGCTTCGCACCGAAATCGCAGAGCGAATGCTGATGAAGCAAGATGTATCTGCAGTCAAAGAAGAACTAATAGATTTGAAGGGACAAGTCAGAGGGGGGCTTGAAGAAGTACGCAAAATTATCTTCAACCTCCGCCCTATGGCGCTTGACGATTTGGGAATTGTTCCTACATTGCGCAAATATGTGCAGGATTTTGAGGAGAAGCACAAGATCCGTACGCAGTTCAATCTCGTAGGCAAAGAGACCCGTATTCCATCCGGATTGGAGATCGCGATTTTCCGCCTGGTGCAGGAAGCTCTTTCTAACGTGATCAAGCATGCCAAAGCCACTTTCGTATCTGTGGAGTTAACATTGGAGCCCGAACAGGTTCAGATCTATGTGGTAGACAACGGTGTCGGATTTGATGTAGCACAGATTGAGCAAAGAATTGCTAAGGGAAACAACTTCGGTTTACTTGGCATGCGAGAGCGTGTGGAGCTGCTGGAAGGTTCGATGGATCTGGACTCCGCAAAAGATTCAGGCACAAAAATTACGATGCTGATCCCTATAGGCGGCGCAGAGAACAAGGAGGAAAATCAGTATGGACAACACGGCGAGTCATAAACGCAATGTAAGAATTATTATTGCGGATGATCACCAGCTCTTTCGTGAAGGTGTCAAGCGGATCATTAATATGGAAGAAGACATGGAGGTGATTGGCGAGTGTGGAGACGGTATACAAGTTATTGAACTTTGTAACCAGATCACACCGGATATAGTTCTGATGGACATCAATATGCCGCTTGAGAACGGGGTTGTGGCGACTGAACGGTTAAAACTTATTTTCCCGGATATCAAGGTCATTATTTTGTCTATTCATGACGATGAAAGCTATGTATTCGAAACATTGCGTAAGGGGGCATCCGGTTATTTACTAAAGGATATGGAAGCGGAGTCACTGATCAATGCGATTCGTTCCGTCGTCGCGGGTCATGCTTACATTCATCCTAAAGTGACGGGCAAACTGATCAATCAGCTAAGAAGAATGACGTATTTGGACGACGTAGGCGTAGTGGGCCCAGGTCAAGGAGTCAAGGATTCCGGTCTGAAATATATACATAATACGAATAGCCCGCTCACCAAACGCGAAGCGGAAGTGCTTCGTCTGATGGCTGAAGGCAAAAGCAACAAATTGATTGGCGAGTTTCTCTACATTAGCGAGAAAACCGTAAAAAATCACGTGAGCAGCATCCTCCAGAAAATGGAAGTTGACGACCGGACGCAAGCGGTTATTATCGCCATTAAAAACGGCTGGGTGACTTTGTAGGAACCCCCCCTCCCTCCACCGCATACAATGCAGGTAAGGGAGGGAGCCGCCATGTGGATCGGATTGCTTTGGATAGTTGGCTGCTACGGACTCAGCATCGCCGTGCTTCATATCTTGTTCGGCAGCCGCAAGGCCAGCAGCAAGAAAGCAGCAAGAGTTCTGCTCATTACCAAAAACAATGAGAATCAAATTGAATGGTATATTCGCTCATTGTTCTTCTTTTCGCGGGTCAAAGGACGGGAGCTGCAAACAACCGTTATCGATAAAGGCTCGTCGGATGATACAATGAAGATCATTGAGCGATTATCCCATACTTTCCCGCTGGAGATCTGCAGCGATTCCAATTATGAATCTGTGGATCATTATTTGCACCAGCATGAGATGGAAGCTGTCATTGTCGTAAATATCAGCAATAGAGAGGAACTTATCGAGATTCCGTTTGTCATGCAGTAACCGTTTACTTTACAATTGAAAGCCAGGTGAAGAATGAAGGCTCAACTTTATGCGCTGCATATTGGGTCCAAGCTGGAGTGGCATCTTACGATCCACGCATACACCGACATTCATTATTGGTTCGAGCAATACGCTGCCGACGCCGGCATCGTCATGCTGGAACCTTTTATTTCGTTAGGACAAGCTATACAAATGCTTAACAAGCTTGCCTCCGAAACCTCTCCAACGTCAATCCATTCTCAATCCCTCGAGTATATCAGCATTCTGCGTCGCGCCGCCGAAGCGTGCGGCATGACAAGCGGCTCTTGCGCGTCGTTTCACCTCAAACCCATCGATTACGGCATGTGGAAGCAAGGCATGTTTCCGCGTGTTCGACTGGATACCGATTTTTACCGGAATATGGTCCGCGCCTGCAGCGGCAGGTCGCTTCTAGCCGAAGAGCTCCAGCAGCTGCTGGAATATTTGGGAGCCTCAATGAAGCCGGATGACTGGCTGCCCTATATTCAACTTGCATTTCTGAACAAGGATGTCATGGTGACGAACGGCTTCAAGCTCGATGAACGAAGAGACTGGCGCCGGGGCTTTCGGAAAATGGCCTCATACAACTGCAAAAGATGCGGGAGCGGTTCTGAACGCATGTTTTGGTCGGCCTGTGTGTACTGCGGGCAGGAATGCCCTTATTGCGAAGAGTGTCTGACGATGGGCAGGACGCGCTGCTGTTCTTTGCTCATTCAAGGGGTTGCCGCTGAAATGGGCGGTAGAGAACGGTCCTCCGCGGAGGATGTTGATTATCAAGCATATTTGCAGCCGTGGGGGCTGAGCAAAGCTCAAGCGGCCGCGTCGCTGGAAGGGCTCCGCTTCCTTGAGGAAGCCCGGGGAAGTCACCCGAGCGGCGGCGGGAGCCAAGGAAGCCCCCCTGAAGACGCTGGTCGGAGGGCGCCCCGCAGCTTTTTGATCTGGGCGGTGACGGGGGCCGGCAAGACGGAGATGATTTTTCCTTTTATCCAGCGCACGGTTGCTGCCGGAGGCCGGGCGCTTGTAGCGACGCCGCGCAAGGACGTCGTGCTGGAGCTGCAGCCGCGGATCGGCAAAGCATTTGCCGATTGCCGCGTCGTCACTTTGTATGGAGGCAGCGAGCAGCGCTGGGAGCAGGGAGAGATTACGGTTGCCACGACGCATCAGCTGCTGCGATTTCATGAAGCGTTCGATCTGGTGATCATCGACGAGATCGATGCTTTTCCTTACCACGGCAATCCCATGCTGGAATATGCCGCCCGCAAAGCGTGCAAGCGCAGCGGCAGCACGATCCTGCTTACGGCGACGCCGCCGCGCGCGGTCCGCAAGGCTGCCGAGCGCGGACGGCTTCCGCACGTTAAGGTGCCGGCGCGGTTTCACCGAAACCCGCTGCCGGTACCGCAGCGGTTGTCCGTTCCCCCGCTGCGCCGGTGCGTGGAGAAAGACACAGTGCCGCACGCTTTGGCGGCACAGCTGCAGACATCGCTGGAGCGGGGAGCGCAGCTGTTTGTGTTTGTGCCCAACATCAGGCTGGTTGAGCCGATGGTGGAACTGCTGCGCCGGCGCCTGCTGGCGGGGACGGGAGAGCCGGCGTCCCGCGTGGAGGGGACGTCGTCCAAGGACCCGTTGCGGGCGGAGAAGGTGCAGCGGTTTCGGAGCAGGGACATACGGCTGCTCGTCACGACGACGATCCTCGAGCGCGGCGTGACGGTGCCGAAATCCGACGTGTTTATTGTCGACGCGGATTCGGGTCTTTTTGACGAAGCCGCCCTTGTCCAGATGGCAGGACGTGCCGGCAGATCGCAGGAGGATCCGGCAGGCAAGGTTTATTTTGCGGCAAAGGAATGGACGAAGTCACAGAAAGAGGCGGTGCGCCAGATTAAGCAGATGAACCGGATTGCCCGTAAGCACGGGTATTTGAAAGGGGGAGATTCGTGATCGATCGGCCATTGTGGAAAAGTTGGGCGAGCCGTGCCGCAGGCGCCTTGCACTCGCTGCTGAGCCCCGGCAAGGGGGAATGCCTGCTTTGCAAGCAGACCTCCGCGGCGGTAAGCGGCAATGAGCTGGGGCTGTGCAAGTCCTGCTACCTCAGCATCCCCTGGATTCGAAGTGCGCTTTGTCCCACCTGCGGGCGAGGAGAGGCTTGCCCGGACTGCGTGCGGAGGAAGCAGGCTTATTTTGTAAAAAGCCGCAGTGCAGTCAGATATGACGCCGCGATGAAAGAATTACTCGCACGATATAAATATCGCGGAGACGAACGATTGCGCGATATCGTAGGGCAGATGCTGGTTCATGCATACCGCTTGCTGCAAGCCGAGACGGATTGTGCGAAGCCGGGTCGAGGAGAGGTTCAGCGGCTGATAACTTTTGTGCCGGTCAGCGAGCGAAGGCTGCTGGAGCGCGGGTTTAACCAAGCCGAGCAAATGGCAGAGGAACTAGGCCGGAGGGTGGGCATCCCGGTGGTCCCGATGCTGCATAGAGCCAGGCATACGGACAAGCAGAGCTTCAAGAACAGAAACGAGCGGCTTGAGGATCTGCAGAACGCTTTTGAGGCGGACGCACGCTTGTCGGAGCGGGTTACAGGTGCTGCGAGGGCAGGTACGCCCGGTGCTGCGCCGATCATTTATGTCGTTGACGATGTCTATACGACCGGCAGCACGTTGAACCAATGCGCGAAGGCGATCAAGGGTTGCTTGACCGCAGAGGTGTACGGATTGACTTGGGCCAGGTAGGTGTTAAAATTGAATGACCCGATTTTAGAGGATACTGGATTTCGAAGATGGAATAAAGAATGTAGCTATCAGGAGACGTGAGTAAGTCGGCCTTCCTTCGTGGAAACATTTGGGGATAAGTTCATTTCCGGGTGGATTTCGATGTGTTGGATGTGCTTGACAAATTTAGACGATAGAACTCGAACTTTAGAGATTCTTGTTGAATATTATTAGGAAATGGTATCCAACTACTGATAAGTAAGGTAAAATGAAGATATACGAGAATAGTGATTAGGGGGCTGACCGATGAACGCTGCCAATTGTCCAAATTGCGGGAAGTTGTTTATGAAAGGAATTCACGATATTTGTCCAGCCTGTGTCAAACAGATGCAGCTGCAGTATGATAAGTGCGCGAAATATTTGCAGGAAAACAGGCAGGCCTCTTTGCAGGAGCTTAGCGAAGCAACGGAAGTGCCGATCAAACAAATAACGAGATTTATTCGCGAAGGGCGAATTTCAATTGCCCAAAATGTGAATATGTCTTATCCTTGTGAAGTATGCAGCAGATCGATTCGCGAAGGCACAATGTGCGAGGAGTGCCGCCAAAAGCTGGCCAAGGATGTGAAACGAATGCAAGAGAATGAAGCTCGTGTCCAAGAGACTCCTGCCCGTGGTTACAAAGAGGGATTTAATATTAAGGATCGATTGAATGATAGCCGGCAATAAATTTTATTTTTATATGCGAATGTATTCATTTTTTTATATTTTCGGCCGATAATAGTACTACACGTTATCGGTCTATTTCTATTTTTTGAATGAAAGGCAGGATGGTTCAATTGAACATCAACGAATCTCGACGAATCGGAGCCGTTAATAACTATATAAAATCCAGCGATTATAAAGCGGCTGAGAACATCGGAAAAAAATCCAAGCAAAAAGATGAAATCGTCATTTCTTCCGAGGCGAAGGAACTGCTTGAAGAGGCTTACAGTGCGAATCGGACGGAGTCACAGACTCAACGCCTGGAAGAACTCAGAAATAATATACAATCCGGAACGTACAAAGTGCCGGCGGATAAAATCGCCGAGAAATTGTTGCCCTACTTCCGGTTATAAACGAGAAAACAAGAAGAGACAGGTGATCTGCGTTGTCGCTTGAGCCGGTTATTACAACTATGGAACAGTTGATTGATATCCAAGACTTGCTTTTGGAATTGGGCTTGCAAAAAAAAGAAGCTCTTATCGTCAATGATGTGGAGCTTATGAATCAGATTGTACTCAAGGAAAGCAAGCTGGTCAAACAAATGGAAGCCCTTGAGAAACAACGAGTCATGGAGATCGGAACTTATTTGATTTCCCGGGGATTTTATCCCAACCCCAATGTAACGGTCAGCGACTTGGCCAAAGTCGTGTTCAAAGCCGAGGATAAAACGGCTCTTCAAACTTTACAACAGTCATTGCTGCTCAAGTTGAATGAACTCAAGAAGATTAACGAACTGAATCAGCAAATGATCAAGCAATCGCTATCGTTCATCGATTATTCGCTGAACCTGATCACAGGAGACGAGGGGGATGATTTGTTTTATAGCAACCCTGTCCTGCATCGGAATCAGTTAAAAAGAACCGGTTATTTCGATACCAAAGCATAAGGAGGAGAACTGTTATGACTTCAACCTTTATGGGATTAGAGACGGCAAAGAGATCGTTATTCACACAGACTGCTGCTTTGAACACAACCGGACATAATATTGCAAATGCGAATACGGAAGGGTATTCCAGGCAAAGAGTCAATATGGTTGCGTCCATACCGATCGAGGCTCCCGGCTATATGCGCTCTAATGCGCCCGGGCAATTGGGTACTGGGGTCGAGTACACGTCTGTTACAAGGATTCGTGAAAATTTCCTGGACGACCAGTACCGTAATGAGAACAAAGAATACGGGAGCTGGACCATCCAGCAGGATACGCTTTCGAAGCTGGAAAAGGTTTTTAACGAACCGTCCGATTCAGGCTTGCAAACGGTATTGAGCAAATTTTGGAACGGCTGGTCCGATTTAAGCAAAAACCCGGAGAACCTTGATGCCCGTAAGATTGTCAGCGAGAATGCGATGGCGCTAACGGACACTTTTCATTACGTAAGCAAGAGTTTGTCCGATCTGAGCAACGACTTGACAACAAACGTAGGCGTAGAAGCAGCTAATATCAATAACAAAACGGCTCAGATAGCAAGTTTGAACGATCAGATTAAAAAAATAGAAAGTCTCGGGGATGACGCCAACGACTTGCGGGATCAGCGGGACTTGCTGACTGATCAGCTTTCCAACATTGTGAACATCAGTGTGCAGCGAACAGATCAAGGCTATACGATCTCGATGGGGTCCACGAACTTGGTTACCGGAGATACCGCCAATACGATTAGCAATACCACACTGGAGCAAGCCTATACCAGCGGTGATCTTACCAGCGGTTCAGTCTATGGAATGATTAACTCCAGAGACAAGATTGTTAAGGACTACCAGACCCAATTGGATACGTTGGCGAACACGTTGGCAAACGGGCAAATTACAGTTACTATTCCAAAAGGTTCTGTACTTCCGGAAGGAACGATACTCAATGGGGTAACGTATTCCGGCGCTTCACGTACGTTGACAAGTGACTTAACGGTTCAGGTGAATGGTTTGAATGGCCTTCATAAGCTTGGATATATCTCCAATAGCACGACCGTTGCCGGCGACTTCTTTACTTCCTCGGGTGGAGGTACGATAACGGCCTCAAACATTCAACTGAATCCCGCTATTCAAGCTAATGTAAGTCTGATATCTACGTCCATACGAACATCGACTGCGAGCGGTACCGAATCGCCGGTCATCGGCAACAATACAATGGCTCTTCTGATTTCCCAATTGAAAGACACGAAATTTGAGTTTGGAACCTCCGCCAGCTCAAACCAGACTACTATTGGCAGTTATTATAATTCGACGGTCGGCCAACTGGGCGTCCAGGCTGAGGGAGCCAATCGTATTGCCCAGAACCAGAAGGCATTGATTGATCAAGTAAACTCAAGTCGCCAGTCCGTAAGCGGGGTTTCGCTTGATGAAGAGATGTCCAACTTGATCATGTACCAGCATGCTTACTCCGCTGCTGCGCGTGTAATGACCACCTTTGATGAAAATTTGAATAAAGTGATTAACGGTATGGGTAGAGTAGGGCTTTAGATGGTTGATAAAGAAAGCTTCCGGGAGGTTTAATCATGTCATTGCGTGTAACCCAATCCATGACCACGATGCAATTGCTGGGTAATATCAACAATAACTTGTTGCGCATGAACAATCTTCAGAATCAGGAGTCCACAGGGAAAAAGATCAATAAACCGTCCGACGATCCTGTCGGAATTACATTTGCACTAAGATATCGCAGCGAAATCTCCTTTAATGATCAGTATCAAAAAAATGTAGATATGGCCAAGTCTCAGGTTGAACATACGGACACCGTATTAGGCCAGCTTGGCGATCTGGCTCAACGGGCTAATGAGCTGGCAACAAGAGGGTTGAACGGAACGAATCCGCAATCGGCTTTGGACGCCATTGCTGAGGAATTGGGTCAAATCTATGAGCAAGCGGTCACATTAGGCAACGATCAACTTAATGGGAAATATATTTTTAACGGACAAAAAACAGACATCAAGCCTTACACAGCTGCAGGAGCGATGACGGAGTCAACCGACTCCGGCGAGATTCTCTCGCAGTTCGCAGCCGGTGTGGTTATTCCTACTAATGTTACCGGGAATGAAGTGTTCGGCCAGCCATCCGATACAGATAACTTGTTTTCAGTTTTGAAGGGACTTCAGAATGCTTTTTCAACAGGCGATCAAGTTACTGCAACGGCGTTGTTCGATAAGCTGGGTTCAAGAATAACGAAAGTTCTTGAAGTTAGGTCGGAAGTTGGCGCTAGGGGCAATCGTCTCGAGCTGATTGATAATCGCACTAAGGATATGGACCTGAACTTAAACAGCCTTGATGCTTTGACGGAAGACGCCGATATGGCCGAAACGATTACGAAGCTGAAATCGGAAGAAAGCGTTTATCAGGCTTCTTTGTCGACCGGGGCAAAGATCATACAACCGAGCCTGCTGGATTATCTCCGATAAGTAGTTTGCAAGGAGGTTTTTAAATGAACCTTTTACGTTTATCGATTAGCCAAACTTACGGTCAGATTGGCATTAATACACATAATGCCAGTCAAGAGACGGAGTCTAAGCGCGGAGAGTTGTCCATTGAGCAACCAAAAGCTGAAGTTAGCATACAACAACCGGCAGGTCAATTGGAAATTGATTCGACGGCAGCCTGGAGCGCGCTGGCTGAAGGTCCGCATTTGCAATTCATGAGCAATATATACAGCCAGGGCTCGAATATTGCTCTTCAAGGAATTGCCAGGATAGTGGAAGAAGGGAATCGGATGGCGCAAATTACGAACTCCAAAAATGCCTTTGCCGAAATTGCTTATGACAATATGCACGCTCCTAATCCGGTGGAGTATGCTACCGAGGCTTCCAATATGAACGTGAAGGTATATTATCAAGCCAACGCGCCTATTATTCAAATCGATCCGCAAAAAGCCATCATTGAATATACGCCTAAAAAACCGGATATTCAGTATAATCCGGGATCGGTGGAAATCTATATGAAGCAAATGAATTCCATTGATATCCAGGTCAGCCAATATGATTTTTACAAATAAAAAGGCAATGCTATAGCCAAGGCTATAGCATTGTTCTGTTTCGTGGAAGGAGCCCGAAAAGATGTTAGCTGTACTACATGATTCCGTTATTCAAATGCAGGGAAGTATCCTTGGATTCGATACGCTCAATGAATTTCAAATTTCAATCGTTGAAGAAAACGAACAGTTTGCCTATATGCAAAGCTTAACCGAGCCGGAGATATCTTTTTTAATTGCATCGCCTTTTTCTTTCCATGAGCGGTACTCGTTTGAGCTGGAGGAAAAAGTAAAAACAGCCTTGCAGGTCGAAACTCAGGAGGACATTTTTGTTGCGGCCATCATTACCATTCATGAGCAATTCGCAGAATCGACGATTAACTTATTAGCCCCGATCGTCATTAATATTAGAACGATGATTGGGAGGCAAGTCGTCCTTCCGCCGCAAAGCGCATACAAGACAAACGAACCTTTGTTTACAAGCAGCCTGATAGAGAGCGGTGAATAAACGGATGCTCATACTTTCCAGAAAAAGGGGTCAATCCATACTTATCGGCAACAATATTGAAATTTTGATTTCGGCAATTGATGGCGATCAAGTTAAAGTTGCTATTAAGGCGCCGCAAGAGATTAACATTCTGCGAAAAGAAGTATACGATTCGATCCAATCCAGCAACATAGAAGCGGCAAAAGTAAAAATCGATCCCGAGCAGTTGAAAAATATGGCGAAATTCAAAAAAAAATAGCAAGAAGCCTAAAAAGCTATAAACTAATCAACCGGCCCTTCCGATATATAATAATGTAAGGCTTTAAGCCTACTCCACATGGAAGTGGAATTATACATTCAGGGAGGAAATTATCCATGATTATCAACCACAATCTTAACGCAATGAACGCACACCGCAACTTGCAATCCAACAACATCGCTCAAGGTAAATCCAGTGAGAAATTGTCTTCCGGTTACAAAATTAACCGTGCTGCTGACGATGCTGCTGGTCTCTCGATCTCCGAGAAAATGCGTACTCAAATCAGAGCTTTGAACCAAGCACAAACAAACGCTCAAGACGGCGTATCCTTGGTACAAACTGCAGAGGGCGCGATGAACGAAGTTTCCGACATGTTGTCCCGTATGAAAGAACTGGCGGTTAAAGCTTCCACCGGTACATACAATGGTTCCGACCTTGCTGCAATCGATTCCGAGTTCAAGTCCCTTAGCACAGCGATCGACAACATTGCTAAGAAAACTAACTTCAACGGTATCAACGTTCTGAACAGCACAAGCGGAGTTACTATTCAAATCGGCGACAAAGCCGGAGATATCGTTACAGTATCTCTGCAAGACATCCAATTGTCTTCGCTTAGCATCAGCGGTAAAGACCTTACATCAATGGCTAACGCAAGCACGGCTTTGGCTAACATCGACAGCGACATCCTGAAAGTAAACTCTGCTCGTTCCGGATTCGGTGCTATCCAAAACCAATTGGAGCACACATTCAACAACCTCGGAACTACTACCGAGAACCTGCAAGCAGCCGAGTCCCGTATCCGCGATACAGACATGGCGAAAGAAATGATGAACTACACGAAACTGAACATCCTGCAACAAGCTTCCACATCGATGCTGGCGCAAGCAAACCAAGGAACTCAAGGTGTGCTTCAATTGCTCCGCTAATTTTAGTGGATCGTTCCGAAGAAGCCCATTACATTGTAATGGGCTTCTTGTTTACTAAGGGGGACTTATGGAAATCACCGTGTGCATGATCGTTAAAGATGAAGAGAAGCAGTTAAAGAGATCATTATCGAGTATACCGAGAGAGTTCGAGACGATCGTTCTGGACACAGGTTCTCAAGACCGAAGCTTAGAAATTGCTAAGAATTTTGGTGCCCGCACGTTCAGTTATGCATGGAACAATGACTTTTCAGAGGCAAGAAACTATTGCGCTTCACATGCGACCGGAGATTTTATTCTATTCCTAGATGCAGATGAGGAATTGCCGGGCAACACGATGGAGGTGTTGCAACAATTTATTTGTAAATATCCCGATTCGGCCGGTTCCGTTATTTTGAACAATATTACGAAAGACGGGGTCAAACATCATCGGATGGTTCGCTTTTACCCGAACCGTTCGGAGTACAAATTTCACGGAATTGTTCATGAGCAAGTATATTTTAACTCACAGCGGGCTTTGTTCGAAGATACAGGACTCGTCATTACGCATTACGGTTACGGCAACGATATTTATTTGGAGAAGGATAAAGCGAATCGTTACTTGCCTATGTACTTCTCTCACCTGGAGAAGTATCCTGATGACGGTTACATGCGGTATCAATTAGGTAAGTTATACTATAGTATGGAAAATTATATCGAGGCGGAGCGCCAGCTTTGTCTCAGTTTAAACATAGATGAAACCTCTTCTTTGTATTTTCCGGTCATGGTAGTGATGTTGGGCTACGTACTTAAAGAGCAGGGAAAGTTCGTTGAAGCTGCCGGCTTGTTAAAGCAATTTGCCCCGAACTATCCCCAATTTCCTGATATGCCATTTCTGCTTGGGCTTTTGGCAATGGATACAGGGGACATTGGCGCTATTGAAATTTATTTTAAACAAGCGCTTGAAATTGGCGAAACCACAAAATACAGTTCTGTTGCAGGAGTCGGTTCTTTTAAAGCGGCATATAATTTGGGAGTATACTACGAAGTAACGGGCAGGTTGGTAAAGGCTCTGGAATATTATCAACATGCCGCCGATTTAGACTATGAGGAGGCTTCTTCCAGACTATCAATTTTACAAAATTCTCTTCATAAATGAGCAGCAAATTACGATAAATTAAGTAAAGACTAAAATTTAGGGAGTGATGACATGGTTAATCGGGTAACGGGATTGAATTCGGGGTTGGATATTGAGAAAATGGTTACTTCGCTGATGAAAGCGGAAAAAGCTCCTTTGGAGAAATTGCAGCAGAAAAAGACTACGCTGGGATGGACTTCAGATTTATATCGGGAGATTAACACGAAGCTTTCCGCTGTAAAATCTCAATTGGATACTATGAGGTTGTCGGGCGATTGGAAACAGCTCTCGGCCACTTCATCTAACACTGGGGCCGTTACAGTAAAGGCGGATGGAACGGCTAGTTCGATCTCTCATAGCATTTCAGTAACCACATTGGCAACGGCAGCTACTTCATACACGAATTCTTCCATTACGCAAAACAATATGTTGGGAAGCGCAGTTGGCGCTTCAACTACTATTAGCAGCGCCTCCAATAATAATTCATTTACGGTCAATTACGATGGAATTGGAAGAACAATTACGTTGCAAGACGGTACGTATGATGAGACGCAATTAGCCGCGGAAATACAGAATCAGATTAACAGCAGCTTTGGCAGCGGCAAAATCAATGTTACGAACGTTGGGGGTAAAATTCAGTTCGGAGATGTCGGTGGTCAGAAACAAATCACAGTTGGTTCGGTTTCGGGGAATACAGGAATTGCGTCGATTGGTTTTACCAATGGTCAAACCAATCGGTTAAATCTCTCGTTGTCCTTGAGTAATCAGGCACAATTTAATTCTGCGCCGGACTTGAGTTCCAGCGACTTGTCCTTCACCATTAACGGTCAGAAAATATCGTATTCTGCTACCGATACGCTGACCTCTATTATTTCCAGAGTCAATTCATCGGGAGCAGGGGTAAATATGTCCTATGATTCTACGATGGACAAAGTGATTGTGACCTCTAAAGATACCGGCGCTAATACGCAAATCGTCATGAGCGAAGCAGCCGGCAGCGGGAAATTATTGCACGCGTTAGGGCTGGATAATGTTACGGCTAAAGCGGGTGTCGATGCGGAAGTGGTTATTGACGGCATATCCTCAACACGAAGTTCTAACACATTTTCCACTGGCGGTGTTACATATACATTAAATCAGGTGACAACAAGTCCGGTATCGGTCAATATCAGCCAGGATATCGATAGTACGGTAAACAAAATTAAAAACTTCGTAACAGCTTACAACGATGCTCTCGATCTTCTGAATAAAAGGGTAAAAGAAGATAAATATCGAGGCTTTGCACCTCTGAGCGACGATCAAAAAGCAGATATGAAAGATACTGACATCAAGCTTTGGGAGGATAAAGCAAAAAGCGGTTTGCTTCGAAGCGATGATATCCTCCAATCGGCGTTAAGCGGTCTGAGGCCGTTGGTGAGCGCAACGGTAAACTCATCCTCTTCCACTACGTACAATGCGCTTTATAAGATAGGCATCACCACAAAGAGTTACAGTGCAACTGCAACAAGCGACTCAGGCAAGCTTGTTCTCGATGAAAATGAGCTTCGCAAAGCTTTAAGCGCTGATCCTAACGCTGTGGTTCAGGTGTTCTCCAATCAACCTGACGGGATTGCACAGAAAATGTACGATCAGGTTTCCAAAACGATGTCGCAGATCATCGAGAAGGCCGGGGGGACCGGCACTTCTACGGACAATGTTACCAGCACAATAGGAAAGCAAATCACGGACCTTAACTTGCGAATTACTGATACTAATGCGAAATTAGATAAGAAAGAGAATTATTATTACCAAATGTTCTCCGCCATGGATTCGGCTATTGGTAAGAGTAATTCCGTTTTAAGTTCAATCTCGAAGTATTTATAATGATACGAAGGGGGGACCCAATATGGAGTTAAGACCAATAACAACTGGAGTGCAACGGGTTGGCAACGATCCGACATCGCATTCTATTCCTGATAGTTCTTCTGACTCCGTTCAAACAGAGCTAGGCGGTTTGATATCGACAAATCAATTGCTGCATAAGCATGATTACGAATTGAGTATTTCAGATAAAGCCCTCGTACAAGCCATCGAAAAAGTGAATAAAACTCTTGAGGGAGCCAGACATAAAATTCAATACAGTATTCACGAGAAAACGAAGCAGATTTTAGTGAAGGTCATTAATGCGGACACGGATGAGGTTATCCGAGAAATTCCGAGTGAAAAAGTGGTTGATCTGATTGCAAAGTTTCAAGAAATTAATGGGCTAACTATTGATGAGAAAAGGTAGGTGCTAGCATGAATCTACAAGCTCAGGAAACTTATCTGAGAATGCAAGTTAACACGGCAGCTCCTTGGGAATTAACAACTTTACTTTTTAACGGATGCATCAAGTTTATGAAGCAGGCACTATCAGGCATCCAAAATCAAGATTATAACGTTAAAAACGTGAATATTAAGAAAGCAGTAAATATTATAGATGAGTTACTCATTACACTGAATCATAATTACGAAATTGCGGGCCAGCTAGAAAGGATTTATGATTACGTGAAAAGAAGGCTTTTTCACGCTAATTTTAAATTGGATACCAATGTGCTTCAAGAATGTATTGACTTGATTACGGAATTGCGGGATACATGGGTAATCGCAATGAAGGAGCTTCATTCTGTAGCGAAGGTTCAATCATGATGGCTACAGGACAAGCGGCATTTTCCTTATTTCAAGAGCTAAAACAAACCACTGGGCTGTTGTTAGAGCTTGATATTGAATCTGAAGCTGAGATGTCCACTTTAGAGGCATTGCAATCAAAACAAGCGGATATATTAAAGCAGCTAGGGGAGATCGATCTAGCCGATCCCTTAGATCCGGAAATTATTCATCTTGCTTCCGAATGCAACCGTCTTGAAACCTTGTTCAATGAGAAGCTTCATAAATTTCAGGGTGAGGTTAAGTCTCAGATCAATAAGATGAATCACGCCGCTCAATTTAAACATTCTTATCAGAGCCAATATACGCAAGCTGAAGGATATTTTGTTGATCAAAAAAAATAAAGATGGGAAGAGCCGATTTATGAGCAAGTTTTTGCTTATAAATCGGCTTTTTATAATGTCGGTTGTTAAGTGATATGGTTCATGAATATTCCGTAATAATGAGGAAATTGTTCTTTGTATTTTGTTAACATTGCCTTTGACAGCTCAGTATCGGTGCACCGGGTTAAATAAAGTACATAGATCGAAGGCTGGGTTGGGTTCAGTTCGATCGATTTATAGACAAACTCCAGCCCTTCTTGAAGTTCTGACTGATTGATATAAAGCTTGCCCAAATTTTCGTACCCCACCGCACCCAATTGATCATCCTGAATCAGCAGGGAGTAGTAGTCAAGGGCAAGCTGGAGCTGATTTTGGGCGTAGAAATGATCGCCTAATAAATTGGCCAGTAGATGATTGTAGGATTGCAAGCGTTGAATAAACAAATCATAGGTGTCAAAGTAGCCGAACTTAAATAAATCAATCAGCAGCGTAACTATATAATTAAGCTGATAAGGAGTGAATGAAGGTTCATGTCTATTTTCAGTCGAGAGAGAATCGGTCGCGACCGAGATAATTTGTTTTAAATGTTCCAAATTCAATGCTTCCGTCTCATTAGGTTCTTGCAAAAGCCCGGCATAAGCAGGCTGATTCCATATCAAACTCGCTAAGACGAACAGCTTATTATTGTGTTCGCTTTGTTCTCCTTGCTCCATGTTTTGGACGAAACGGTCAAACGCGTGCTGGTCGTTTCGAATCAATGCCACGAGCAGTTGATAGTGGGAGGACAAAGTGATTTGATGCTTCTCGCATAAGAGTTGGTAATAATCAATTAGCGCTTGGTTGCCTAACAGAAGGCTAACCTGGAAGAGCTGAAGAATGTCCGATTGAGACGGGTTCACGAAAATTTTCTCCATGAACGCTGTGATAGATTCTGGACTTTCATATTGAGACAGCAAATTTAATAATTGATAAAGAACTTTCTGATCGCCGGGACTTAAATTAATGAGTTTTGCCAATACGGATACGGACTTCGGAATATCCGATTTCGATAAATAAATATTCGTCAGATGCACTAAAGGAACAATGCTTCCGTAGTTGGGAGACACAAGCCAATATCTGCCGTCTTTTCCTGCCGGGGACGCAGCAATTTTCAGGCTCGTTTCAAACCATTCGGCTGCAAGGTCAGTGAGTCCGATTTTTTCGAGAATCAACGCTTTATAGCAATAGTAATCGGCATAAGCGGGAAAGCGTCTAAGACCTTCCGCGACAACCTCCAAAGCCTCCTTAAGACGATCCAGCTCTATAAGAGTGATAACCATTTGATTCATGCAATGCAGAATAAAAGCTTGATTTTCAGCTTTCTTAGTCATAGCTCTCTTGTAATAATAAAGAGCCTTCTTCAAATCTCCTACGCCGAAATATTCGTTGCCAAGCGTAAAGTAGTCGTATTCTTCGAATTGTCTCGTTTCTTTTAGTTTTTCAAAAATGGCAAGGTTGCGGTTTGACTTGTTTTTTTCTTTTTTCGTTTCCTGTGTATACCCCGTATGAAAGATGGAAAGGCGATAGTAAATTTGTTTGATTTCACCGTGCCTATAAACAACCTGTTCATGAATAGCCCGCTCGAAATAAACATCGGGATCGTTGGAGAACAAACGCAATGCAGTTGATTCCACCATTTTCCCTTCTCTGATAGGTCCGGTGTAGTTGTAAATGGTTAAGATGTAGCCCATCGGGATCTCGCTATCATTTTGCTCCAGCATATCCCTTAGACGGTCCATCTGTGTGCTATCCACGTATTCGTCCGCATCCAGAACCAAAATCCACTTGGAAGTTGCCTTCCGTATAGCTTCATTCTTGGCCGCGGCGAAGTCGTTGATCCATTCGAAATCGAAAACTTGGCTCGTATATTCCAGAGCAATCTGTTTCGTTGAATCTACGGATCCGGTGTCCACAATGACGATTTCATCAACGTAATTTTTTACACTATCCAGGCAGCGGCGCAACACTTTTTCCTCGTCTCTAACGATCATGCAAAGAGAGAGCAGTTTATCCATAAATCCTCCTTAAGCAAATGGGAAATCTTTCAGCCCCGGAAACTTATTCACTAATATTGACCGTACCTCTTCCCGATCTTCGCTTGCAGCCAGATGCTGGAGCAAGAACGTATAGAGTGTCACATTTTGCGGGTCAAGCTCCAAGGATTTTCTTATAAAATCGAGGCCTTCCAGGAGATCGCCTTGAGCGACATAAAGTCTCCCTACATGTTCAAAGCCTTGCGAGTCAAGAGTTTGATGATTAAGCAGGGAGGAATAGAAGTCAATAGCTAGTTCATATTGGCGATCTTTAAAGAAACTGTCGCCCAGCAAGTTTAAGAAAGAAGAATGGTTGAATTCATTGATTAGTAGGTCGCAGCAGTGGTATTGTTCGGCGTAAAAAAATCTCATGTACACATTCACTAACAAATGATCTTCATACGTTTTTTGGCCGGAGACCCCCCACAATAAAAAAGCCATATACGCGACGTCAGGGTCGATTTCAGCAGGTGACTCCTCTTGTATGAACGAATGATAGAGAGAGGTATTCTCAAAAAGCATCGCATACAATAGCTTCAGCCTTAGAGGTGGCTCTACATTACGTTGCTCGCAAAGCTTCCAATAGGCAGCTGACAACGGTTTCCGCCCCAGCTCTATGCACAATTCGAGCATCATCATGAGTTGATACGGTTGAGGCTCCGGATAGAACGATTGCAAAAGCGATTCGAATCCTTCCGATTCGCCAAAAGAATGCAGGATGATGAACAATTGCTTCAGCGTTGTTATATGATCCGGATTTACGTAGATCAGTTTGGACAAGACAGGGACAGCTTCTTGATGCTCGAAATTGCGCATATGTAAGACGGCAAGCTGCTGCAGCGGAAGCGAACTGGCGTAGTTCGGACTGATCAGTACCTTCTCGGATTGAGGTATATCAGGATTATCGGCCAAATTCATGCAAATCCTTAGAACATCTTGAGCAAGACCGTCAAAACCCAGTTTGGCCAGCAGATGGCCCTTTTGCCAATGAAAATCGCAAGAATAAGGCCATTTCGCTTGAGCGGCAAGGATCTGACGATATGCTTCCGTATATTCAGCCAAATTCATACAGCAATTAATAAGATTGCCGATGCAGAGAGGCAGCCAGCTTTTATCCGCCTCGGAAGGTTGATTGGCTTGGTGGTAGCATTTTAAAGCTTCCTGGTAATTTTGTTGCATGGTATATTCATTTCCAAGTGTAAACCAGTCATAGCACGAGAGATTGCCTTGATCTCGCATTGCCTCAAAGATGGCCATATTGCGGGATGATTTTTGTTTAGCGTCAATGACATCCTGGAGGTAGCCCGTATGGTAAATAGCGAATGAGCCTTCAATCTCCTGCAAATCGCCTTTCGAGCTGTGCAACTGCTCATGGATAGGTCTGATGAAATGAATGCTCTGGTTATTATTAAACACGCGAATCGCCCTGGATTCGGAAATTTTGCCCGAGTTGGCCAGTCCTACATAATTATAGATCGGGACGATGATGCCGGTTGGGCCTTGGACGGAAAGGTTTTTTAGAAAAATGACCAGGTCAGACGCAGCTTGGGAGTCTAAGTATTCATCGGCATCCAGGATCAAAATCCATTTTCCTGTTGCATGGCGAATAGAAGTATTGCGTGCCGCGGCAAAGTCTTGTTTCCAAACGAAATCGATGACGTTAGGGGTATAGCGTTGGGCTATTTCCTTTGTAGCATCCGTCGAACCCGTATCGACCACAATGATTTCATCAACGCAACCGGAGACGCTATGCAAGCACTTGTCCAAATATTCGGCTTCGTCTTTGACGATCATGCACAAGCTTATAAAGGGATTCATTGTATTCTCCTCAATGGTTGGTTATGATATTACGGCTCCTAAAATGCGAATCTTGTTACAGTATATCAGAATTTGTTAAATCGTGTCGCAATTCTAATTAAATGCAGATCGTTTGTCGATATTAAGTAATAACAGTATTTATTTGAATAGTCGGGGGAGTTCCTTTGAAAACAAGTATCGTAATAGCCACTTATAACAAGTTGGACTATACAAAACAATGTATTGAAAGTATCAGAACTTATACGCAACCAGGCTCTTACGAAATCATTGTTGTGGACAATTATTCCACCGATCAAACTGTTGCATGGCTTTCCCAACAAAACGACATTCGTTTAATTGCCAATCAGGAGAACCTCGGTTTCCCCAAAGCATGCAATCAAGGGATAGAGATAGCTTCCGGAGATAATATTTTATTACTGAATAACGATACCATCGTAACTTCCAATTGGCTCGACAACATGTTGGCGTGTTTATACAGCAAGGACGATGTGGGGGCCGTTGGCGTAGTCACGAATAATATTTCATACTATCAAAAAATTCCGACGACATACGGAACATTGGATGAGATGCAAGGTTTTGCAGCTATGCATAACGTTTCCGACTCCTCTAAATGGGAGGAATGCCTTAAACTCGTAGGTTTTTGCATGTTAATTAAAACTTCAGTTGTGGAAGAAATCGGCCTGTTGGACGAACGATTCACCCCGGGAAATTATGAAGATGACGATTACTCCGTACGCATTGTACTCGCCGGCTACAAACTGATGGTTTGCAGAGATACATTTATCCATCATTATGGCAGCACCTCTTTTAAAGAAGACAACTCCAGGTTTGTGCAATTATTGATGACAAACCGGGAGAAATTTCTGGACAAATGGAATTTTGATGCCGATACTTCCAACATCATCCGAGAAGATTTGGTCACGCTGCTGGTTAAACCTTGGGATCAAGCAATCAGAGTTTTGGATGTAGGATGCCTTTGCGGCGGAACGTTGCTTCGAATCAAGCATATGTACCCTCACGCAGAGCTTCACGGAGTGGAAACCAATACTGTCTGCAAGCAAATAGCGGGCCATTTTGCAGAAATAAGCAGCCCAGATGAATTGAGGTTTGAAGAAAACTATTTCGATTATATACTATTTTCGGATAGAACGTTGTTGGCCGACCATGCGCACAACAAACTGAGTGGTTACCGGAAGCTTTTGAAAGAGGATGGCAAGCTGCTCATGGCTGTTCCTAATATTCTTCATTATCGAGCCGTCAAGAGCTTCATTACCGGAAATATCGGCAAAGAACAAAGAGGCTTTTACAATCTTGGTGAAATTAACCGTGCGTTCGATGAAGCTGGTTTCACAGATGTTGGTATTACAGGAGTTCCTTCGGCCAGAATGGGGGCGCACGATCAGAGTTTTATTGCAAAGTTGGCGGAGCTGGCGCAAGCCCCTTCAAGCACAGCCTATGAGATCGAGTTTTTTTTGATTAGGGCTGGCGTCAAAGCAATCGGGAATAGAGCCATTGCCGAGGTTTTGGGGGACTTGCTGAACGAAACTTCCAGGAATGCGGCAATTCAAAAGCTGGCAGTGTTCGATGCTTCCGAAGTTATAGATACGCTGCTGCAAACGGCGAGCAATCCAAGCGAATTGCTGAATCAAATCGCCATTCTTCACTATGAGCAGGGCTATCATGAGCAGGTGCTGCCTTACTTGCATCAGGCGCATGCGCTCAATAGCAGCGATGAAACGACGTTATACAACCTGGGATATATCCTTTACAGATATGGCGAGTCTGAAACTGCTTTAAGCTATTTAAACGAGATTCGTCAACCAGACGAAGAGCTGCAAGATTTACTTCAACATATTCAATTGGAACTCAGGAAAGCAGCGAGCCAAGGGGATTCCATTAAACATATTCTTAGAAGAATCGAATTTAATATAGATGAAGAAGAAGCTGTACAACAGTTTATTGGAGTGATGCAGAATGGTCAGATTCAAGTTGAGGAGATCATTCAGACGGTCGAAACGGATATTATTCATAAAGCAGAACTGCTGAATCAGTTGGGCTGTGTATGCGCTCAGCACGAGTTGTACGATATGGTCATACCTTTGTTTAATCAATCGCTAGCGTGGAACCCTGCTAATCCAGCAGCTTTATACAATCTTGGGATGTTCCTGCATCAACTAGGTGAACATGCAAGCGCTTTGCATTACCTGGAGCAAATCGTTGAGAAAGATGATGGAATCATTGAAACGATTGACTTAATAAGAAGGGGACTTCTCCATGAACAATACTAAAATTTGCTTTATTTACTCTATTAGTAATGAACATTACTACGAAGAGTCTTTAAAGTACTTGAGTTCTTTAGTTATACCTAAAGATTTTGAAGTAGAGGTTATTGCCGTTAAGGAGTCCGCCGGGATCGCAGCAGGATACAATCAAGCGATGAGTAGTTCTGATGCTAAATATAAAGTTTATGTGCATGAATCGGCCTTCATTGTGAACAAAAGTTTTATATGCGATGTAGTGGGGCTGTTTCAAAAGCATCCGTCTCTCGGTATGTTAGGCATGGTAGGCGGCCAAATTTCAGTGACAGGATCCCCGTACGAGTTCAAAAATCCTTATGGCATGATGTATAAATATGTCGATCATAAAATGAGCTTGGTTTCACATAGCGGTGTGCCCTTTGATTATGTTGAAGTACAAGCGGTCGATGGTTTTTTGATGATAACGCAGTATGATCTGCCTTGGAGAGAAGACTTGTTCAACGGAGATCAGTGCTTTGACCTGTCTCAATCGCTGGAATTCAAGCAAGCTGGATTTGAAGTGGGGGTTGCCAGACAAAGTACGCCGTGGTGCATCTCTGAGCAGCCTGTCATTCCACAGTCGCGATGGGAAAAGGATAAAGAAACCTTATTGGGAGAGTACGCGCGTGTTTTGTACCCGTTAGTAAGCGTTATGATTCCGACCTATAATAGACCTTACTATTTTGAACTAGCTTTGCAGAGTGTTCTTCAACAAACCTATAGAAATATTGAGATTATCGTGTGTGACGATAGCACCAATGACGAAACGAGTAAAATTATTCAACCTTACTTGCAAAAATTCAAGCAAATCCGTTATTTTAAGAATCCTGCCAATCTCGGTCAGTTTGATAACGATCTTCAATGTATGGAACTGGCCAAAGGGCAGTTTGTAAACTTTTTGATGGATGACGATTTGTTCCATCCTTCCAAAATCGAGAAGATGATGCAGTATTTTATTGAAGATACCGAACAGGAGATCACGCTCGTTACCTCACATAGGCAATTAATTGACGATAGTGGCAAATACGCAGGGCAGCTTCAAGCTACCGCTCGTCTTTTTGATACAGATACCGTTATAAATGGAATCGAGGCCGGGGAACTGATGCTGGGCCAAGTATTAAATTTTATCGGTGAGCCGACAACTGTTTTGTTTCGAAAGCAAGACTTGGAAGAACCTTTCGGGTGTTTCCGCGGCAGAAAATATATATGTAACGTAGACATGGCCTCATGGGGCAACCTGCAAGCTAAAGGCAAAACCGTATATATCGCAGAGACACTCAGCTATTACCGTAAACATGGAGAGCAGCAACTTCAATCGAAAAAAATGCTCATCGGCGGACTATGCGATCTTGCTCATCAAGTGCTGGAGAGCCCCTACAAGGGTTTCTTTGCCGACAAAGAAAACTATCATAAAGCTATAAGCAACGCTATCCGTTATTTTAACCAGATTGAGCGGCAATTGAATGAGGAAGACAGGGTGGGGGAGCTTTATCAAGAGAGCCGAGACTACTATCGGCTACTGCATGAGAAACTGGAAGAAATAGAGGAGGCTATTAAGCAGGAGCAGCCTCTGGTCAGCGTATTGATTCCCGCGTACAATAGGCCGCATTATTTAGAATTGGCTTTGCAAAGCGTGTTAAATCAGACCTATAGAAATATAGAAATAATTATTAGTGACGACAGCACGAATGATGAAGTAAAGGAAATGCTACAGCCTTATCTGCAAAATCATAAGCATATTATTTACATTAAAAACGAACCCTCGTTACAAAGGGAAAATTTTATTCAATGTTTTAAACTTGCTAAAGGAGAGTATGTAAATTTTTTAATGGATGACGATTTATTTCATCCTGAGAAGATAGAACGCATGATAGAGTATTATTTAGCGGATCCTAGCATAACCTTAGTGACTTCATACAGAGAAATAATTGATGAAAATGGACGACCTCTTCCTCAGAAAGCTTATAATGCCAAATTATTTAACACGGATACAATTATTGACGGCAAAGAATTGGGAAATTATGTTCTGAGAAACATGATTAATCTTATTGGCGAGCCCACAACTGTTTTGTTTAGGAAAAGTAATATTCAATACTATGGTACATACAAAGATACGGATCATTGGTACAATTGTCTTATCGATCTGGCTGTGTGGATTGAACTCCTTGCTCAAGGGAAAGGGGTTTATATTGCGGAACCGCTAAGCTATTTCCGTCGACACAGCGATCAAGCTCAAGATAATCCTAATTATTATTATTATAATATTTCTAATTGGTACAATCTTTTTCAAGATGCCCGGAAAGATGGTTTCTTAAATGATCCGAAAGATTATAGAATGAGCTTGTCTAAATACATCGCAACATGTTTGCACATCGTAGAATTTTATAGCAATTTGAACATGTCCCATGTTATTATCCAAAATAATCTAGAAGATTATATTGTTCAAGCAGTGAAAGAGTTTATTTCCTTACCGAATAATTAAGCAAAACGTATTTTTATAAAAAATTGGAGGAAAATAGGATGAATTTAAATGATATCTCTGCTTCGATGTTAGAGGAACACCAATACAATATGCAAATTAAAGGATACAGTGTATTTGAAAATTTTTTAGATCACAATTCATGTGAAATCTTAAAAGAAAGGCTAATGAAGGCTATTCAGGAATACAAGCCCGCTGGTACTGAACGTAGTATTTTAGATAAATATCTAATTCATGATCTGCTTTGTCAGGATCTGGCTTTTGGAAAATTATTAGAGGATACAAGGCTGCAAAAGTTAATGGGGGCTGTTCTTGGGGAATACTGGATTATGTACGCTTATACTTCATCCTCTTTACCTCCACATGGTGATAATTATGGAAGTAGATTGCATGTAGATTGTCCGAGACATATTCCAAATTACGCGACGAATGTTGGAGTCATGTGGATATTAGATGATTTTACGGTTGAAAATGGCGCAACAAAAGTTCTAGCAGGATCACATAATAGCACTGCAGTACCTACCGAGGAGTACTTTGAAAAAAACTGTGAACAGTTGACTTGTTCAAAAGGTTCGATAATTGTTATTAATGCGAGAGTATGGCACCGTGCGGGGGTAAATAAGACAGACAATTGGAGGCATTCATTAACAATGAATGCTTGTCGGCCATATATGAAACAAAGGATGGATTGGGTGCGGTGTATTCCAGAAGCCATATCTGATCAGTTAAACTCACAAGCACGTAGAATCATCGGCTTTGATACTAGATTGCCAACGAGCATGGAACAATTTTTTGTTCGAGATGAAGATCGTCTATATAAACCAAATCAAGAATAGTTATGCGTAGAAGGGGAGATCAGGATGAGTTCAGAGATTATTAATGCAAATATTGAGGTTCATACAATTGTTGCCGATACCTATCATACAGAGCCTCATTTTAAACCAGAGAATAAAGCTAAGGTTAGAAATAACTTAATACAGCTACGGCCTGAAAATGCGGCAAAGCTTTTGGATATGGGATGTGGAACCGGATTTATAATTGACCTTGCAAAGGATTTGTTTAAAGAGATTCATGGCGTTGATGTTACGCAAGCTATGCTGGATAAAGTCGATACATCGAATGGCAACATAACGCTGCATAATACATCAGCTGATGCAGTTCCATTCAAAGCAGAATATTTTGATATGGTTACAGCGTATTCTTTTATACATCATGTTGAGGATTATGTTGCGATTTTGAAGGAAGCTTATCGAGTGTTGAGACCGGGAGGTATTTTTTATGTTGATTTAGAGCCAAATAAATTATTTTGGGAAAAAATAAATAGGCTTGATAAATCAGATGTTAAATCCGGATTGTCAGATATTGTTGTAAAAGAAGTTGCATCGGTATTATATACAGATGTAAAGGTAGAAAAGGAATACGGAATCAACAAAGATACATTCAATAAAGCGGAATATATAAAAAATATTTTAGGTGGTATTGAGCCCTATCAGTTTAAACAGGATGCTATGCAAATAGGATTCAGCGAATGTGAAATTTCATTTCAATGGTTTCTTGGTCAAGGTTCGGTTATGCATGGTCAATCCTTTGAAGATGCGCAATCAGTTGATGAGTATCTAAGATCAATCTCTCCGCTGAGCGATGATCTTTATAAATATTTACGTTTTGTTCTTGTTAAATGAAATGGGAATTAAGGGAAAGTTATGCGGGTGGAACATCGCTTTTCGCGTGAACGAACCTGAAAGGATAGTTTGTTTTCAATAAACGCCCGGCCTAGAAAGCCGGTTCTAAGTCCGTAAACAAATGAAAGTAATATTCTATATATTGGGAGTATATAATGACAAATCAATTGGATAAATATGCAGAGGCATATGAAGATACCTTCTTATATGCTCTTGATAATGACCTAATTATAAATTGGTATCCTGGTAGAATTTTAAATCTAGTGGAAGGAAAGAAGAGCCTACTAGAGCTTGGTGTCGGGCATGGCTATGCGACTGTACAGTTTTGTAAACATTTCGAGCGCTATCTAGTTATCGAAGGGTCAACAGAGATTATAAAAAAATTCCACGAGAAACATGGAAAGCAGAATGTACACATTTTACATTCATACTTTGAAGAATTTGACACAACGGAAAAGTTTGATGTTATTGTAATGGGCTTCATATTGGAGCATGTTGATGATCCCGAATTGATATTGAAGAAATATAAACAATTTTTAAAACCGGATGGATCTATTTTTGTCAGTGTTCCTAATTATGAGGCTTTGAATAAACGAATTGGTTATTTTGCTGGAATGATTAGCGATTTAACAGCCCTGTCTGAGGCTGATAAAGCGCTAGGACACCAAAGGCTTTTCAGTGTCAAAACTTTAACGGAGCTTGTCGAGAATACAGGGTTCAAAGTTAAAACTGTTGAAGGTCTTTTGTTAAAACCTATTACCACAAGTCAAATTGTGCAGCTCGGTTTATCGAGAGAAGTGTTGCATGCTATGCTGGAAGCCGGAATTGATTATCCGGAATTGAGCGTGGGTATTCTTATGGAACTAAAGGTGGAATAAGAATATGAGAATCATGATTGTCGGTCACACATCTATGATAGGCAGACGATTAAACGATGCACTTTGCATTAAACATGAAGTAATTACATGTGGTCGAAGTGACCGTTCAGATGTTTTTATTGATTTAAATGAAACTGAGATTAGTTTATTAAATAATTATTCTTTATTAGAAAAAGTAGACGTAATTGTTCATTGTGCTGCCAGTTTTTTAGGAAATACAGGTGAAGAAACAATAACAAATGAAATAATAAATTCTGTAGGATCTTTAAAAGTTGGATTATTAGCCTCTAAAATTGGGTGCGATCAGATCGTATATATATCTAGCCTCTCTGCTTATGATTGTGTTGAAAATGAATATTTCGGTTCTTATGGGCTTTCGAAAAAACATGGACATGAGAATTTGCAATTTATTTGCAAAAATCAGGGCATTCGCTATACGGCTTTATTGCCTTCTCAAATCTATGATGAAATGGGGGAGGCTCAAAAACATCAAAAGCTACTCTATCACTTTGTTAATTGTGCCCAGCAAGGAAATGACATTGAGATCTTCGGAAAAAAAGATGTGGTTAGAAATTATCTATACGTAAGTGATTTAGTAGAAATTATTGAGCGGGTTGTTGAAAACAAAATAATTGGAGTATACCCATGTATATATCCTCAAAATTATAAATTAAGCACAATCGCCGAACTTGCATTGGAAATTTTTGAGGGTACTGGATCAGTAAAATTTTTAGAAGATAAACCTAGTATTCCCGAAATTTTTATTCCTGACGATATAGACCTATATCAACAGATACATTATGAACCTCAAACTGATATGAGGGCTGGATTGACGTTGATTAAGGAACACTTTCGAAATGGAGGGATAACCAATGTTTAATGTATTAGTTACAGGGGTTGGAGCAATTATAGGATACGGAATTATAAAATCTTTAAGAAATTCCAAGTACTCTGTGAACATCGTAGGCATGGATATCTATGAAGACGCAGTTGGGCAACAATGGTGCGATTTTTTTGAAAAAGCTGTTCCAGCAAATGCCCCAGAATATCCTATATTTATTGAAAAAATAGTAAAAAAATACAAGATTGATTTAATTATACCAGGTATTGAGCAAGATGGTTTTCGTTTAGCAAAAGAATTCGATAAATTCGAAGGTTTGAATGTTAAAATTGTATTAAACCGATTTGAGTTAATAGATATAGCATCGGATAAATGGTTAACACATCAAAAATTAATTCAAAATGAATTTGATGTTATTAATTCCTACGTCGAAGGTGAATTTACTGAATTATCGGAAAAATTGAATGTGCCTATGCTAGTGAAACCAAGGCGATCTTACGCTTCAAAGGGAATACAAAGAGTATATTCAGATTACGAATTTACTTTTTGGAAGAATAAATTGAGAGATGACTTTATGGTTCAGGAGATTGTTGGAAGCGAAGAAGAGGAATATACTGTTGGTGCTTTCGGCTTAGGGGATGGAACAATCTGTCAGCAAATAACACTGCAGAGAAAATTAAGTGGTGAAGGAGCTACTTCTAAGGCTAAAGTTTGCCATATTAGTGAACTCGAAAATCTTGTAAAGCGCTTAAGTCAGGTCTTCCAACCAATAGGACCGACAAATTTCCAATTTAGAAAAAAAGCAGGGATATTTTTGCTTTTGGAAATTAATCCTAGAATTTCATCGTCAACTTCGTTAAGAAGTGCTTTCGGTTTCAATGAAGCAGAGATGAGTATTGAATTCTACTTGGAAGGTAAAATACCTGCGATTCGGGAAATCAAAAACGGTTCCGCTCAAAGATATATTGAAGATAGGATAACACTATGTTAGCGATTATTTCGGATATACACGGAAATTACCCTGCATTAAAGGCCGTAATGAATGAGATTGATCATTTGCAATGCAAGAAAATTATTTCTTTAGGCGATGTTGCAGGGTATTATTGCATGGTTAATGAATGTATTGATTTATTGCGGGATCGTAACGTTGTGAATCTGATGGGTAATCATGATTATTATTTAGCTCATAATTCGCCCTGCCCTCGTTCCAATAGTGCTAATAGGTGCCTGGATTTCCAAAGATCGAATATAACAAATGAAAATTTACAATGGTTGACGAATGCAGTTGAACATATTGCTCATAATGATATCAGCATGGTGCATGGAGGCTGGAATGATTCATTGGATGAGTACTTATATGAACTAAGAATTGAATACTTTGCCGATAAAAAAGAAACCTATTTTTTTTCTGGTCATACTCATGTGCAAGTGTTGGCGGAATTGGGCGATAAAATTTATTGTAATCCAGGGTCTGTTGGGCAACCAAGAGATGGTGATTGGAGAGCAGCGTATGCAATATTCGAATATGGAAAAATTTATTTAAAAAGGGTCGAATACGATGTCGATTTAATTGCTGACAATATGGAAAAATCCGGGTTCGATTCGTATTACTATAGCAATTTATATGCTGGAACTCGAATCGGGGGCCGAATCTCCCAAATTCATTATAAATAATAGGTGTATTATGAGAAAAATTGCAATAATCCAATCAAATTATATTCCTTGGAAAGGATATTTTGACATAATCAACGACGTTGATCTATTTATTTTTTATGATGATGTGCAATATACCAAGAACGACTGGAGAAACCGTAATAAAATAAAGTCACAGCAAGGTTCTCAATGGTTAACTATCCCAATCGGTTCTCATAATGATAAATTGATATGTGAAATTACGCTCGAAAATAAACGATGGGCCCAAAAACATTTTTATACTATTAAGGCTAACTATTCTAGAGCTCCATTCTTCAAAAGATATAAAGATTTTCTTGAAAATGTGTACCTGGAAAAAGAGTGGATGAATTTATCGGAATTAAATCAATATCTTATAAAGGTCATTTCAAAAGATTTCCTAGGGTGCAAGACTGAATTCTCAGATTCTCGAGAGTACAATTTAAAAGGCGCAAAGCTTGATCGACTTATCAATTTATTAAAGCTTGTTGAATCGGATGTCTATGTGTCCGGTCCTGCTGCAAAAACCTATATAACAGATCAAACATTTTTTGACAATGGGATAGAGTTAATCTATAAGAATTATACAGGATACCCTGTATACCCTCAGATACATCCACCTTTTGACCACTACGTAACGATATTAGATTTATTATTCCACACAGGTCCGGATGCAGCAAATTTTATTTGGGGATGGAGACAATTATGATTCCTTTTAACGTCCCTGCAGTGACGGGAAACGAGGAAAAATACATAAAAAAAGCCATTGAAAACCGAAAATTATCGGGGGATGGATACTTTACAAAAATGGCCAGCGGGATTCTTGAACATAAGTTTGGCTCGCATAAGACATTGTTAACAACTTCGTGTACACATGCGCTTGAAATGGGGGCCTTATTGGCTGACATAGAACCTGGGGATGAAGTTATTATGCCCTCTTATACCTTTGTTTCAACGGCTAATGCTTTTGTTTTACGAGGGGCGCGAATAAAATTTGTAGACATACGCCCTGACACCCTTAATATGAATGAAAATTTAATTGAGCAAGCCATTACAAAAAAAACAAAGGCAATCATTCCGGTCCATTACGCAGGCGTCTCATGTGAGATGGACACGATCATGCATTTGGCTGAAAAATATAAACTAATGGTGATAGAAGACGCTGCTCAAGGCATCATGGGCCAATATAAGGGTCAATATTTGGGGACCATTGGCCACATGGGTTGTTTCAGCTTTCACGAAACAAAAAACTTGCAATGTGGAGAAGGCGGAGCGATCCTATTCCAAGAACAATCACTTTATGAGCGAGCAGAAATTATAAGAGAAAAAGGAACCAATCGGTCACGTTTTTTTAGGGGACAGATAGATAAATATACATGGGTTGATATAGGTTCTTCGTATCTTCCAAGCGAACTGAACGCTGCTTTTTTATTCGGTCAGTTGGAAAAAGCTGAGGAAATTAATGATAACCGTCTCTCTATTTGGAATAGATATTTTGTTCAGCTAAAGCCACTATATGATTTGGAGATCCTATCACTACCTACCGTCCCCGCTTATTGTAAGCACAATGCTCATATGTTCTATATAAAAGCCCGGAATTTGGAAGAAAGGAGCAACTTGATACAATTTTTAAAAGATCGAGGAGTTGCGGCGGTTTTCCATTATGTGCCTCTACACACAACTGAAGTAGGGCAAAAATATGGGGAATTCTCAGATACGGATCAATTTACTACTAGTGAAAGCAACAGAATAATTAGATTGCCATTATATTATAATATGCTGGAACAAGATATTGATAAAGTTATTGATTGCATATATGCATTCTACAATAAGTAGCATGTGTCCTCTAAGATGATTGGTAGTAATCTTTATAACTTTAATTAGTTGGGGCGTGGCGAGATGCAAGATATTAATCAGCAATTAATCACTATAAAACAAAGGATTACGGAGCTTATTCAAAGGGGACATTTGAATGAATCCATGCGCCTCATTGAGGAATTAGAACGTGTTGTGTTAAATGATCCTGAAATCTACTCTATTAAGTCGACACTATTTTTCCATTTAAATGATTTGGCAAAGGCGGAAGAAGTCGCGGAAATTGGATTACTGTTGAATCCGATAGACTCAGATTTGGTATTCAATTTAGCTTTTATTTTGTTTCAAGCAGGTAAGGATTCGCAAGCTAAGTACATGTTATCGATAGCAATCGACTATTCTCAAAAACCCGAGTTAGTTCCAGATTTAAATAAGTATCTCGAAGAAGTTGAAAGAAAGTACCAATTATCGGATGCATGGGAGACAAACAGGGAACCTGATTCGTTTTTATATTTATTGCTTAAAGAGGTGTACTCGAATTTTCCTAATCATTATAAATACAATGTTGATATTGAGTACATGGACTTGATGAAGCACCCCATTCAGAATGTTCAAATTATTGATGTCCTTTCTGAACGTAAAGCTATTGCAAAACATATCGAGGGTTTATCTCGACTCTTCAATCTTCTACACGACGAAAATTCCAAAAACTTACTTTTAAAAGTGTTAACTTTTCGTATTTTAGGCAATCAGAAGCTTCAACTTCCACTAAATAATACAAAATACTGGGAACAGAGAAAGAAGATCAGAGGTTGGGTTGTTTCCCAAGACACGTTAATTACTGCTTATGAAAAATTGTATTTACAGATTTATAATTTAAACAGCGTAGGTATTCCTATACAGATGTATAATGCTGCGCCCGGAATTCATCATATTTTTGTGACGAAACAGTATGAACATCATAGCTCCTCAATGCATATCAAAGCGCTGGAGGATGATATTGTCATTGATTGCGGGGGCTGTTGGGGAGACACAGCGTTGTACTTTGCGAACGAAGTCGGACAACGCGGAAAAGTCTACACCATGGAGTTTATTCCGAGTAATTTGAACATTCTTTATCGTAATTTAGATTTGAACCCCGAACTAAAGAATCGAATCACTGTTGTTCCGAATCCAGTATGGAATGAATCCAATCAATCCGCTTACTATGTGGACCGTGGGGGCGCAAGCCTTGTTAGTATGGAACCGTTTGGTAATAGTGATCAAACGGTTCAAACTTTGACTATTGATGATTTGGTAATTAAATATGGATTGGAACAAGTGGATTTCATAAAAATGGATGTTGAAGGCGCTGAAATGAAAGCTCTGCAAGGGGCAGTTAACACCATTAGCAAATTCCGCCCTACTCTCGCTATTTCACTATATCATCAAATAAGTGATTTTCAAGATGTACCTGAGTTTATTGCTCAACTTTGTGAAGACTACATTTACTTATTGAATCATAGTACAATACTTAGCTTTGAAACAATATTGTTTGCAGTACCAAAGGAAAAAATGCCTCCAATTTTCTCATGAAAGTGATCTTCTCATGGATACCATCACTTAATCTGGAGTAAAATTAAAAATGAAAACAACTTTAAATTTTTGCACTTTGTTCCCGGATGCGCAAGATTTTCACCTCACAAAAGATGTAGGAATGATTCCTTACATCTTACAGAAGCATTATCATTATGAGGCTTGGATTGCGTGTTATGAACCGAATATATCAAAGACGATTCGCACGGAACTGGTAGGGAAGATAACTGATAACTTCGCTACAAACGGCCTTATTTATATTAATGAACAAGCCAGGAATATAGATGTATTGCAAGTTTATCACTTGACGGAGTATTCGTTAAAATGGATTGCGTTGTATAAGCATTTAAATCCTAAAGGGATTGTGTTATTAAAACTAGACGCCCCATCTGGAATTGTGCATGAGAAATTTAACGATGACGTTTTTAGATTATTAAAACTGTGCGACATAATTACAGTGGAAAGCAGGTCCATCAAAGAGAAAATCAACGCTGCTTGGCCTGTGCCTATTGTGCATTCCGCTAATGGCTTCTACGATAATGGAATTCGTGAAAAAATTCCTTATGAATATAAAGATAATACTATTCTAACTGTCGGACGGTTGGGAACGCCTCAAAAAGCAACAGAATTATTGCTGGAATCTTTTCAGATGGCTAGGGGGTCTTTGCCCGATTGGAAGCTTCAATTAGTTGGAGGAATAGAGCCCAAGTTCCAGAGCTATATAGATCAATTTTTCTTACGAAATCCAGATCTGAGGGACCGAATCGAATTTGTGGGTCCTATATCGGATCGGGATCGGCTTGAGCATGTTTATCGAAAAGCTAAAGTGTTCTGTCTGCCGTCCAGGGACGAAGGCTTTCCATTAGTTTTTCCGGAAGCTGCGAAGAATGGTTGCTTTATAGTGGCTTCTGACCTTCCTGCAAGCCGGGATATTACAAATAACGAGATGTACGGGAAGATTTTCCCTGTAGATAGCGTCGTTAAGCTGGCTGAAGCATTGGTCATGAGCTGTGAAAATAAGGTAAAGCTAAAGTGGACGTGCGAACATATTCAAGATTATGCTTATGAGGAATTTTACTGGCCAACCTTATGCGGCGATCTCAATAAGCGTATTATGGATATCTATCAGAGCAAGTAAAATCCAGGCTAGGAAAACGAAATGGCTCTAATTAAAGCCTTCAGGGATCAATATTCCTTGAGGCTTTATTTTTTATGGGTCACTAAAGGTATCGCGGCATTAATTCTGTATATCATACAGAGAGCGATTTGACACACTTAAACAAGATCTGTGGGTAAAGAAATGTCCCGATGTAGTAGTGTGATTTCATTGTGCACAACTCATCCGGCTCATGCCAATTTGTTGTGAATAACCTCATCACGAACCTGTGGATAATGTGTATAATTTTGTGAATAACTAATGAAAACAAGCTTTCACGACAAAATTCGATGTTAAGGAAATGTGAATACGCGAATTTTCTAAAAATTTTGTACATATAAATTGACATGTCAATCTATCGAGTGGTATATTCGTTAAGTAAGGGCTTACATTTATTTGAAAATGAAGGGATTGTGCTGCAATGCAAGGTAAAGTTAAATGGTTTAACGCAGAAAAAGGCTATGGCTTCATTGAACGCGAAGACGGTGGAGACGTATTCGTACATTTCTCCGCTATCCAATCCGATGGGTTCAAAACTTTAGAAGAAGGTCAATCCGTAGAGTTTGATATTGTAGAAGGCGCACGCGGCCCGCAAGCAGCAAACGTGACAAAACTTTAATCATCCGGCTGAGAGAGCCGCTTGAATACAAACAGAAATGAAGCCCTGTGGATGCATGGGGCTGACCGTAAAAAAGGTTGAGGATAAAATCCTCAGCCTTTTTTTCTATAGCGGAATAACCAGCATACTATGCTTGTTTTCAATTTCTTAAAGGTACTTTACAGGATCTTTTCTGAACCTTCTACGAAGTACATTTTTATTTAATCTGCTATTCCAGCACTGTTACGATCGGTCGTTTTGACGCCGCGGCGATTCAGTTCATCGGAGGGCTTCTGAATGAGTGCATTGCGAATTTGGGCAGCGGTAGGACATACTCCAAGCGAAGATGACCCCTTGAAGTGTAGCAATTTTTTTTTCGAACAGTAGGGGCTCGAACTATTTTTGATTCACAATGTGGACAGTTGGACATTTCGTGACGAAAGTATATGTTTTTTTCAGGAATAATCTATTTTTAGGACGCATAAAGAAACCCCTGTTCATCTAAGAATGATTTTTCATTACTTTGATAAACAGAGGCCAAAAGCCTTCGTTGCACGCTTATTCCGCTGCAGCTTTTTTTTGCTTTCACATGAAAAATTTTAAATATTTGGTTGTTTGATTTAAAAAAATAAAATTTTCAAAATATTCCACCATATGTTTAGACAAGATTTTATAATAAATGTATGATTATGATCGAATAAGTAAATAAAGGAGAGATTGTATTGAAAAAACTTGTTTCGATTATTCTGTTAACTATGATGATTTTCCTAGTAGCTCCTATTTCCTCTGTTTTTGCTTCTGAACAGACTTGGGTTGAGCAAAAGGAAATGACCAATCCAAGGACAGGGTCAATGGTCGTTCAAGTAAATGGATTAATATACTCAATAGGTGGTGCAAATGGATCTACTGCATACTCAGATGTACAGGTATACGATCCAACTAAAAATACATGGTCTATAAAGACAAGTATGTCGAAAGCCCGAGGTTATGCAGTTAAAGCAGTTATAAATAATAAAATATATATAATGGGTGGATATACGGGAAATTTACAATCATGGAGTGGTGGAGAAGCACTTAGCACAGTTGAAGTCTATGACCCTACTACTGACACTTGGACAAAGAAAGCAGACATGCCTTTTGTATTAGGTGCAGCAGCCTCCGCTGTGTATAATGATAAAATTTATATTTTTGGTGGTTATGGGAATACATATACTTCGATTGACAGAGTAGCTGTGTATGATCCTGTCTCTGAGACTTGGACATATAAGTCTAAAATGCCATTGGTAAACACCGGAGCAGCTGCAGTTGTAGTAAGTGATAGTGTTTACTTAGTCGGTGGAAAAAATAATCAAGCTAGTGCCATTTACTCTATTATGCAAAAGTATGATCCAATAAATGATAAATGGAGTACACAATCTTATATGCCTACTCCTAGAAGCGCTCTTAGTGCGGAGGTTTATGCAGGGAAAATATATGCAATAGGCGGAGCAAATGCTTCAGGAGTAGTAAATACAGTTGAGGCATATAATTTAGAGACAAATACTTGGTCAACAGAACCAAGTGTGGTTAATGCAAGATATCTTCATGGATCAGCAAATATAAACGGGAATTTTTACGTTATTGGTGGAAGTACCACATCTCTTTCAGCCACAGGTAGCGTGGAAAAACTCACAGTTTCTGGTGGACAAGTGCCTCCGAGCAATGATAACAGAAGAGCTATTCTAACAATCACACTAGACACTGGTCTTGAAAAAGAGTTCGATCTATCCATGAAAGAAGTAAATGCTTTCATTTCTTGGTTTGAAGCTAAATCTGCTGGAACAGGCACAGCATCTTATGCAATTAATAAGCATGATAACAACAAGGGGCCTTTCAGTAGCAGGAAAGATTATGTGATTTTTAATAAGATTTTGACTTATGAAGTTAGCGAATACACGGTTACGACTCCGTAAAAGAATATGCTATTAATCGATAAAGCCCTCTTTCCAAAAGGATTGAGGGCTTTTTTTGCACTTGAAAAGTTTCCTTCCCGCAAACGCCGAATCAGCATGACTCGGCGTTTTTGGTCGGTTCCCTGATGTCTCTCATCTGAGTAATATTTTGTATAAAAATAAAACAAGAGCGAAATATGAAGGAATTTTAAAGATGGGCTGGAATGTAGTATAATGTAGTAGAAGGGAGAGATGCACAATGAATTTTAGCATTCGTGGACAAAACCTTGAAGTAACTGATGCCCTCAGGGACTACGTCGAGAAGAAATTGAGAAGGCTAGAAAGGTATTTTGAAGCTCCCCTTACCTCCGATGTGTATGTGACTTTAAGCGTTCTGAAAGGTTATCAGGCGGTTGAAGTGACGATCCCGCTATCAGGCGTGCTGCTGCGGGCAGAGGAACGGAATAACGATATGTATGCATCGATTGATCTGGTTGTAGACAAACTGGAACGTCAAATTCGCAAGCACAAGACGAAAGCCAACCGGCAAATTCGCCAGGAAGGCGGTAAGCGGGATTTGTTTAAAGTCGATACGTCGTCGGCTTATGTGGACGAAGAAGACGATTTTGAACTGGTTCGCAACAAGCGCTTCACGCTGAAACCGATGGATGTCGAGGAAGCCATCCTGCAGATGAACATGGTGGGTCACAGCTTCTTTGTATTTTCCAACATGGATACGGATCAAGTGAATGTGGTGTATAAGCGCAACGACGGCAAATACGGCTTAATCGAGCCGGCCCAATAATTGAACTCATACCATACAAATATGAATTGAAGCTTGGTTCGGCCGCGGCCGGATCAGGCTTTTTTCCATTAGTCAAGATGGTATAATGAAGGCATTATGTGTATAGAGGAGAATCAGGAAATGAGCTGGAAGTTTTGGAATAGGAAGCAGGAAGATCCGCTAATGGAAAACCTCCATACCCGGGTAACTGAGTTGGGTGACCAATTGAATAAGCTGACTCGCTTGCAATATAAAACGAGCCAGGATGTCTTGGGGAAAGTGGAGCGATTGTCCGAAAATGTGGATGGACTGCTAGGCTGGCAATCCACTTATGAGCAGGCCCAGTCTGTCATCAAGCAGTTCGAGCATAAGGAACAAAGAACTATTGGGGCGCTGATCAGTTGGTTGGATGAACTGGATTACGCGATTGCCCAACTACATGGTAAGGAACAGTCGGCGTGGGAGCAACTGATGATTAGTTGGGCGGATCAGGTCATCGCGGTTCTTGCGACGTTAGGCGTTAATGAAATCAATGTGCGTGGACGGAGCTTTGATCCCCGGCATGCAGAATCGTTACAGACCGTACCCGTGGCCGAATTGATCCAGAGAGCCAAAGATCAGGTCAGACAGTATGTGGCTTACGAAGTTGTTGAAGTCATTAAGCGGGGTTATCTTCATGCGGATGGCCGTTTGCTGCGCAAGGCTCAAGTAATAACGGTGAGAGAGGGAGATACGCAATGACAGAACCTAATACCAATAACGGATTTCGCCCTATTGTAGGAATCGACCTGGGGACAACAAATTCAGCCATTGCTTACATACGTAATGGAAAACCGGAACTCATTCCTTCCTCTCAAGGCGATACCATCATTCCTTCGGTTGTTATGATTGATTTGTCGGGGAAAGCAATCGTCGGCAAGGATGCCCGCGATGCGCTCGTCGCTATGCCTCATCGTACGATCGCTGCTGTGAAAAGAAAGATGGGCGAAAGCGAACGTATTCCTTTGGCAAGCAGGGAGCTGCTGCCGCAAGAGATTTCCGCTTTGATTCTTAAAGAGCTTAAGGGTTTTGCCGATGCTCTGTATGGAGACGGAGAAAAAGAAGCCGTCATAACGGTTCCCGCTTATTTCACGGATGAACAGCGGAGAGCGACGAAGGAGGCCGGTGAATTAGCCGGATTCGTGGTGGAGCGGATTATTAACGAACCGACGGCTGCCGCACTGGCTTACGGACTGCAAAATCTGAATGAGGACTGCCACATTCTCGTGTACGACTTGGGTGGCGGGACGTTCGATGTCTCGGTCGTGGAGATGATGAGCGGCATTCTCGAGGTGAAAGCTTCTGCGGGCAATCGCCACCTTGGCGGCGAGGACTTTGATTGGCGGCTTGTGGATTGGTTCGCGGAACAAATGATCGCTCAGCACGGTGTAGATCCTCGATTCGATATTCGCGCCAAAGCGCTTTTGAAACAGGAAGCGGAGAGGGTGAAGATGGAGTTGTCCGCGCAGTCCGAATCGAACGTGGAGCTCCCGTTGGTCACGATCAAGGAAAACAAGCCAATAGGCTTGTTCGTCCGAGTTCGCCGTGAACAATTGGAAAGCCTCATTGAGGATTTGCTGTCCGAAACGTTAGACAGCGTCCGCAAAGTCGTAGCCGATGCAGGGTTGTCCGGGAAGGATATTGACCACGTACTGCTGGTAGGCGGTTCTACCCGGATACCTCGGGTGCATCAGCTGATTGCCGACTACTTTGGGAAAAAGCCGCGCGCTGACGTGAATCCCGATGAAGCCGTAGCGTTAGGAGCTGCCGTTCAGGCTGGGCTCAAGTCCGGGGCCTTGTCAAGCAGCGGACTTATTGCTACCGATGTCGCCCCGTTCTCGATGGGAGTTGCAGCGTTAAAAGAGGGCAAGCTGGGGAGGATGAAGCCCGGCGGATTCGTGCCCATCATTCCCCGCAATACGACGATTCCCGTGACGAGGTCGGAGAGGTTTTATACGGCTGCCCCTGGCCAAACCGCTGTGTCCATTGAGATTTATCAGGGTGAACACGAATGGGTGAAACATAACCATCCTTTGGGAGACTACCTCATGGAAGGTATTCCGGAGAACCGGAATGCGAATGAAGAAATTGAAGTAACATTCCGATACAATTTGAACGGTATTCTCGAAGTATCTTCCAAATGCGTCAGCACAGGGAAAGCAATGACTGTTTCCGTGCAGGACGCTTTGCAGCGCGATTCTCAGGCCGCCTATGAAGAGAGCTTGTCTAAACTGGAGAGCCTCTGGAGTGCAACGGTTGAAGACGTCGCGGACTCAGAACCAGAGGTCGATGAAGACGACGAAGATTGGGATCTGCTTGATTTGATGGCGGACAGTGAGTTGGATGAGGAAGTAGACGAATATGAAACCGTCTCTCCTTCCGAGCTCCGCAATCAGGCTGTCACGTTGAGGGATCGTGCAGCAGCCTTGCAGTTGAAACTTGATGAGCCGGGCCGTGCGGCAGCTCAGGAGATCGTTGCTGCTCTCGAACAAGCCTTGCAAGATGATAATGCCGAACGTTTGGAGCAAGCTGTAGATCAAGCAACAGACGCTCTTATTGATTTGGAAATGTAGGAGGAATCACGTATGGAAGCAACCAAGCGGCCTGCGCGGAAGAAAGCGAAGGCGAAAACGAAAATTGAAAACTACTACAAAATTCTTGGAATTCGCGCCAATGCAACTCAAGCTTCAATCAAAAAGGCTTATATCGAGAAGGTTAAAGCTTTTCCTCCGGAAACGCACCCGGAACAGTTTCAACAAATTCGCGGAGCCTATGAGACTCTGAAAGACCCCATCAAACGTAAAGAATATGACTTGCTTCGCAAGTATGGGGACAATCTGGAGAATATTGTAGACGAAGCGATGGAAAAGATGGAATCGGAGCGCTGGGACGAAGCGGTTGAACTATTCCGACAGGCGCAGCGAATATCGCCGGATAATTTGTCCGTATGCCTGGGGCTGGGGGAAGCCTCTCTTATGAAAGGGGACGAGGTGACTTTCCAACATCAGTTTAGTCTGGGACGCGACCTGGCTTCGACTGATGAAGAGAAGGCGATTGTAGCCTCGCTGAAGGGAAAGCTTCTTCTGGAAGAGGATAGGGCGCAAGAGGCGCTTGAGGAGCTTCTGGAAGCGAAAGAAGCGTATCCTGAACAAATTGATATTTTAAGAAGAAATATATTACTCTCTTACGTGAATTTGGATCGGGCTGAGGAAGCATGGCTGCTCGCAGAAGCGGCTATTCCTGTCGAACAATCTCAAACACCGGAGGATTTGCTGAAATTTATCGATTGGATCAACTCGATGATGGAGGCGGAAAAATGGAATTTATGGGGCAAGGTTCAGACACGCGTAAAGAGATTCCTTAAATCCGTTCAAGAGGAAGAAGACCGAGTGTATGTATCTGCCTCACTATTGATGGAATTTCTAAGCTTCTACGACGTCAACCGCTTTCGTGAAGCGGAAATATACGCCGATTTAGCCTGTTATTTTGAGCCGCAGCAGCCTGAGATTCGGGAAGCCCGCCGCGATGTTCAGGAGTTGGCGAAAGTAAAGAAGGAAGTCGAACGCATGCAAGAAGATATGGATTTATTTCCGCTGGTTGCACTGTATGCGATCGAATGGTTTTATGAGGGCTTGAGGGATTTTGATACGCTGGACGAAATAAGAGCACAACTGTCGCAGGGGCAGCTGGCTCAAATGAAGACGATGAAAGAAGAGTTTGCCGCGGGCATCCTCAGGGCTAAGAAGAAATATCCGGCGGTTTTTAAGCGATTTGAGGGAAATTGGACGGAGATGTATGAAGAAGCGGTATCCGGTTTGAACCGGGAAGCGAGAAGAAGATTGAGGTAAGCAGGCGAGCCGGTACGGATGAAGGACTTTACAACACTGTCAGTGTGAAGTGAAGTCCGGTCTGATCGGCTTTTTCTCTTTTTGAGCCAAAAAGCATTTTAAAAACAACATAAAACATATACAATAATATTATGCAATAATATTGTGCAATAAGAGGAGTGATTTAAGTGCAGACTTCCAAACCTAAAAATGTAACTTTTACGCTGCCGCCTGAATTGGTGGAGAAATATAAGTTTTTTGTTAAAGAGAATGTTATACCGTCTGTAAATGCCGGAGTTAAAGAGGCGCTTGAACAATATTCTAAAAAAATTGAAAAAGAGATGTTGAAAGCGGAAATGTCCCAGGCATCGAAAGATCCTTTGTTTATGAAGGATTTGCAAGAAAGCATGAAAGCCTTTGAGTCTGCAGATGATGAAGCGGCGAAGGGGACTGCTGAATGGTAAGCTATCAATGGGGAATTTTCTGGGCGGATTTAAATCCGACTCAAGGGTCAGAACAAGCCGGCAGAAGACCTGTACTTGTCATTTCGGTGGAAGAAGTGAATCAGGCATTGCCGATTGTAACGGTTATTTCATTAACGTCTGTAAAACCTGGCAGGAACATATATCCCATTGAAGTTTATTTAAAAGAAGAAGAAACGGGTCTGCCTAAAGATTCAATCGCTATGGCGCACCAGATAAGAGCAATAAGTAAAGAACGATTAGGTATGAAATGCGGTAATATTGAGTCGGATGAAACAAAGGCAAAAATTAAAGAAGTAATAAAGAGATATTTAGATCTGGAGTAAGCATACATGCGATAATGTTGAGAAGTTCCTGATGAATGCTTTCGACGCTTCCAAAAAATAATAAGAAATAGGAATTAAAACCAAATTCGCATTGCATTTGTTGCGGCAGGACCGCCAAACTGGTACAATTTAAGGATACGAATGCAAGGGAAAGGGGTTCACCGATGCTAGGACTTGTGAAGAAGATTTTTGGTGATTCCAATGAACGGGAAATTAAAAGGATGCTGAAAGCCGTTGACCATATCAACGGGCTGGAAGCAACGATTGAACCGCTGTCGGACGAAGAGCTGAAAGGCAAGACGGCAGAGTTCAGAAACAGATTGGAACAAGGCGAAGAGCTGGACGATTTGCTGCCGGAAGCTTTTGCGGTAGTGAGAGAAGCCGCGAAGCGTGTTCTCGGCAAACGGCATTACGACGTTCAGCTCATCGGCGGTATGGTGCTTCATGAAGGCCGTATCGCGGAAATGAGAACGGGCGAAGGGAAGACGCTCGTCGGGACGCTTCCTGTTTATTTGAACGCTTTGCTGGGCAAAGGCGTACATGTGGTAACGGTCAATGATTACTTGGCGCAGCGGGACAGCGCCGAGATGGGTCAAATATATACGTTCCTCGGCCTGACGGTTGGGGTCAATCTGCACAGTTTGTCGCACGAAGAGAAGCAGGCGGCATACGCTTGCGACATCACGTACGGCACGAACAACGAATACGGCTTTGATTACCTGCGCGACAACATGGTGCTGTACAAAGAGCAAATGGTGCAGCGTCCGCTGTATTTTGCCGTTATTGACGAAGTGGACTCCATTTTGGTCGACGAGGCGAGAACGCCGCTGATCATTTCCGGACAAGCTGCCAAATCGACGGATCTTTACTACGCGGCGGACCGTTTCGTAGCGAAGCTCAAGGAAGAAGAAGACTACACCATCGATATCAAGGTGCGCTCCGTAGCGCTGACCGAAGAAGGCGTAGCGAAGGCCGAGCGTGCTTTTGGCATCGAGAACTTGTTCGATCATCAGAACGTCACGATCAACCACCATGTGACGCAAGCCCTCAAGGCCCGCTTTATTATGAGGCGCGATGTGGATTACGTGGTGCAGGACGACGAAGTCATGATCGTCGACGAGTTCACGGGCCGGATCATGACGGGCCGCCGTTACAGCGACGGGCTGCATCAAGCGATTGAGGCCAAGGAACAACTGCAAGTGCAAAATGAGAGCATGACGCTGGCGACCATCACTTTCCAGAACTATTTCCGTATGTACCGGAAGCTTGCGGGCATGACGGGTACGGCCAAAACGGAAGAGGAAGAGCTGAAAAAGATTTACGGCCTGGAAGTTATTGTTGTTCCGACGAACCGTCCGATGATTCGAAAAGACTTGCCGGATATCGTGTACAAATCGGAAACCGGCAAATTCAAGGCTGTCGTGGAAGAGATCACGGAACGCCACAAAAAGAATCAGCCGGTGCTGGTCGGTACGGTATCCATCGAAAATTCCGAGCGTCTGTCCGATATGCTGAAGAAAAAAGGCGTTCAGCATAAAGTGCTGAATGCGAAATACCATGCGGAAGAGGCGGAAATCGTAGCGCGCGCGGGACAACCCGGGTCTGTTACGATTGCGACGAACATGGCCGGCCGCGGTACGGACATTATGCTGGGCGACGGTGTGCACGATGCGGGCGGACTGCATATTATAGGTACGGAGCGTCACGAAAGCAGACGGATCGACAACCAACTGCGCGGCCGCGCCGGACGTCAGGGCGATCCGGGTTCTTCCCAATTCTACCTCTCGCTGGAAGACGAGTTGATGAAGCGTTTTGGCGCCGAGAACATCATGGCGATGATGGATCGTCTTGGCATGGAAGAAGATCAACCGATCGAAAGCAGGCTGATCACGCGTGCCGTCGAATCCGCGCAGAAGCGCGTAGAGGGCAACAACTTCGACGTGCGTAAAGTCGTACTCCAGTATGACGACGTTATGAATCAGCAGCGCGAAATTATTTATAAGCAGCGCAGAGAGCTGCTGGAATCCGAAAACATCCGCGAAGTTGTCGAGAGCATGATCAATTCGGTTATCGAGCGCGTGGTCAAAGCGCATTGTCCGGAAGATCAAATTCCCGAAGAGTGGGAAATCCACGAAGTGGCGAATTTCGTCAATAACAACCTGCTGACGGAAGGTCAAGTGGCGGATGAGGATATCTGGGGCAAGGAACAAGAGGAAATTATCGAGCATATCCAAGGGCTCGTCAAAGCCCGTTACGATGAGCGTGAGCAGGAAATCGGCGGCGAATTCATGCGCGAATTCGAGAAGGTCGTAGCGCTTCGCGCGGTGGACAGCAAATGGATGGATCACATCGATGCGATGGATCAGCTTCGCCAAGGTATCCATCTGCGTGCATACGGCGGTACCGACCCGCTGCGCGAGTACCAGTTTGAAGGTTTCGAGATGTTCCAGGAAATGATCGAGAACATTCAGGAAGAAGTCGCGAAGTACATCATGAAGGCGCACGTGCAAAGCAATCTGGAGCGCCAGGCGGTAGCCGAAGGCCAGGCCGTCGATCCGAAGAACGAAGCGGCCGGCAAAAAGCCGCTGGTCCGCGACGATCGCATCGGACGCAACGACCCGTGCCCTTGCGGCAGCGGCAAGAAATTCAAGCAATGCCACGGTCAGGGCAGCTAATAGGCAAAGCTGCTGTGCCGGCGGCAAGTAGATTAAAAGAGGTGTAAGACATGCTGGAACCAGAAGTGAAACAGGATTTAAGGGAAACGGCAAAGCGACTAACTGAATTACGGGGGTCTCTTTGACTTAGATCATAAGCTCGAAGCGATCGGAGATTTTGAGGAAAAGATGGCTGCGCCGGATTTCTGGGACGATAACGAAAAGGCCCAGAAGACGATCGGCGAACTCAACGCGATCAAGGGCGTTGTGGAGCAGTTCCAGGCGTTTTCCGGCGAGTACGACGACCTGCTGGTGCTGGTCGAGCTCGAGGAGGAGGAAAGCGACGACGGTCTGGCCGCGGAGATTGGCGGCGGCATCGCGGCTCTGGTCAAGAAGCTCGAAGCGTTCGAGCTTCAGCTGCTGCTCAGTCAGCCGTATGACCGGCTGAATGCGATTCTGGAGCTGCACCCCGGCGCAGGGGGCACCGAGTCGCAGGACTGGGCGGAGATGCTGCTGCGCATGTACCGCCGTTGGGCGGAGAAGCGCGACTTCAAGGTCGAGGTGCTCGACTACCTGCCCGGCGACGAGGCCGGCGTGAAGAGCGTCACGCTAATGATCAAAGGCTTCAACGCCTACGGCTACCTGAAGGCGGAGAAAGGCGTGCATCGGCTCGTACGCATTTCGCCGTTCGATGCCTCAGGACGCCGCCACACGTCGTTCGTGTCGTGCGACGTTATGCCGGAGATCGAGGACGATGCGGAGATCGAGATCCGCACCGAGGATCTCAAAATCGATACGTACCGGGCCAGCGGAGCGGGCGGTCAACATATTAATACGACCGATTCCGCCGTGCGGATTACGCACATACCGACCGGTGTTGTGGTGAGCTGCCAACAGGAGCGCTCCCAGATCAAGAACCGCGAAAAGGCGATGAAGATGCTGCGCTCCAAGCTCTACGAGAAGAAAATCGAAGAGCAGGAGAAGCATCTCGCGGAAATTCGCGGAGAGCAGTCCGATATTGCATGGGGCAGCCAGATTCGGTCTTACGTGTTCCATCCTTACAGTATGGTCAAGGATCACCGCACTTCTGCGGAGACGGGCAACGTCGGCGCTGTCATGGACGGCGACCTGGACACGTTCATCGACGCTTACCTGCGTCTTCAAATCCGCAAGGATCCGAACGATTAAGATACGAGTATTGGGCCAATCGAAGCGCCGGACGGCATCACGCGCATACAACAAGCGTCCAAGAAAAATCCTACACCTGAGACGGTGTAGGATTTTTCTTGCGTGCGCGTCGGGCGCATCGTTTTGGAAGCATAGCCGTCCACGATTTTGACCGAAAATTCAAAGGAGGCGCTGCATAGTGCCGAGAAGAAAACAACGGCTCCGGGTCGGCAGCCCCGCACATACGGCAATGGAATACACGCTGCTGGTGATCGGGTCTTTGGTGATGGCGGCCAGTTTTAACGCTTTTTTAAACCCGAATCAAATTGCGTCCGGCGGCGTATCCGGCGTCTCGACCATTGTGCAGCATTTGACCGGGATCAGTCCGGCCCTTACGCAGTGGGGGCTCAACATTCCGTTGTTTTTCCTGGGCTTGTGGCTGCTGGGCGGCCAATTCGGCATGAAAGCCGCGGTAGGTTCTGTCGTATATCCGCTGTGCGTTTTGCTGACGAGCCATATCGGAACGCCGACCCATAACACGCTGCTCGCCAGCCTGTACGGCGGGATGGGGATTGGCCTCGGGCTCGGCATCGTGTTCCGTGGGCGCGGATCGACGGGCGGTTTTGGCCTGGCGGCTCAGATTTTGCATAAATATACGGGGCTGAGTCTGGGGTTCGCCGTAGCCGTTCTGGACGGGCTGGTCATTTTGTCGGCGGGCTTCGTGTTTACACCGGAAAATGCGCTTTTTGCGCTGATCGGCCTGTTTGTGTCAACGAAAACGATCGACGTCGTGCAGCTTGGTTTTAACTATTCGAAGGTAGCTTTTATTATTTCCGAGCATACGGATGCCATCCGGCAGGCGATTTTGTACGAGCTGGACCGCGGACTAACGGAGCTTAACGGCGCCGGGGGATTTACGGGGGCTTCGCGGACCGTTCTCATGGTCGTGGTGAACCAGAATGAGGTCAGCCGTCTGAAGACGCTTGTGCGCTCGGTGGACGAGCAGGCTTTTGTCATTTTGAGCGAAACGCATGAAGTGTTGGGGGAAGGATTCAAGCGGCACGCCTGACCGTCCGGACAATACAAGATAAGCGTGGTTAACGCGGCTCGGATAAGCAATAGTTGCTCTTTGGGCGGGGATTCTGGGATAATGGAAAAGGGGCTGTCCGCGGGTGAAAACGGACTGAATAATCGGCTGTAGAAGCACCGGAAACCTTTGCCGGTCCCATGGGGAAAAAACGCTTTAAAGCGCATGAAATCTGGAAAAAATCCATTGAATTATTATGTATGCGACTGTATAATAATACATATCTTTTTAGGGACGTTGGGGAGGAATGAAACAATGGGCAACGAACTGAGAGCGGCGATTATTGGGGCGACAGGCTACGGCGGCGCCGAGTTGATCCGGCTTTTGCAGGCGCATCCGTATATTACGGTAGCTTCGGTCGTCTCGACATCGAATGCGGGCGTGCCGATCGCGGACGGGTTCCCGCATTTGAACGAAATTTGCACGGACATTTTGGATGAATTGAACGTGGAGCTTATTGCCGGAAAAGCGGATCTCGTATTCCTGGCGACTCCGGCGGGCGTAAGTGCGGAGCTTACTCCAAAGCTGCTTGCGGCGGGACTCAAGGTGGTTGACATTTCCGGGGATCTTCGTCTGAAGTCGGCGGCTGACTACGAAAAATGGTATAAGCACCCTGCTGCGCCTGCCGCTGAGCTGGAACGGGCGGTATACGGCTTGTCCGAAGTGTTCGGCGATGAAGTGAAGGGCGTCGATCTCGTTTCCAATCCGGGCTGCTACCCGACGGCTACGCTGCTCGGTCTGATCCCTGCGGTGAAAGCGGGCTGGATCGACCCCGCGACGATCATTATCGATGCCAAATCCGGCGTCTCCGGCGCAGGTCGCGGCGTCAGTCTCGGGGTTCATTATTCCGAGCTGAACGAGAACCTGAGCGCATATAAAGTGAACAAGCATCAGCATATTCCGGAAATCGAGCAGGCGCTGAGCCGCATTGCCGGCAAACCGGTCGTGACGACGTTCACGACGCACCTGGTCCCGATGACGCGCGGCATTATGTCGACGATGTATGCATCCGTGCTGGGCGACCGTTCCGAGGCCGATTTCATCGAGCTTTACCGCGAGTTTTATCAAGGACGCAGGTTCGTCCGCATTCGCAGCAATGGCAAAATGCCGTCCACCAAAGAAGTGTTCGGCTCGAACTACTGCGACATCGGGTTTGCGGTGGATGCGCGTACGGGGCGCGTCACGATTTGCTCCGTTATCGACAACGTGGTCAAAGGCGCGGCAGGGCAAGCGATTCAAAATGTGAACATCATGATGGGCTGGGACGAAACGACGGGATTGTTGTTTTCTCCGGTATATCCATAAATTCGCAAGCAGATCAAGAGTTAATCAAGCCTCTGGAGGGACAGGTGAAGGACGGAAATGTCGGTACATGAGCAAGGAAAGTTTATCGTATTGCCGGAAGGCTCGATCACGACGCCGAAAGGTTTTCGCGCAGGCGGGTTGCACTGCGGCCTGAAAAAAACGGAGCGCCACGATCTCGGCGCAATCGTGTGTGAGGTGCCGGCGTCAGCGGCGGGCGTATACACGCTGAACGCGTTCCAGGCGGCACCGCTGCGCGTGACGCAGGAGAGCATCGCCCAAGGCGGCAAGCTGCAGGCGATGGTCGTCAACAGCGGCAACGCCAACGCGTGCACCGGCCAGCAGGGCGAGGACGACGCGCGCGCGATGCGCGCCGCCGCTGCGAAGGCGCTTGGCGTGGCGGAGCATCACGTCGGCGTGACGAGCACCGGCGTCATCGGCGAACTGCTGCCGATGGGCAAAGTGCTCGGCGGCATCGAGCAGCTGCCGCAGCGCGTGAAGGCGGACGGAGGCGACGACTTCTGCCAGGCGATCCTGACGACGGATCTCGTGCAGAAGATGACGTGCGTCCGCCTGACGGTCGGCGGCAAGGAAGTACACATTGCCGGAGCGGCCAAAGGTTCGGGGATGATTCACCCGAACATGGCGACGATGCTCGGTTTCATCACGACCGACGCGAACATTGAGAGCGAGCACCTGCAGCTGCTGCTGAACCGGATCACGGACAACACGTTCAACATGATTACGGTGGACGGCGATACGAGCACCAACGACATGGTCGTGGTGATGGCGAGCGGGCTGGCCGGCGGGGATGCGCTGCATCCGGGCCATCCCGATTGGGAAGCGTTCGCGGCCGGACTGCAATACGTCGGCGAGTATCTCGCCAAGGCGATTGCCCGCGACGGCGAGGGCGCGACGAAGCTGATCGAGGTGAACGTGATCTGGGCGGCGTCCGACAACGCGGCGCGCGCGATCGCGAAATCGATCATCGGCTCGAGCCTCGTGAAGTCGGCGGTTTACGGCGCGGACGCCAACTGGGGCCGCATTATCGCGGCTGTCGGCTATTCGGGCCAGCCGGTAAATGTCGATACCGTCGATATTCGCCTGGGCGACATTGTCGTGCTGGAGCAGTCGCGTCCCGTGAAGTTCGACGAGGAGCAGGCGCTGGCGTATTTGAAAACGGACACGATTCACATCCATGTGAATTTGCATATGGGCAGCGGCAAGGCGACAGGCTGGGGCTGCGATTTGACTTACGATTACGTGCGGATTAATGCGGCCTACCGGACGTAACGATCCGGGAGCGGAGATCGGATGTAAGAGTTTGTAAGCTAAAGGGGTAAAGGGGAAGCGGAATCGGTGAAGAACAATTGCTTTGTGATGAAATGCGGCGGAAGCACGTTGGCTGCTTTGCCTGAGAGCTTTTTTGAGGATATGCGGCACCTTCAGGACGAAGGCATCGTGACCGTCATCGTACACGGCGGCGGGCCAGCGATTTCGGATACGCTGGCGAAGCTGGGCATCGAGACGGAATTCGTGAACGGCCTTCGCCGTACGACCGAAGCGGTGCTGGATGTCGTGGAGATGGTGCTCTCCGGCCAGATCAACAAGGAAATCGTACGCCGCATTCAACTGGCGGGCGCTTCGGCGCTCGGCCTGTCAGGCGTGGACGGACATTTGATTGAGGCGCAGCCGGTCAGCAACGCGGGCGAGGTCGGACTGGTCGGCGATGTGACGAAGGTGAATGCGGAGCTCATTCAGAACATCGTGCAGATGGGCTACATTCCGGTGATTGCGCCTGTAGGGCTTGGAGAGGACGGCGGGCAGCGCTACAACATCAACGCGGATACGGCTGCTGGCGCGGTCGCTTCGCATCTCGGCGTCGAGCGGATGATCGTGGTGACGGATGTGCCAGGCATCATGAAGACGGTGGACGGCGAGAAGCAGGTGCTGCCTGTCGTCACCGTTGCGGAGATCGAAGACATGATCGCCAGCGGCGAAATCTACGGAGGCATGATTCCGAAGGTTCGCGCAGCGATTCAGTGCATACAGGGTAAAGTGAAGGAAGTCGTCATCGTCAACGGCTCCGAGCCGAACGTGCTGAGTAAGACGCTCAAAGACGGCGGCATCGGGACGCGGATCGTAAGATAAAGGAGGGTTTAACATGGGTGAAGCAGGAAAAAGCTCGCTCTTTCCGACATACGCCAGATATCCGATCACATTGGTCAAAGGCGAAGGAAGCCGTCTGTGGGACGATACGGGCAAAGAATATATCGATTTGATGAGCGGAATCGCGGTGACGAATCTCGGGCACGCGCCTCAGGCCGTCAAGGAAAAACTGATCGAGCAGCTCGATCAATTGTGGCATGTCAGCAATTTGTTCCACATCCCGAATCAGGAGAAGCTGGCGACGCTGCTTACGGACAACAGCTGCGCGGATGCGGTGTTCTTCTGTTCCACGGGAGCGGAGGCGAATGAAGCGGCGATCAAGCTCGCCCGCCGGTATTCGCAGAAGGTGCTGCAGAACGGCAAATACGAAATCATTACGTTCAACATGTCGTTCCACGGCCGGACGCTTGCTACTTTGACCGCTACGGGGCAGGATAAAGTGAAGGAAGGCTTTTTGCCGCTTCCGCAGGGCTTCGTATACGCCCCTTACAACGATATCGAGGCTGTCCGCAGCCTTGTGAACGATAATACGTGCGCGATTATGCTGGAGATGGTGCAGGGCGAAGGCGGCGTGCTGCCTGCCGATCCCACCTTTGTGAAGCAAATCGCGGAGCTGTGCGAGCAGCGCGGCCTGCTGCTGATCGTGGATGAAATCCAGACCGGAATCGGGCGGACGGGCAAGCTTTTCGCTTACGAGCATTACGGCATTGAGCCGGACATTTTCACGTTGGCCAAAGGGCTCGGCGGGGGCTTTCCGATCGGCGCGATGCTGGGCAAGGCGAAGCTTGCTGAGGCGTTCGGCCCCGGCAGCCATGGCTCCACGTTCGGCGGAACGCCGATTGCAACGGCAGCGGCGATCGCTTCCGTAGAGGCGATACTGGATGGCAAGCTGCCTGAACGGGCGGCTGAACTCGGCGAATACACGGTCAAAAAGCTGCAAACGAGCCTCGCCGACAATCCGCTTGTGGCGAAGGTGCGGGGCATCGGCCTGTTGATTGGCATTGAATGCACGCAGCCTACAGGCGAAATCATTAGCGAAATTCACAAGCAGGGCGTGCTGGTCATTCCGGCGGGGCCGAATGTGATTCGTCTGGTGCCGAGCTTGACGATTCCGCAGGAGGATCTGGACCGCGGCCTGGACATTGTCTGCTCCGTGCTCGCCGGGAAGGCGACTGCCGCGATTCAGTAATTTTAACAGCAGAGAGGTAGGATGAAATGAGCGGTATTGTAAAGGAAGAAATGGCGGCCCAACTGAAGGGCCGGGATTTTCTTGCTCTGACTGACTATACAACGGAAGAAATCGAATATTTGATCGACCTGGCGATTGACCTGAAGCGCAAGCAAAAAGCGGGAGAGCCGCACAAGCTGCTGGCGGGCAAAACGCTGGGGATGATTTTTGAAAAATCCTCGACCCGCACACGGGTTTCGTTTGAGGTGGGGATGTACCAGCTGGGGGGGCAGGCGCTCTTTTTGAGCAGGAACGATCTTCAGCTCGGACGCGGGGAGACGGTCTGGGATACGGCGCAAACGTTGTCGCGCTACCTCGACGGCATCATGATCCGCACTTACGAGCACCGCAAGGTGATCGATTTGGCCAGAGGGGCGACGGTGCCGGTTATCAACGGACTGACGGATCACGCACACCCTTGCCAGGTGCTTGCCGATTACCAGACAGCGCTGGAGAAAAAAGGCAAGCTGCGCGGCTTGAAAGTCGCTTATATCGGCGACGGCAACAACATGGTGCACTCCCTTATGATCGGGGCGTCCAAGCTGGGCATGCACTTTGCCGTGGCGACGCCGGAAGGCTATGAGCCCGACGCCGAAGTCATTCAAACGGCCAAAGAGAACGCAGCGCAAACGGGAGGCAGTCTGCTTGTGACGCGCGAGTCCCGCGAAGCGGTGGAAAATGCCGATATCGTCTATACGGACGTATGGGCGAGCATGGGCTTTGAAGCGGAGCAAAAAGAGCGGGAAATCGCCTTTAAAAACTATCAGGTGAACGAAGCGCTCGTCCAATATGCCAAGCCGGATTACTTGTTCATGCATTGTCTGCCTGCGCACCGCGGCGAAGAAGTCAGCGAAGGCGTGATCGACGGCGTGCATTCGGTTGTTTTTGACGAGGCGGAGAACCGTCTTCATGCGCAAAAGGCTATCATGGCCGCAATTATGTAACGAAACGGAGAGATCTTATTCATGGCTAAGGAAAAAATCGTGCTTGCCTATTCCGGCGGGCTGGACACTTCGGTCATTTTGAAATGGCTAAAAGAAACTTACGATGCGGAAATCATCGCTTTTACGGCGGATATCGGGCAAAAGGAAGAGCTGGACGGTCTGGAAGAAAAAGCGCTGAAAACCGGCGCATCCAAAATCTATATCGACGACCTCCAGGACGAGTTCGCCAAAGATTTCATCTTCCCGATGTTCCAGGCGGGCGCTCTGTATGAAGGGCAGTACCTGCTCGGCACGAGCATCGCGCGCCCGCTGATCGCCAAGCGCATGGTCGAGATCGCCCGCGCGGAAGGCGCTACGGCGATTGCCCACGGCGCAACCGGCAAAGGCAACGACCAGGTGCGCTTCGAGCTTACGGCTGCGGCGCTTGCGCCTGAGCTTGCCGTGATCGCCCCTTGGCGCCTCGAAGAATTCCGCGAGCAGTTCCCGGGCCGTGCGGAAATGATCGCTTATGCCGAGAAGCACGGCATTCCGGTTACCGCTTCGGCGGCAAAGCCGTACTCGACGGACCGCAACCTGCTGCACATCTCCTTCGAGAGCGGCATGCTGGAAGATCCTTGGTTCGATGCGGCTGCGGATTCCAACAAGGACATGTACGTGCTGAGCGTCGCTCCTGAGGATGCTCCGGATCAGGCTGAGTATTTGGAGCTTGATTTTGAAAAAGGCGAATGCGTAGGCTTGAACGGCGCGAAATTGTCGCCTCTGCAAGTGATGCAAGCTTTGAACGAAATCGGCGGCAAGCATGGCATTGGCCGTGTCGATATGGTAGAGAACCGCTTCGTCGGCATGAAGAGCCGCGGCGTGTATGAGACTCCGGGCGGCACGATCTTGTTCACCGCTCACCGCAAAATGGAGTCGCTGACGATGGACCGCGATGTGATGCATCTGCGCGATTCGCTGATCTCGAAGTACGCGACGCTCGTCTACAACGGTTTCTGGTTCGCACCGGAGCGTCTGGCGATCCAGGCGCTGGTGGAAGAGAGTCAGAAAAACGTAACCGGTACGGTGCGCTTGAAGCTGTACAAAGGCAATGTCATCGGAGCAGGCGTAAAAAGCCCTGTATCTTTGTACAACCCGGACATCGCCACGATGGAAGCAGACCCTTCCAAAGCCTACGACCAAGGCGACGCAGCCGGATTTATCCGCTTGAATGCGCTGCGTTTGAAAGTGTCTTCCGGCGTGCAGCAAAAGTCGACAAAATAATATCATAGAGCGCATCATATAGGCTTTCCTGTCTGCGGGCGGAAAGCCTTTGGGCTATAGCGTGCGGCGGCTCCCCGGTTAGCGGGGGGCGCTTGCAGCGGTACGGTGGCCATACGAGAGGAGAGTATTCCCTGTGTCAAAGCTTTGGGGTGGACGTTTTACGAAACAAACCGACCAATTGGTCGAAGAATATACGGCTTCCATTACATTCGATAAAGAGCTGGCCGAAGAAGACATTCAAGGCAGCCTTGCGCATGTGACTATGCTGGGCAAGTGCGGCATTTTGCCTGCCGACGATGTGGAGAAAATCAAGGACGGACTTCACGCGGTACAGGGCATGATCCGCCGCGGCGAATTGGAATATACGGTTCAGAACGAAGATATTCACATGAATATCGAAAAGACGCTGATCGACCTGATCGGCCCGGTCGGCGGTAAGCTGCACACCGGCCGCAGCCGCAACGACCAGGTGGCGACCGACATGCATCTCTACCTGCGCAAGCGCGTGGTCGAGTTCGTCGGCCTGCTGATCAAGCTGCAGGAGGCTTTGCTTGGTCAGGCGAAGAACAATCTCGATACGATTGTTCCCGGTTATACACATCTGCAGCGCGCGCAGCCGATTTTGTTTGCGCATCACATGATGGCTTACGTCAGCATGTTCCAGCGCGACCTTGAGCGCTTGCAGGACAGCTACAAGCGCATCAACACGCTGCCGCTCGGCGCCGGTGCGCTCGCCGGCACGACGTTCGCGATCGACCGCCATTTTGTAGCGGCCGAGCTCGGGTTTGACCGCGTGTACGAGAACAGCCTGGATGCGGTCAGCGACCGCGACTTCATCCTGGAATTCCTCTCGCACGCGTCGATGATCATGATGCACCTTTCACGCCTCTGCGAGGAAATGGTGCTCTGGTCCAGCACCGAGTTCGCGTTTGTCGAACTCGACGATGCTTTCTGCACCGGCAGCTCGATCATGCCGCAGAAAAAAAATCCGGACGTCGCCGAACTCGTCCGCGGCAAAACCGGCCGCGTCTACGGCAACCTGTTCGGTCTGATGACCGTGCTCAAGGCGCTGCCGCTGGCTTACAACAAAGACATGCAGGAAGACAAAGAGGGCATGTTCGATACGGTTCGCACGCTGCAAGGTGCGCTGCAGCTGTTCGCACCGATGGTGTCCACGATGAAGGTGAACAAAGAGCGGATGCGGCAAGCGGTGAACCAGGACTTTTCCAATGCGACCGATATCGCGGATTACCTCGTGAACAAAGGGCTTCCGTTCCGTCAGGCACATGAAGTCATCGGCAAAACGGTGCTCTACTGCATCCAGAACAAAAAGTATTTGCTGGATATGAGCATCGAAGAATTCAAAAGCTTCTCCAGCCTGTTCGAAGCTGACATTTATAAGGTGCTTCAGCCTGAACAGGTTGTGAACGCCCGCAACGTCTTTGGCGGAACGGCCAGCAACCAGGTATCCGCCGCCATCGGCCGCGCGGAAGAAGTGCTGAAGCAGTCGAATGAGTGGTTCCAGATGTATTTGGAAAAAAGCAGATAAGCTGCCGATCCGATCCGGCACAAAAAAGGGCATCCCAAAAATAAATTGATGATTAAATTGATGATTTTTCATGCCCTGCTATGCCTTGAAAAAAGGACCTCAATTCCCCGCTTGGTAGTGGGATTTGAGGTCCTTTTGCTTGATTTTGGGCTGTTCCCGTGGTTGCGAGCACTTATGGGACAGCCCTGTTTTGTTTTTGCCGCTAAAGAAGGCGCGATAGCGGCCCGGCCAGGTGGTAGCTGGCAGGTGGTAGCTGACAGGTGGCAGCGCAGGCGGTCCGAAAAACCTGCGAAAGTGCAGGTTTTTTCGATAAAAGTGGCTCGTTCCGGCGAAAAGCCTGCAATTGTACAGGAATTTTGGCTGAAAGTGGCTCTGAGCTCGTGTATGAGCTGAAAAACCTGCATTTTTGCAGGAATGTTTCGCTGCTAGTGTAACAACGTGCAAAAACCTGCACTTTTGCAGGTTTTTGTACGCAGCACCGCCAGTGAGCGCCTTTTTCCGTCTAGTATTTTTCGACCTTGATCGATCCGGTACTAGTTTGCGCAAGCACTTTTTTATTGCCGTCGCCAATCGTGCCCGTTATGGCGTTGCGATTGTTCTCCGATACGTCGACTCCCGGCACATCCAAGGTGACTTTGCCGACATCCGAAGAGAGGTCGAACTTGACGGAGGGCGGAACGGAGCCTAATTGAAGTTTGACAGATCCGGTATCCGTTCTAATATTAACGTTATCCCCGACTTCCCTCAGCTTTGTTTCAATACTCCCCGTGTTCGTCCGCAACCGCACGTTCCCTTGACCGTCGCCTACCGTAATCCGGCCCGTGTCGCTTCTCAGTTCGAGATCGTTGCCTTCGAACCGGTCGAGAGCTATGGCGCCGGTGTCGGATTTGACGACCAGTTGTTCGGCTTTGACATTTTTTAGCTGAATGGCGCCGGTATTCGATTTCACATTAATGGATTTGAACATTTTGTCGGGAATCATGACTTCCGTTTTTAGGCGGTTTTCGTGATTGGCAATCAAATTTTTTAATTCGTCGATATCAATGCCGATGTGAAACTTGTTCTTCTTATGGCATACGTTGACTGTCCAGGTGCTGGAATCTTCCGTCGCGTCAATGGCGCAGTCTTTGGCAAGAGTTTCGCTGGCGGTTCCGACCAACCGTACTTTAATCTCATCGGTATTTGAAGGAATAAAGGTGACGCCCCCATAGACGGTGTTGATGTTAAGAGCATCGATGCCGGCGGCGTTGATTTTCTGATCGACATCGACATTTATGATGCCGGAGTTGAAATCGGTCTCCTTGAACGCGATCGCCGTCCCCGTCAAGCCAACGGCCAGGCAGACAAAGCCGAGCAGCATAAAAAATTTCATTCCAAGCTTCATGACTATGCCCCCTTGATCAGCTTCGCGTTGAATTGGATGTATTTCCAGGTAATTTTGAAAAACCATTTGAACAGCCAGGTGGCAGAGGTGGTCAGGATGATTCCGAGGCCGAAGCAGGCGAGCATTGCGAATATAATCAGCTTAAGATCCTGCCCGGGATTTTCCCACATGCTGCCGATAACGCCTATGACCGGTGCTATAGTTAAAGCGAACCCGCCGACGAACAAGGCGATGAGGGCGGCGAATAATCCGAACCAGGGGCCGACGACAACGAGCAGATTAAAAAAACCGAGCGTAATGCTGACGATAATGGGTTTAACGCTCGATTCGGGTTTGACCGGGTATGGATAAGGATAAGGCGGCATATTCGCAAAGGAATGAGCCGCGTGGGGGTTGGCGTAATAGTTTGTGTCCGGGATCGGCTCGTGCCGCGGTTGCGGCTGAGGCTGGGGCGGTTCAGGCTTGGAAAAAGAAGCCGTCCGATTCGCATCCGGAGCCGCCGGTTTCGTTTTTTCCTGAGGGGTTTCACGCACCGCTTCCCAGTTGGGCACCCGGGGGTATCCCAGGGATTGTGCGACCTCGTCCTCGTGCTTCCCGTTCGCGATAGCTTTTTGAAATAGCTCTTCATATACCGATAATATATTATTACGTTCCTTTTCAGGAAGTCCGCGCAGTCTGTAGTTTAATTCTTTAAAATAATCCGCTTTGCTCATCGCTTCTTGCCTCCTTCATTGCTCCTATGTACCTAAGAATAAAAGAAAAAAGTCATAATGACCTAGTATCTAGAGTCATATGACCTGTCACTACTTCTATAAAGTAAGCGAGCCTGAAAGGAGGAAAAACCTAGCGAAAAGCGGGTCCCTTGATGCCGTCTTCAACGATCGGCTGCTGACCTGGAGCGGTGTAATTTCCGTCGTCCGGTTTGAAATCGCCGCTGTTGGAAGCAACGAGGGTCGGCACGGGCGAATATTGATCTTTGGAGATCAGCTCTTGGCTGACAAGCTGGCCGTCCTGGCGTTTGTAGCGGTACGTTTCCACGATATATCCGACTTTCCCCGTGCTGATCGGTTGGGTTGTGCCGCGGAGAAGGGCCGGGTTGTGCACATATTTTACCGGCGGCAAAATCGTCTTCACTATGCGGGACTCAATGTCATAGATGGTGGAGGCAGACATGCTTCCAAAAAGCTTGACGGTCACGTCGCGGTCGGACGCAATGGTGCGAATGAGCAAATAAGCGCCGGTATTGTTGCGGAATTTGAAATTAATATAGCCATTGGCGAAAGTGGCATCCTGGCCGAGCGGCACGTAGCTGACAGGCAGCGAATGGTTGCGCCTCTCGACGATTTCCAGACCCGTCCGCAGTACGGCGTTGTACAAAGTCGAGGACACTTGGCAAATGCCGCCGCCGATGCCGGGAACCAGCTTGCCGTTCAAAATGACCGGCGCTTCTTTGTAGCCGAAGCGGGCTTCGGTTTGGGCGATAATTTTACTGTAATCGAACGTATCGCCGGGCGCGAGAAGCAGATCGTGGATCGTTGCCGCCGTCGAGCGGATATTATAAATGCGCCCTTCTCCCGATGAGGGGAAGGAAGTAGTGAATTCGCTGATTTTGCGTTCGATTCCTTGTTTTTTCAGGGAATCGACGGTGACGGAGGATTGTTCCGTATAGAGCGGTATGGCAACTTTTAGCGGCGGCATTCCGCTTTGCAGCGTGCCGATCGGCGGAATCCGCGCTTCAAGCTCTTTCCGCAGCGTAATCGTATCGAATCGGGGCACGCCGCGTTCACTTTCATATTGGATCGTGTCATCGGCATTCACGATGCGGCGGGCCGCGGCAGGCTTACGGCCATACAGCTCTTTCCAGGCTTGTTTCACCGCGGCATTCAGCTTGTTCGGGTCGATGGAAGCCTGCAGCGGTAATTGGGCTTTGGCTAACGACCATCTGGCGGCAATGCGGTCGGCGAGCGAACCTTGAAACAAGCGCTGCATCGCGGTATCCAGCTGCTCTCTATGAACGACCAGTCCCAAATCTTCAAGCGACAGGTCTTTAGCGGCGATATTGGGATGCGCAGATTCCAGATGCACTTTGAGGGAAGAAAGCAGCTTCAACTGCTGATTCAACTGCTGCTGAAAAGCGGTATAGCGCATGCCGCCCGCCTTCCAGCCCGCAACCTGCAAATGAGCGGGCAACTGCTGTCCGGTTCCGTATTTGTACAGAGCTCCGCCTGCGACGCCGGCCAATAGGACGATGATGATCGATGCGGCGAGCCAATATTTGCGGGCAGGCGATGGGCGCAGCAAATTCGATGGCATGGAACAGCGTCTCCTTTGCACTCGGATAAAAGAAGTCAAGCAAACCAATGCCTGTACTACCATATGTATCGTCGGCAAAAGGATTTTAGTACTTCCGGTCGTCGGGCCTTCGACGGTGGCGTGCCTGGCAATAGAAAGACCATGCCGTTCTACGGTTGCAGAAGGGCATGGTCTTGTTTTACACATTCTGGGTTCGGGAGGGATGGTTTAGAGTAAAGTTTGAGCTCGAACGCGTTGGAGAAGCTGGGCCGTGCCGCAAAACAGTGCCTTTCGCCTGTATCTACCGATTTCCGCCCATTTTCAGCCCGTTTTCCACCCAAGTTCCGTTTGTTTTCCTCCCGATTTCCGCCTGTCTTCCGCTCAAGTTCCACCGAGTCCACCAAGTCCGCCGAGTCTACCCGTCTTTCGCGGCAAAGCCTGCAAAACTAGCAAAACCTGCAAAAGTGCAGGAATTTTCGTTGGAACCGGCACGTTTAGGGGAAAAGCCTGCGATTGTGCAGGAATTTCTGATCGTGAGAGGCCAAAACCCAAGTTTTAGCTATAAAACCTGCACATTTGCAGGAATTGTTCGGAGGCAAGCATATCAACAGCAAAAGCCTGCACTTTTGCAGGCTTTTTGCTAAATCGCCAAGTAGATGCATGAGTTGAAACGGTTGGGTTTCGCGATAGTCCCATTTTGCAGAATTTCCGCTAATTGGCCAAGCCCCTGCGCAGGGGCGCCCTTAACGAGCTGGCGGTGCAAGAAAGCTTTGTCTTTCTATCTAGCGGGTTGGCCGCCAATTAGCCTGGCATTATTTTCGCACAGATCACTTGCTTGATGGCAGCTTGACTGGGATTGGAACGGCGCTGTTTTTAAAGCTGGCGTCTCCGAGTTGTCCTGCCTGATTTTGTCCCCATGCCCACAGCTTGCCGTCTTTGGTCACGGCTACCGCATGGTCATAGCCCAATGCCACGGAGGTGACATTCTTTAGGTCCTCGATATTTCTCAGTTTATCATTCCATACAGGAGAATCCGTTCCCAAGGCACCGCCTATTATACCTACGGTTCCGTCTTTTTTCACTACCACGGTTGTATAGAAACCTGTATAAATTGAAGCGGCGTCTTTCAAGCTTTCAATGAGGACGGGGCGGGTAACCTCGTCAACTTTCGGAATTCCGAGCGATCCTAATCTGTTCGATCCCCAGCCCCACACGGAGCCGTCTTTCTTCGTCGCAAAGTAGTGTCCCGATTGGCCGTGCGATAAGGCTACAACGTTGCTCAATCCCTCAATTTGATGTGCTTTATAGTCGGTGTTTGCTGCGAGTTCGGAATACGCGAACCATTCCCATACCGTTCCGTCTTCTTTCAGAATAATCACGTTGCCGTGGCCACCGGTCGTAATCTCCTTGGCCTTCTCGATATTGGTGAGTTTCACGGGCGTGGTCGAGTAAGGCTCAGGGAGCCGAGTCCAAACTTTGCCGTCCTCATCCAGGGCGGCAGCCAGGCCGTTCATAGCAGAAATTTTCGTAATATGAGATAGTTCCTTGATCTGTTTAGGAGCAGGGAATTCCGAGATTTTCTTGGCTTCGTTGTACTTGCGGCCCCAATCCCAAACCGTCCCGTCCTTCTTCAAGATCAAATCGCCGTTTCCGTATTGGGCAGCTATGGATTGGACGTTGTCCAGGCCTTGCATAAGCTCCGGCTTATTGTCCCGTAACTTGACTGGGTCCGAGCCGCCGCCGTCGGCTACGCCGCCCCAATACCAGACCTTGCCGTCGTCACTGTAGGCGACGCTGTGGTAATCCGATGCCGTAACGGCAATCGTCGGAGCCTTTTTGTCCGAGTCCGAACTCGGCGCAGCAAGCGCCTGAACCCCGGCTGTTAGCGACAAAGCGGCGACGAGCAGCATCGTGCGGCAAGTGCGGCCCACGATGGCCGTTTGCAAGTTGAATTTCATACATTTCACTCCTTGAATAGGGTATGTTAATATTTTCCTTAAGAATAGACGCAAGTTTATTGTATAAAGTTTCATATTATCCTTAATTTTCAATTGGTCATACGCAATCAAGCTCACCTGTACATGTATTTCCCAAAAGAAAAAACCATGTCGCTCTACAGTTGCAGAAGCACATGGCCTTGTTTCAACAGTTGTTATTTGGTTCCGGTAAACGTAATGCCTTTGATGAAAAATTTGTTGCCGAATGCATACACGAGCAAAGCCGGCAAGGTAAAGACCATCGACGCGGCCATAATATAGTTCCAGTACGAAATGTACTGGCCTTTGAACGTGTTCATGCCCAGAGGAAGCGTGAACATGGCGCGTTCGGACATGAAGAGCAGCGGCTTAAGGAATTCGTTCCACGATCCCATAAAAGTGAAGATCGCCATTGCCGCCAGCGGCGGTCCGGCGAGCGGGAGCGCTACCCGGAAAAACATGCCGAGACGCGACATGCCGTCCATTTCGGAAGCTTCCTCCAACTCTTTGGGAAAACTGATGAAAAACTGCCGCATCATGAAAATGTAGGTTGCTTGCACGGCCGCGGGAATAATCAGCGCCTGGAAGCTGTTCAGCCAGCCGATATCTTTAATGATCAGGTATTGCGGAATCAGCGTAACCTTATCCGGTACCATCAGAATGCTCAATATGAAGAAGAAAATAAGCTTGCTGCCGGGAAAATCAAATCTTGCCAGGGCGTACCCGGCCATAGAGTTTAGCAGCAGGTTCAGCAGAGTAACGGACAAACCGACAAATACGCTATTGATAAACCAGCGGGGGAACATTTGCTCGTTGGTAAATATATATTTGTAGTTATCGAGCGTAAAATGCTTGGGAATAAACGACAATCCGGTTGTGGAAATTTCCGCGAGCGTTTTGAACGAAGCGGAGAGCGCCCACAAGAACGGAACTACGGTAACGACCGCATAGAAGAACAGCATGAGATAAGTCAACGCGCGCACAATCATGCGGGTTTTGGATGCCGCCATTTTCGGGACTCTCCTTTCCTAGTTCAATTTTTCCTCGCCGAACAGTTTGCGTTGAATCAAGGTAACGACCATAATGGCGCAGGCCAGCATAAAAGCCAAAGCGGAGGCGTAGCCCATATCCAGGTTTTTGAAAGCATATTGGTAAATCAGCAGTACGAGGGTCAGCGTCGAGTTGTCGGGCCCCCCGGAGCCGTTGGATAAAATATAAGCCTGGTCGAACAATTGGAATGTGCCGATCAGCCCCATCGTCACGACGAAAAAGGTAACCGGCTTCAGCATGGGCACGGTAATGGAGATGAACTTGCGCCACGTTCCGGCGCCGTCCAGCCCTGCGGCCTCGTACAGCGTATCGGGAATATCCTGCAGCGCTGCCAGGTAAATAACCATAAATTGCGGCGCCGTGGAAAAAATATTCATAATCATAATGCCTTTGAGGGCGACGCTCGGATCCCCCAGCCAGTTATAGCTGTCCATGCCAAGCATATTGAGGATATCGTTGAGCAGTCCGTCGGATTTGTAGATCCACATGAAGATGAGTGTCAGTACCGCGGATGAAGTAACGGTCGGCATAAAATAGACGACCCGGAAAAAATTGCGGAACCGTATTTTGGAATTCAGCACGGAGGCCATCAGCATGGCGACAATCGTTTGCACGGGCACGACATACAGCACGTATTCGACGGTATTGCGCAGCCCGATCCAGGCGCGTTCGTCATCCGCGATGCGGGTGAAATTGCGCAGGCCGATAAATTTGTAGTTGACGCCGCCGAGCAGTTCTACCTTATGGAGAGAAAGAAAGACCGCGTATAAAATCGGCAGCAAAAAGAAGGCGCCAAGCACAATAAGCGAAGGCGATACGAACAAATATCCGGATATGACGTCCCGCCATTTGCGGCGGTTCCAGCGGTTTTTCATTGGATTGCTCCCCCTTTCCTCAAAAATGCCGTAAAAGAGGAAGCTTCTCCTCTTTTACGGTCGTTACTAACGTCTATCCGGTTATTTGCTTGCGGCGATCTCTTTGTTGGCTGTTTCTTGCGCCTTTTTGAGCGCCTCTTCCAGAGATACTTTGCCCTGGTAGGCGGAGATGAATTGGTTGTTGAAGTTGTTCATAATTGTCGGCAGCGTTTCTTTGGCTTGCCATGGAATCGAGTAGGAGTTTCCGGCTACGAGCGCAGCGCGCAGCGGATCTTTGTCAAAACCAAGCTCTTTGGACACGGATTTGCGGGATGGCAGCGCCAGACCTTTGCTGGTCCACGTTTTCATGCCTTCTTTGCCGGTCAGGTAGGAGATCAGCTCCCATGCTTCCTGTTTATGCTTGGAATTTTTGTTCATGACGTAAGCAACGGTGTAGGCCATCGTTGATTTTTTGCCAAGGACGGTCGGAACTTCCGCCGTGCCGAAATCAAGATCCTTGAATGTGTTTTGCAGGTAAGGAATCGCCCAGTTGCCTTCGATCACCATCGAAGCTTTGTGCTGGCCGAACATTTCGCCGCCCCAGCCTGCGCCGAGATCTTTCGGCTCGCCTGCGGATTTGTCCTTCAGGTGCATGTCAACGACCGGCTGCAGCCCCTTCAACGCTTCAGGGGACGAGAAAGCCGCGTTGCCGTTGTCGTCGGACACTTTGCCGCCGGCCGCTTGAATCATGAACATTTGACGGGCCAGCTCGGGAGCCGTACCGAATCCGTAACGGGATACTTTGCCGCCGTCAGCCTGCGTCAGTTTTTTGGCGGCGTCCTGGAGCTCTTCCCAAGTAGTCGGAACTTTGGTGATGCCGGCGTCCGCAAAATCTTTTTTGTTATAAAATAACGCCAGAGTGGACGTATCTTTCGGGAAGCCGTAGCTTTTGCCGTCCTTGCCTTTAAAGGCGTTGACCAGCGGTTCTTCGAAATCGGCGACGTCAAATTCAGGCTTCACGTAGCTGTCGAGCGGTTCGAGCACGTTTTTGGCAATCAGGCCCGGCGCTTCGAAAGCGTCAAGGAAGAACACGTCGGCTCCTTCGCCGCCCACCAGACGCGTCTTGATTACGTCCATGTATTGGTCCGCGATGACGTCGAATTTGACCGTGATGTTTGGATGTTTGGTTTGAAAATCTTTCAGCACCTGCTGGAACAGAGCTGTTTCTTCAGGACTGGAGCCCCAGCCGTTCAACGTAATCGTAACGGGTTCCGAAGATTTGGATTGGCCGCCCGCCGTAGCCGCAGGAGCGGATGGGGCAGGGGACGCACTGTTCTGGCTGCTGCCGCAGCCGGAAATGACGATCATCGAAGATAACGCAACGAGTGAAATGCCAGTAAGCCATTTTTTCATAGATAATGCCTCCCTTTTTTTTCCACATAAGAATGTTTAAGTTCTTTAGCGCTAAAGCGCGTAGAACAGCATTCTTATTGGCGAATAAACCTACCTCTGAACGCGGTCGCTCATCTTCGAAAAGGCCTCGATAGAGGTTTATCTCACCTATCTCTAAGCGTCTATACGTTTATGAATGAAGCACTTGAAGACCGGTCGTATTATGGAGCACGTCGACTGCAATCTTGTGCGATTGCGGGTCAAGCTGAACGTGCAGGCTCAATTTGCCCTGCGCTAACGTCATGTGGTGGACTTTCAGCTCGGTCATTCCCGCCGGAAGCACCGGATTCAAGCGGATCGTGCCGCCCAGCGCGTCAGGCTCGATCCCCAGCATCGTTTGCAGGAATATCAGCGGCGTGCCTGCCGCCCAAGCTTGCGGCGAGCAAGCTACCGGATACGGCACAGGTTCCCCGACGGATTCGTCGTATCCGCAGAAAAGCTCAGGCAGCCTGTCGTATTCGAAGCTTTCCGCCGCCTTCATCAAGCCTTCGATGACCTGCAGCGTCTCTTCCTTGTAGCCGCAGCGACTCATGCCTAGCAGCACGAGCGAGTTGTCGTGCGGCCAAATGCTGCCGTCGTGGTAACTCATCGGGTTGTACCCCGACGATTCCGTGCTCATCGTGCGGATTCCGTACCCGCTGAACATATCCGCGGCAACGAGTCTGCGCACTACGGATTTGGCCCGGTCAGGCTGCAGCATGCCGGACATCAGAACGTGGCCCGGGTTGGTCGTCACGGACTGCACCTGCTGCTTGTCGGCATCCAGCGCGATCGCGTAGAAGCCTTCGTCCTCCATCCAGAAGCTGTCCTCGAACTTCTGTCTCAGCTCTTCCGCGGAACGCTCCAGCTCGCCGGCCAACTGCTCTTTGCCCAGCTTGTGGAGGATCGGGGCGAGCTTCGTTTTTGCATGATACACGTAGCCTTGCACTTCTGCCAGCGCGATTGGCGCTTTGGCATAATCGCCGTTCTTGTGCACGACCGAGTCGCCGGAATCTTTCCAGCCCTGGTTGGCGATGCCTTTGGACGATTTTTGATAGTATTCCACAAATCGGTCTCCGTCCGCATCTCCGAACAGATCAATCCACTTGAGCGCGTTTTCAATGTTCGGCATCAACTGCTCGATCAGCGCCGTATCCCCGGTCCAGTCGACGTATTCGGCGGCCAGTAGAAGGAATAGAGGCGTCGCGTCAATCGTACCGTAATATGGCGTAAAAGGAACCTGATTCGTCAGCGCCAACTCGCCGTAACGAATTTCGTGCATGATTTTGCCCGGCTCTTCATCGCGCCATACGTCTTCTTTGGTGCCTTGATATGCGGCCAGCGTGAGCAGCGTGCCTTTGGCCACGTTCGGCTCTGCCGGCAGCATTTGCAGGGCGGCTATCAGACTGTCGCGGCCGAACGGCACCGAATACCACGGCAGCCCGGCTACCGGGAATCGCCCATAGCCGAGATCGGTGAGCAGCACCCGCAGGTCTTGAAGTCCGCGGTTGTACAGGCGGTTGAACAGCGGGTGATCGCTCTCCACGGAAGCGGTATTGTCGTCCCACTCCTTGTAGGAAGCTTGCAGCTGCTCGATCGCTTGCCCGGCCGGAACTTGCTTCGGTCCTTCGCCGTCAATGAAAGGAGCGATGAAGAAAGTGACGGACTGGCGCTCTTTGGGAGCCAGCTCAAAGCTGTAAGCGATGGTGCCGTCTTCGCCGATCGACGTTTCCGCGCGATCCCAGAGGATGTGCGTCTGACGGGTTACGCCGTCGGAGCCTTTGTATCCTTTGATCAGCTTCCCTTGCTCGCGAACATCCGGGAGCGTGTCCCCGAACGTGCCGTTCTGAAAGCCGCGAACGACGAACATGTCGGCGAAGTCGCTTTCGAAACGGGCGGTAAAGTCGAACGCCACAGGTTTCGGATAAAAGTTGGTAAATGATACGGTTTCGTAAAGCGCTCCTTCATAAATGAATCGTTGTCTTTCCAGTTCTACGGATTCTCTCCAAAGAATCAACTGCCCATCCGATTCCATATGAGGGTTTGTCAAGCGAATGGCAGCGATATAATTCGTTCCTGCGGATGAACTGAGCAGAATCGGCTTTTTGCCGTTGATCCGGATTTCGAAGCCGCTCAGGAAGCGGGTATCCTTCGTATACAGACCGTGACCTGCTTCATTGCCAGCGGGAATATCGCCGGTTTTATCGGTCATCAGAAAGAGATCGTTCTCTTTAATGACGCGGTAATCCATTCGGGCCACCTCTTTTCTCTGTGTTTTCTTGATGCATCCATGTGCATTCTAATTACCGAAACGTTTCGGATAAATTTGAAAAGAAGGGGAAAAGTGAAAGAAGTGGAATTAATCCGTATCATTTCCTTTTTCCCGCTTAATGATTCAACCGTTGTAGCGACTAAAATATTTCCGAAACGTTTTGGTAATCTCTATTTTTGATTATACATAACGATCTATTCGTTGACAATCCCCTAAAAACACTTTTTTAAGCGTTTTCAAAAAGTGGATAATTAACGTTGAAACTCTAAGGGTAATATATTAATATAGAATTTATACGAAAATTGAATGAAATATTGCCAAAACGTTTTGGAAAAGGGGCGAACACGCAAACCATATGATTACGATTAAAGATATCGCAAGAGAAGCGGGCGTGTCCGTCACAACCGTTTCCCGCGCGCTTAACGGATATGACGATGTGAGCGAAGATACCCGAAAAAAAATTCAGCTTATCGCGGAGGGGCTTGGTTACAGTCCGAATATGGCCGCCCGCAGCTTGATTTCCAAAAAAACGAAAACGCTCGGGCTGCTGCTTTCCGGCATTACCCGCAACAGCTCCAAAGACAGCATTGCGTTTGAAACTTTATGCGGCATGAACGACCGGGCCGGGGAGCTGAATTACGATCTCATTCTGTTCAGCACGACGCCGCAGAAGCAGGCCGCAAAATCGTACAAATCGCTGTGCCAGGAGCGCGGCGTCGACGGCGTCATTATTATGGGCATCCGGTTGGACGACCCTTATTTAAAAGAAATCGTCGGCTCCAAGCTGCCTTGCGTGCTTATCGACATTCCTTTTAAGAACAGCAATGTCGGCTATGTGACATCGGACAACGTTCAAGGCGCATACCGGATGACCAAATATTTGATCGATCAGGGTCACCGCAAGGTGGCGCTTGTGAACGGCCATGCCCAGGCCGACGTCAGCATCAAGCGTCTGGACGGCTATCGGCAGGCGCTGCAGCAAGCCGGCATCCCGTTCGAGGAAGAGCTGGTGCTCGACGGAGGGTTCGCCGATGACAGTGCCCGCGACGCCACTTATCGGCTGATGTCGCAGCACCCCGACGTTACCGCGATTTTTTGCGCCAGCGACTTGATGGCGTTGGGCACGATGCAGGCGCTTCGCGGCCTTGGACTGAGCATTCCGGGCGATGTGTCGGTGGCCGGGTTCGACAACATCAGCATTTCCGCGTACTGCTCCCCGGCATTGACCACCGTAAGTCAAAACCCCTACGAAATCGGCTATCAATCCGCGCAAATGATGATCGACATGCTGGAAGGACGTCAGGTTGCCAAACAACTGGTACTCCCTACCGAAGTACTGGTCCGAGCCAGTGTCGCGGCGCCCAGAGCGCATTAATCCGGCGCTGCATCCCAATTCGCTAAATATGACGAATAACGAATCTCCAAAGGCCGGGCGCGGCTTTTGGAGATTTTTTGCAATCGGGGGGGCTTGGTCGTTTGGAAGGGTATGGCACGAAGATGGCAGAATCGTTCGTTCGTGAGCCGGCTTGGGGGGCGCGATACTCGGTTTAGGTAGGGAGCCTGAATTGTTGGCGTGGCCAATGGCTTATCCGAGAGCGAAAAACTGCACTATTGCGGGTTTTCTCTGCGCCGCTTGGGCTGCCCAGAGAAGCTTTTTCGTTTGCAAATGCCAGAGGCGAAAGAATCATATTTTCTCGGAAAATGATATAATAGTGGCAAAGTTCACGAAATATCTTGCGAAGTAAAGGATTTTCGTCTTTTATGTCGAAAGTATATAGGCTATCTATATGATTGGGATGTGATATTGTGATCGAAATGCAGGACGTATGGAAAACATACTCCAACGGTACTCATGCATTGCGAGGGATTAACATAAAGGTGGACCGCAACGAGTTCGTGTATGTTGTGGGGCCGTCCGGAGCCGGTAAATCGACGTTTATGAAATTGATGTATAGAGAAGAGAAGCCGAGCAAAGGGCAAATTTTTGTGAACGGCTTTAATTTGGAAAAGCTGAAACAGCGCAAAATCCCGTATGTGCGCCGGAATATTGGCGTTATTTTCCAGGATTACCGACTTTTGCCTAAGCTGAATGTGTTTGAAAATATCGCTTTCGCCATGGAAGTTATCGAAGCCCCCAAGAAGCAGATCAAGAAGCGCACCATGGAGGTGCTGGAGCTTGTAAAGCTGAAGGATAAAGCGAATTCCCTGCCTTCCCAGCTGTCTGGCGGCGAGCAGCAGAGGGTGGCTATTGCCCGGGCAATAGTGAACAATCCTTCCGTCATTATTGCCGACGAACCGACAGGAAATTTGGATCCCGACACGTCATGGGGAATCATGAAGCTTATGGAGGAAATCAACTTCCGCGGCACTACGATTGTTATGGCCACTCACAACAAAGAAATCGTCAACACGATGCGCAAAAGGGTCATTGCGATAGAGCAGGGCATTATTGCTCGTGACGAAGTGCGGGGGGAATACGGCTATGAAGATTAGTACGGCCGCTCGTCATTTGCGGGAAGGCGCGAAGAACATTATCCGCAACGGGTGGATGACGTTCGCTTCGATCAGTTCGATCGCGATTTCTCTGTTCATTCTTGGAATTTTTGTACTGATTACTTTAAACATCAACGATATTACAGGCCAGATCGAGAAGCAGGTTGAGATCAACGTTTATTTGGAGGTCAACACGCCGCAAGATCAGATCACACTTTTGGCAAGCCAGATCAAAGATATCCCGGAAGTGAAAACAGTCAAGTTCGTTTCCAAGGAAGAAGGACTCGTTTATTTGCGGGGCAAGCTTGGCGAGAGCGGCAATGAGCTGTTGGAAGGTTTTGACGGCAGCAACAATCCGCTGAATGACTCGTTTACCGTCGAGGTCGGCGATCCGCATAACGTAGTGGCGGCAGCCGATAAAATTGCCGCGCTGAATCTGGGCAAGGACCCTAAGCCGATCTATAAAGTGAATTATGGCAAAGGAACTGTCGAAACGCTGTTTAAAGTCACCGAAATCATCCGTTGGGTTGGCATCGGCATTGTTATTCTGTTATCGTTCACCGCAGTATTTCTCATTGCCAATACGATCAAAATTACAATTTTGGCGCGCCGCAAGGAGATCGCCATTATGAAGCTCGTCGGCGCAACCAACTCTTTCATACGTTGGCCGTTTTTTATCGAAGGCGCCTTGATAGGATTCGTAGGCTCTATTATTCCGACCGGATTGATAGTAAGCGGGTACTGGAAGCTTATGAACATAGGATCGCTGGATATGAACCTGCTCATGATCAAACTGACGCCGTTCCACAAGATCGCAATTACGCTAATCCCGCTGCTTATTGGCATCGGCATCATCATCGGAATATGGGGAAGTCTGATTTCCGTCCGCAAATTTTTGCGCGTATAAGCGAGCAGTCCATAGCTTCATACTTGCTAGATTTAAGTTCCAGGTTCGGTTTGGAAGAATGAGGAGGCTAAGTGCTTGAAAAAGAAGATTCTGCCCTTGTTGTTGTCATTCGGAATCGCAGGTTCCCTGACGGTTCCTTATGAAGGCTACGCCGCTTCAGCTACGGAAAAGATCGATCAACAGCTGTCTCAGCTTAAAAAGAAAAAAGCGGAAGCGCAGCAAAAAGCAAACGACGCCAAAAATCAAATCACGCAAATTCAAAATGAAAAAGAACAAACGAATCAGGACATAAAAACCCTTATCGCTCAAGTGAACGAGCAGAGTAAAAAGCTGACGGAACTGAACAATCAGATCGATGACGTATCCGATCAGCTTGAGGAGAACGCCAAGCAGCTAGACGAAGCGGAGGCGCGGGTCGAAAGCCGCGACCAGATGCTGAAATCGCGGGTGCGCCTGATGTATATGAATGGTTTTGTCTCTTATATGGACGTGCTGATGAGCGCAACCAGCTTTTCCGATTTCCTGAGCCGTTTGGAGGCGCTCAAATCGATCGTCAACCAGGACAAGGAAATACTGGAAGCGAACAAGAAAGACCGGGATACCGTTGAGCAAAAAAAGCATGAGACCGAGCAGCAGCTCGAACAGGTGAAGGGACTGTATGCCGAAGCGGATGCAACCCGTTCCGCGCTGCAGGTGAAGGAGAAGGAAAAAGAAGTGAAGATGGCTTCTTTAACCAAGCAGGAGAAAGTGCAGGAGGATATCTCGGAGGATAGTGAGCAGCAGTTAATCGCCATGGCCAAGCAGGAGTCCGAGCTCCAGGCGAAGAAGCGTGCAGAGGCCGCGGCGGCGGCGGCGGCATCGAAGACCAAAGTGGCGTCCCCCTTTACATACAGCGGCGGCAAATTCGGCTATCCGCTTGAGACCCAGGGCACATTAACGTCCGATTTTGTTAGTCGGATCAATCCCATAACCGGAAAGCCGGAGAATCACAAAGGAATCGACCTTGCCGTGCCCAAAGGAACGGAAATCCGCGCCGCGGAGAACGGTTCCGTCATCTATGCGTCATGGATGGCCGGCTATGGCAACTGCGTCATTATCGATCACGGAAACGGCGTTTGGACGATGTATGGCCACATTATGAACGACGGCATTTATGTGAAAAAAGGCGATACGGTCAAACGCGGCCAAAGAATAGCAGGCGTGGGCTCTACGGGGCAATCGACCGGGAACCATCTACATTTTGAAGTCAGAATCAACGACAAACCCGTAGATCCCAAACCTTACTTGAGATAGGACAACCTGGAGTCCGGCGGGCGGAGTTACTTTTGTGCGGTCATTATGCATAAAAAGTAACTGCTGCGATACTTCATCGGTCAGACTCCTTGGTTATAAAACGGGGAACGCTTGTCATATACTAAACAGGCGGGCTGTTCGGAAAGCAGGCCCCGGATACAACAACTTCAGCCGAATCCCGGCTGACACGGGTTAAGGACAAAAGGTGGTGAATCACGCTGTGCAATTCAAAGGGCGAACGGTGCTTGTCTTTATTTTGTTATCGATGTTTGCAAGCAGTATAGTGACGTTGACGATCGTGGATTCCTCGATGCTCGCCGCATGGAAGGGAAAGCCGGCGGGGAGCGCCGCTGTGGCAGCCCCTGCTAATTCGGGAATGACCAACAAGGATTTGAGCAAAATCGCGACGACTTATCAGTTGATCGAGAACAAGTTTCTGAATCAGACGGATCATGACAAGGTCATTAACGGCGCCATCAACGGGATGCTGGAATCGCTGGAAGACCCGTTCACCGTGTACATGGATCAGAAGGAAGCCAAGCAGTTTGACGAAAGCATCACTTCATCTTTTCAAGGGATTGGCGCCGAAGTTTCCACGGAGGACGGAAAGGTCGTCATCGTTTCTCCGATCAAAGGATCTCCGGCCGAAAAAGCGGGCATTCAGGCGAATGACGTCATTTCATCGGTAAACGGCGAAAAGCTGGACGGGCTTACGCTGAACCAGGCGGTCATGAAAATCCGCGGGCCCAAGGGCACGCAGGCCAAGTTGGAATTGATTCGCCAAGGCGTAGGCGATCCGATTCAGGTGATCGTCGTACGCGATGATATTGATGTAGAAACGGTACATGCGGAAATGCTGCAGGATCAGATCGGTAAAATCGAGATTCGCCAATTTTCCTCGAATACGGCGACCCGATTTGCGGAAGAACTGAAAAACCTCGAAGCCAAAGGCATGAAAGGGCTCGTCATCGACGTGCGCAACGACCCGGGCGGCCTGCTGAACGTCGTCGTCGATATCGTCAATCCGTTTGTCAAAGACGGCAAGCCGATTGTACAGGTGCAGAATCGCGACGGCAAGCGCGAACCGACCCCTTCCACGGGCAAGGGCAAAAATTACCCGGTAACTGTGCTTATCAATAAAGGAAGCGCCAGCGCTTCCGAAATACTGGCGGGAGCTTTCCAGGAAGCTGTCGGCAGTAAAATTATCGGCGAAACGTCCTACGGCAAAGGCACGGTGCAGGTTACGTTCGAGAAGGAAATGGGCGACGGCAGCAACATCAAGATGACGGTATACAAATGGCTGACGCCAAACGGCAACTGGATTCACAAAAAGGGAATTCAGCCCGATATCGCCGTCGAGCAGCCCGCATACTTCAAGGTAGCTCCGCTCACGAAGAAAACGGTTTTGAAACAGGATACAACGAGCGACGATGTGAAAAATTTGCAGTTGATGCTCACCGGGCTGAACTTCGCGCCGGACCGCACGGACGGCTACTTCAGCGACAAGACGGCGCAGTCCGTGAAGGCGTTCCAGCGCGTGAACAACTTGCCGATGACAGGCGAAGTGGACACGGAAACGGCGAACAAGCTGGAAAAATCGATCTTGGCGCAAATCCGCGAGCCGAAGAACGATTTGCAGCTGAAAGCTGCGGTGCAAGAGCTGCAGCAAAAGCTTGCGAAATAAATATGCGCGCAGATATTGGAAATTCGCCGTTTAGGCAGGAAATCGGCGCTGCTGGTCGAAATCAAATAGGAGGGATGCCCCCGGGTGTCCTTCCTATTTCTTTTTATCAAGGAGCCTCGATCTTATGGAATTTGTCGCGCAACTTCTAGAAAGGTTCTTGTATGCGATTTTGCAGTTGTTGATCAATCCTTTTTACTATATAGGCATTCTGTTTATCATCCTTCAATACCGGAAGCAAGTTCAGTTGGAGCGCAAGCTGTTTCATACGAAGCTGCACTCGATGCTGAGCGAAACTTGGCGGATGGTGCTCTGGGGATGGATCGGCGGCCTCGGCGCCTCGGTTCTCATCCTTTTTGCCGGAGTGAGCGTGCAGGCGGAATCGGTCATGCTTTTATGGGCGGTTTCCATCGTGCTGCTGCTGTTCCGCGTCCGTTTTCTTTGCTTCGCTTACGCCGCGGGAGTTCTCGGCATTGCCCATACGATCGCCGTGTGGCTGCCCCAAATGGCAGAGCTGCGGAAGACGGCTCCGGTTCTCGAGTGGATCGCAAATGCGGACGTTCCGTCGCTTCTGCTGATTGCGGCGGTGCTGCACTTGCTCGAAGGGCTGCTGGTCGGTCTCCAGGGAGCGAGAATGGCCAGCCCGCTGTTTCTGGAAGGCAAGCGCGGCAAAATCGTCGGCGGCTACCAACTGCAAGGATTTTGGCCGGTTCCGCTGTTTCTGCTTGTGCCGTTTGCAGGCGGCAGTACGGAGGCTGTGCCGTGGGAGACGCTGCTCGGCGCCCAGTTGGACTCGGGCTGGAGCATGCTCGCCTTCCCGGTGATGATCGGGTTCACCGAGCTGACGGTTTCCAAGCTGCCGCGCGAAAAAACGCGTCTGAGCGCAAGCATGCTCTATTTGTACGGGATCATCGTGCTCGGGGCGGCTGTCGCAGCCGCCTACTGGACACCGCTGGTGATTCCCGCATCGATACTGACGATCGGGCTGCACGAAGCGTTGATCTGGTATCACAGTTGGTCGGAAGCGAAGCAAGTTCCGTTCTTCGTTCATTCCCCTAAAGGCCTTAAGGTGCTGGCCGTAATTCCGAAGAGTCCGGCGGCCGAGATGGGCATTCTGGCAGGCGAAACGATTCATAAAGTGAACGGCCGCAAAATAGCGGGCAAAGCCGATCTTCATGCCGCCATGCAGCTGAATCCCGCGTTTTGCAAGCTGGAAGTGCTGAACGGGCAAGGCGAAGTGAGGTTTGTGCAGAGGGCGATCTTTGCAGGCGACCATCACCAATTGGGCATTATTTTGGCGCCGGATCAGCAAGCCATGTATTATGTAGAACACCGGCCCATGCATCTGTTCTCCTATTTGCGCGGCAAATTGACGGGCTTATTGTCGAACGATTCCGGCAAGCCGATGTAGAATGAAAAAAACCTGCATTTCTCCTTATGGAGAAGCAGGTTTTTTGGGTTGGGTCGGCGTCAGATCGTTGCGCAGGACGATGATTTCGACGCGCCGGTTTTTCGCGCGGTTCGCTTCGCTGTCGTTGCTGACTTTGGGCATCGTATCGGCATAGGCGGTTGCGACGAACTTGTCGTCCTCCACGCCTGCGGTATCGCTGAAATAGCGCAGCACGGACAGCGAGCGGGCGAACGACAACCCCCAATTGTCCTTAAAGGGGGAGCCTGTCGCGAGAGGAAGGTTGTCCGTATGCCCTTCGATGCTCACTTTGGAGCGAAGCGTCGGGAACAGGGAGGCCAGCTTTTGCAAAATCGGGTATGAAGCCGGCTTCAAATCCGCCTTGCCCAAATCGAACAGGAACAGATCGTTCAGCGTTATCGCAACTCCGCGGTCCGTATCCGTTGCAGATACATCGGACTGAAGATTTTGCTCCTGAATATAGGCTTGGATTTGTTTCAGCAGGTCCTGAAGCTCTTTTTCCTTCTTTTCCTTCTCGGCGTCATTCTGTTTGGTATCCACGTTCTGCTGCTTGAAATCTTTGTCCTTGCTGTCCGAGTCGCCCTCCTTCGGGGTTATTTGGCCGCTGATTCCCTTGCCGTTTTCCAAGATGGAGTCGGCTTTTTGAAATTGCAGGTTTAAGGCCTGGGCAAGAACGGAATACTTTTGAACATCGACTTTGCTCATGGCGTACATGATGATGAAAAAAACGAGAAGCAGCGTAATAAGATCGGCGTAGGTAATGAGCCAGCGCTCGTGATTGCTGTGCTCCGGCTGTTTCTTACCTCTCCTCGGCATTGCCTGCACCTGCCTCTCGCTGATCGGTTGCGGACGATTTGTCGTGGAGGAAGGAGTTCAGTTTTTTCTTGATCAACTGAGGATTTTCGCCGGCCTGCAGGGCGAGTATGCCCTCAAGCATCAGCTCCATGTCGGCTATTTGCTCTTTGCCGCGAAGCTTGATTTTGTTGGCGATAGGCAGATAGATCAGGTTGGCGCTCATGACGCCGTACAGGGTCGCTGTAAAAGCGACGGCAATCGCCGGACCCAGACTGGAAGGATCGTCGAGGTTGCCCAGTACGTGAATCAGCCCCATGACGGTGCCGATAATACCCATTGTAGGGGCATAGCCGCCGCCTGCCTCGAATATTTTGGACATGTTCTCCATCTCGTGTTCGATAGCGTCCATTTCTAGCTCCAGTATTTGGCGCGTCAGCTCGGGATCCGTACCGTCCACGACCATTTGAAGACCGTCTTTCAAAAAGGGATCGGCGTGATCCTGGGCGCGCTGCTCCAAGGCAAGAACGCCTTCTCTTCTTGCTATTGTGGCCATATCGACGATTTCGGCGATCATAGCCCCCGGGTCTTTAGGCGTTTGTACAAAAGCGATTTTGAGAGCTTGAGGAATTTTTCTCAAGATGCGTCCGGGAAAGCTGACGGCCACCGCGCCGAACGTTCCGCCGAAGACGATCAGCATTGCGCTGGGAATAAGCAGCGAGTTGATATGGCCGCCGTCCCACATATACCCGCCGATCAAGCCGGCAAGTCCCAGAAGCAATCCCAGAATAGTTGTCAAATCCATGATCATACCACTCCTATTTCAGCATAAGAACTATAGGGCAGAGTAAAATGCCGGTATCCTGATGGCGGCAAACAATTCGCAGCATCGAAACCAGCAGATATTGCCGTTTGCAACATGACAGCAAGAAGAGTATAATGGAAAAAGCAGAACAAACATTCTTATCGGAAATTTAAAATATTTGGAAGTTCTTATTTAATATCGGAAATTGAATACAGAAAGTTTATAGACAGTTTGATTTCGATGGTGCGGGTGATAATGATGAATGAAATTACGGTCAGTTCAAAAAAGTTTGAGCTTGTTTCGGAATTCGAACCTCAAGGCGACCAGCCCAAAGCGATCGATGAGCTTGTGAAGAGCATTGAGGCGGGGAATAAGCACCAGGCGCTGCTTGGCGCGACCGGTACGGGCAAGACGTTTACGGCGGCGCAAGTCATCGCCAGGTTGAATCGTCCGACGCTGATTATCGCGCACAACAAGACATTAGCCGCACAGCTGTGCAGCGAGTTCAAAGAATTTTTCCCCAATAATGCAGTCTCCTATTTCGTCAGCTACTACGACTACTACCAGCCGGAAGCCTACATCGCATCCTCCGACACCTACATCGAGAAAGATTCAAGCATCAATGAAGAAATCGATAAGCTTCGCCACTCGGCGACAAGCTCGTTGTTTGAGCGCCGGGACGTCATTATTGTGGCGAGCGTATCGTGCATTTACGGTTTGGGATCGCCGGCGGAGTACGGTTCCCTGCTGCTTTCTTTGCGTGTGGGGATGGAGAAATCGCGCAACGAGATTTTGCATCGTCTCGTGGATATTCAATATCAGCGGAACGATATGAATTTTGTGCGCGGCACGTTCCGGGTGCGCGGCGATGTCATTGAGATTTTCCCGGCGTCGCATGGAGAGCAAGCCGTCAGGGTGGAACTGTTCGGCGACGAGATTGAACGGATTACGGAAATCAACGTGCTTACCGGCGAAATTATCGGCGAACGCGAGCATATCGCGATTTTCCCGGCTTCTCACTTCGTGACGCACGAGGATTCGATGAGACGCGCATTGGTGGACATTGAGCGGGAACTGGAAGAACGGCTCGCCGAGCTTCGCGAGCAAGGAAAACTGCTGGAAGCGCAAAGACTGGAGCAGCGCACGCGGTATGATATCGAGATGATGCAGGAGATGGGTTTCTGTTCTGGCATTGAGAACTACTCGGGCCCGCTGACGTTCCGGGAGCGGGGAGCGACGCCTTATACCCTCATGGACTATTTCCCGGAGGATATGCTGTTCATCGTGGACGAATCCCATGTAACGCTGCCGCAGATCCGCGCGATGTACAATGGCGACAGAGCGAGGAAGGAAGTGCTGGTGGAGCATGGCTTCCGTCTGCCTTCCGCTTTGGATAACCGCCCGCTGCGTTTCGAGGAATTTGAGGATAAAATCAGCCAAATCGTATATGTTTCCGCAACGCCGGGGCCTTATGAGCTTGAGAAGTGCCCTGAGATGGTCGAGCAGATTATCCGCCCTACAGGGTTGCTGGATCCGATTATTGAAGTCAGGCCGACCAAGGGGCAGATCGATGATTTGCTGGCGGAGATCCACGAACGGATCCGCAAGGACGAGCGTGTGCTGGTCACGACGCTGACCAAGAAGATGTCCGAGGATTTGACGGATTATTTGAAAGAAGTCGGAATTAAAGTCAGGTATTTGCATTCGGACATTAAAACGTTCGAGCGGATGCAGATTTTGCGGGATTTGCGGCTGGGGACGTTCCATGTGCTTGTTGGGATCAACCTTTTGAGAGAAGGGCTTGACCTGCCGGAAGTATCGCTGGTCGCCATCCTGGATGCGGATAAGGAAGGGTTCCTGCGGGCCGAACGCTCGCTGATCCAAACGATCGGCCGGGCGGCGCGCAACGCCGAGGGCCGGGTTATCATGTATGGGGACAAAATTACGGATTCCATGGAAAAGGCTATCCGTGAGACGAATCGCCGGCGCAGTATCCAGGAAGCGCATAATGAGGAGCGGGGCATTACGCCGCAAACCATTGCCAAGAAAATCCGCGACGTGATTGAAGCTACGAAAGTAGCCGAGCAGAAGGCGGACTACCTCACGGAAGCGAAGAGCGCGAAAATGTCGAAAAAAGACCGGGCTTCGCTGATCGAACGCCTGGAAGCGGAGATGAAGGAAGCCGCCAAGAACTTGCAGTTTGAGCGTGCCGCCGAGCTTCGCGATGCGATTATGGAGATGAAGGCCGAGGCATAGCCTGCCATGCCGGTATTATTGATTAGAGCAGAGCGTCCGGATTTACCGGATGATGCGATAAGAGGACTTGAGAGGAAGGGTACCTGTGTCCAGAGACAATATCGTGATTAAGGGAGCGAGAGCTCACAATCTGAAAAACATTGATGTGACGATTCCGCGCGACCGGTTTGTCGTGCTGACCGGGCTTAGCGGCTCAGGCAAATCGTCGCTGGCTTTCGATACCATCTATGCGGAAGGGCAGCGCAGGTATGTGGAATCGCTATCCGCTTATGCCCGGCAGTTTTTGGGGCAGATGGATAAGCCGGACGTGGATTCGATCGAAGGCTTGTCGCCGGCCATTTCCATCGACCAGAAGACGACGAGCCGCAACCCCCGTTCCACTGTCGGAACGGTAACGGAGATTTACGACTACTTGCGGCTGCTGTTCGCCCGTATCGGCAGGCCGCATTGCCCTACGCACGGCATCGAGATCACTTCGCAGACCGTGGAGCAAATGGTCGACCGCATCATGGAGTACCCGGAGCGGACCAAGCTGCAAATACTTGCTCCCTTGGTATCGGGACGCAAGGGCGAACATGCGAAACTGCTGGCTGACATTCAAAAGCAAGGCTTCGTCAGGGTCCGTGTAAACGGCGAAGCGATGGATCTCTCCGAGAAGATCGAGCTGGACAAAAACAAAAAGCACAGCATCGAAGTCGTGATCGACCGGATCGTCGTGAAAGACGACGTTCATGCCCGTTTGGCGGATTCGCTGGAAACGGCGCTGAAGCTGGCGAACGGAAGAGTCATCGTCGATATTATCGACAAAGAGGAGCTGCTGTTCAGCCAAAACCTCGCTTGTCCGGAGTGCGGATTCAGCATTGAGGAGCTTGCTCCAAGAATGTTCTCATTCAACAGTCCTTTCGGGGCTTGTCCGGAATGTGACGGTTTGGGCAGCCAAATGATCGTGGACCCGGATCTGCTCGTTCCCGATAACAAATTGACCATAGAAGACGGCGCATTCGAGGCGTGGGCGGGAAGCACTTCGAACTACTACCCGCAATTTTTGGCTGCCGTATGCGATCATTACAAAATACGCCGCGACATCCCCGTATCCGAGCTGAGCAGCGAGCAGATGAAGGTTCTCCTGTATGGAACAGGCGGGGAGAAGATCCGCTTCCGCTATGAGAACGATATGGGAGCGTCGAAGGAAGCTCTCGTGCCTTTCGAAGGCATCATCCGCAATTTGGAGCGCAGATACCGAGATACGTTCTCGGACGGGATCCGGGAGCATATCGAATCATACATGAGCACCAAGCCCTGCCCGAAATGCAAGGGTCAGCGCTTGAAACCCGAGACGCTTGCCGTTACGGTCAACGGCAAAAACATCGCCCATGCTACGGCACTGTCCATCGGAGAGGCGCAGCAGTGGTTTGAGGGACTCGAACTGACGGACAAAGAGCGGGCCATCGCTCATTTGATTTTGAAAGAAATCAATGCCCGGCTTGGTTTCCTGGTCAACGTCGGTCTGGATTATTTGACGATGCACCGGGCCGCCGGTACGTTGTCCGGAGGCGAAGCGCAGAGGATTCGTCTGGCGACGCAGATCGGTTCCAGTCTGATGGGCGTTCTCTACATTTTGGACGAGCCCAGCATCGGTCTTCATCAGCGCGACAATACAAGACTGATCTCTACGCTTGAACATATGCGCAATCTCGGCAATACGCTGATTGTCGTCGAGCACGACGAGGATACGATGATGGCCGCGGATTACATTATTGATATCGGACCGGGAGCGGGCATTCACGGCGGTCAAGTTATCGCCAAGGGAACGCCGCAAGAACTGATGGAAGACCCGAATTCGCTGACAGGCCAATATTTGAGCGGCAAGAAATTTATTCCTATTCCGGCCCAGCGCCGCATGCCGAACGGCAAGTGGATCGAAGTGAAAGGCGCCAAAGAGAACAATTTGCGCAACGTCTCTATCAAAATACCCCTTGGTGTATTTTCGGCAGTGACGGGTGTCTCGGGTTCTGGAAAAAGTACGCTGATCAACGAGATCCTTTACAAAACGCTGGCCCGGGATCTGAACGGCGCGAAGGTTCGTCCCGGCGCATACAAGGAAATCAACGGGTTGGAACACGTTGACAAAGTGATCGACATCGATCAATCGCCAATCGGCCGTACGCCGCGCTCGAATCCGGCTACGTACACAGGCGTATTTGACGATATCCGCGACCTTTATGCGAATACAGGGGAGGCGAAGGTACGCGGCTACAAGAAGGGCCGGTTCAGCTTTAACGTGAAGGGCGGGCGCTGCGAAGCCTGCCGCGGCGACGGCATCATCAAAATCGAGATGCACTTCCTGCCGGACGTTTACGTGCCTTGCGAAGTGTGCAAGGGCAAGCGCTACAACCGCGAGACGCTGGAAGTGAAGTACAAGGGCAAAAGCATTTCCGAAGTGCTGGAGCTCACCATCGAAGACGGCTGCGAGTTCTTCAAGAACCTTCCGCGCATCCACCGCAAGCTGCAGACGCTGCTGGACGTGGGGCTGGGCTATATGACGCTCGGCCAGCCGGCGACGACGCTGTCCGGCGGCGAAGCCCAGCGCGTGAAGCTGGCGGCGGAGCTGTACCGCCGCAGCACAGGCAAGACGATCTACATCCTCGATGAGCCCACGACGGGGCTCCACATCGACGATATCGATCGTCTGCTGAAAGTGCTCCACCGCCTCGTAGAGAGCGGGGAGACTGTGCTTGTCATCGAGCATAACCTCGATGTGATCAAGACGGCGGACTATCTCATCGATCTGGGGCCGGAAGGCGGCAGCCGCGGCGGACAGATCGTAGCTACCGGCACGCCGGAGGATGTAGTGAAAGTGGCCGGGTCCTACACCGGCCAGTATTTGAAACCGATCCTCGAACGCGATCGTGCCCGTTCGGAGGATTATGCCAAGCGTCTTGAGGTGTTGGAAGACGCTGTCGGATAACACCAAAGCCCGGACCCGCGACACTTGTAAGTGTCGGTAGGGTCCGGGCTTTTTTACCGCCTAAACGTTTGTCACGTCATTTCGCCGAGCTGGGACAATCTCCTAGCAATGCGAAGAAAAATTGCTGCAAAAACTCTCATGACGCCGTGGACGTCACCCCACATAAAGAAAATAATCAGGTCTACCGTGTTATTTTCGTATAAAGTGCAGCTTTTTGCTCGTTAATACGCTGGCAGCGAAACATTCCTGCAAAAGTCATACTGTTGAAAAACCCCGCGTCAGAAGCGATACCCACAATCTGCCTAGCTGTACGAAGAAAACCTGCAAAAATACATGAATTTGCGTCCGTGATCGCTGGACACGAATAATTCCTGCAATTGTGCAGGCTTTTCAGCGGGGACATGGGCTCAGACCCATTTTGAGCGAAAATTCCTGCACTATCGCAGGCTTTTTGCCAAAACGGGCCACTTCCATGGAAAAAGCCTGCACTTTTGCAGGCTTTTCGGGTAAGCCTGGGAGATATAAGACATTTTTTGTTAAGATTTAACTGAATCATACAAGCTTCGACAATTTCAACCTCTTTCAAGACTACGGTAAACGGGGGTATAATTAAAGTGAATTATAGATTAATAATCGTAGACAGACACGGTTAAAGTAGATATGGAGGATTCCTCATGAAAATAACTTTTGAAATTCAACAACTGGTGGCGCAACTCGGCATTGATGCAGCTAGCTTCGAAGCATGGAAAGAACAAGAAATGGTACATAACGCCGATAGAAAAACCGTTCCCTCCGAAAAAAAGGGAGCTTCCGTATATGAATTGGTCATTTGAACAAAAGACGGCAGTTGAAAAGTAAAAGCAAGGGGGAAGTGCAGCAGCGGCCCGCTTGTTTTTTGTTTTATGCATATTGACAGCATGTCCGGAGTTATAAATATTTGAGGAAATGGACATTTTATACTTACGCAGCAGATTGGAGAAATCGCAGTTCATTAAGAAGAATCGTTCAATTGGTTCGTGAGTTCCATCGTGTCCATCAGCTCTTGTCTTTGAGTTAATGAATGGCAAGGGGTTTTTGCATGCAAATCTTGACAAAGTTGTTACACATACGGGGAATCACTTGATTCTTGTTCACATTCAGGCTAACATAGTAGTAAAATAGCTGAAACTGTGCCATGCACCGAGTTATCAAGAGGAGGGTTTCGCAATGTTATTCGCTGAAGAAGCGGCAGCAGCAACAACAAGTACATATAGTTCCTTTGATATTTACGTATTGCTCTTCACGCTCATTATCGCAATCGCTTTCGTCAGGCAATTGATTGCACCGAAGAAAAATTTGTTTGCACTTGGCTTCGCCACAGTCGCATTAATCGTATTCGGCATCATGGATGTCGTTATGATCAAAGGCTGGTAAATAAGCGTTAATGAACGAAACGAATCAATAAAGCCCGCAGTACCGATGAATCGGTAGCCTGCGGGCTTTTTGGCTGTGGTGTTACACCCACCACATCTCGCCGAGAGGTTCTTTGATGAGAACTTGCTGGAGGTTTTGCACGGCTTTGGAGAAGCCTTCATCGACGGACATCAGACCGTCTTCATGCTCGATGCTCACGACGTAATCATAGCCGACCAGACGCAGCGCGCTAATGATGTCGGCCCAAGTTTTCAGGTCGTGGCCGAAGCCTACGGAGCGGAACTGCCAAGCGCGGTCCAGCATGTTGGTGTAGGGCTGCATGTCGGTCAAGCCGTAACGGTTGACGTTGACCGGATCAATCGTCGTATCTTTAGCGTGGAAGTGGTGGATTGCTCCGGCGCGGCCGAGAATTTGCACCGCTTGCACCGGATCGATACCTTGCCACCACATGTGGCTTGGATCCAGGTTGGCGCCGATCACTTCGCCTGCCGCTTCGCGCAGACGAAGCAGCGTCGCCGGCGTATGTACCGAGAAGCCGCCGTGCAGCTCGAGAGCGATTTTGATGCCGCGGTCGGAAGCGAATTTACCGGTCTCAGTCCAGTAAGGAATGACTTTGTTTTCCCATTGCCATTTCAGTACGTCCTGGAAATCGTTCGGCCAAGGGGCTACAGGCCAGTTTGGATATTTGGCATCCTCGTGGTCCCCTGGACAGCCGGAAAACGTTGTAACAACCGGAACTTCCAGGCGCTGAGCCAGTTCAACGGTTTGAATAAATGTATCGTGGTACTCTTTAGCGATTTGTTTTTGCGGGTGCAGAGGGTTGCCATGGCAGCTGAGCGAGCTGATCGTCAATCCGCGGGATTCCACCGCTTTTTTGAACGCTTTCAATTTACCTTCGTCGGCAAGCAGCTCTTCCGGTTTGCAGTGAGCGTTGCCCGGGTATCCGCCGGTTCCGATTTCAACGGCATCAAGACCTTTTGCAGCTACATAGTCCAGAGCTTCCTCAAAAGGCTTGCCGCTGAACAGAACCATAAAAACGCCTAATTTCATTAGGTTACACCTCCATAAATGGTAAAAAAAGAACCACTACAAATTATACCACCACTACAAGCCAAAATGAAGCAAGCCCTTGTAGATTCTAAACACGGTTTCATAATTGGAGCTGTAGATGATGACCGAGAACGTAACGAGCGCCTGGGTAATCAAGCACCTCGTATAAAAATAAGCTTTGGACACTTTCTTTTTGTTCACCGTCGTCAGCTTGAACAAGTTTTCCAAAGCGAGAATAATGCCGTGGTACAGGCCGTAAAAGAAGTACAGCCACGTGAAGCCGTGCCATAGCCCGATCGACACCATAATGACGATGGAAAGCCCGGATGCGAGCTGGCGGGATGGGGCTTTGCGCGAGAAAAACATAAAAATATGATCGCGGAAAAAGTCGCCCAAAGTGGCGTGCCAATTCCGCCAAAACTGGGTCATGGAAGGCGACAGGAACGGTTTTTTGAAGTTTTCCGGCATCGTATATCCCATAAGCCGTCCGAAGCCGATGGCGATATCGGAGTACCCGGAGAAATCAAAATAAATAAGCGCGTAAAACCAGATCATCAGGAACAAGGACTGGTGCGTATGCAGATCCTGCTTCAACACTTCGTTGAAAATCCCCATCATCCACGTCACGACGACCAGCTTTTTGAACAACCCGAGAATAATCCGCTTCACGCTGTCCTCAAAAAGCGCCGAATCGACCTTATAAGGCTGCTTCGTATCCGCCATAAAATCGCGAAACTTCAAAATCGGACCGGATGTGAACGTCGGGATGAACAAAATATAATTGCAGTAATCAATGGCGGGCACTTCGCCGTCTTTGCCTAAAAAGTACGCGAAATAATAAGCGTCGATTACTTTCAGGACGTTATAAATGAGTCCCAAATAAATAACCGCGTCAAAAAGCGGGTTGTGGAACACATCCATGACGAAAAGCCGGACCCCAACAAAAACGCCGACAACATTAGCGGCGATCGCAAAAATAAACGTCGCCTTCCGGCGAACGTTCGTTCTGCAAAGGTAAACAAATCCGCCGTAATTGATCAGCGTATACACGGCGTAGAACAGGCAGAGCTTTATGCTGAACAGCAGCAGGAAGCACAAGCTGAATACGATCATGAGTATTCTTTTGTTATTCGCCCACTTGCGCGTGAGCATCAGAACGGCGATCATGCCGGCCATGGCGACAATCGCGTTCATGTTCATATAAAACATGGCTGCAGAACTCCTCGTATATGCTGCTGGAATAGCCGTAGCATCTAGAATTTCTCGTAAATAAACAAGCCCTTGCCGGTGAAATAAATCAATACCAGGTACAGCATGACGAGATAGATCAAGATTTCGCAGGTTTTTCTAACGATTTTAGCCATGCGTCAACCTCCTTCGTGAAAAGCGGCGCCCCGTCTTCGCGGTTCAAATGAACAAGGTCGTGAAAATATTTGGGTTCGTAGCGGTCCATCACATCAAGCGTCGGCACATTCGCCGCCTGAAGCTGAGCATTTACAGCTTGCTTGAGGGATGCGACATAAGGCGGCTGGGCGTACGCTTTGTTCCAAGGCATCCAAACGACGCGCAGCGGAAGCCGGTGCTCCCCTGCATAGCGAATGACCCACTGCATCGCATCGAGATTCGCCTGAAAGTCCTTCAGCGTCATCCAGCCGAACCGCTTGTCGTAATCGGCCCATTTCTCTTTCAGAGCGGCATCGTCCTGGCGGCCGGGGTACAGCTCTTTATCGATCCAGCGCGGCTCGTAGGCCAGACTGCCTTTGAATAAATTTTTGGCGAATTCTTCGCCGGAATCCCGGAAATAGTCGCGGTACGTGTATACGTACGGCTGGTACCAAGGCTTGAACCACTGGTAAGTCGGGTCGGTTTGCAGGCTGTCGATCATCGTATGTACGTCGATGCCGATCACAAGCTCGCCTTGGAACTGGTACAGCTTGCGGTCCAAAATTTCCTTCAAATCGGTAATTTTCCCGTACGACAAGCCCATTTCAACGAGATGAGCGTCCGACTTTTCTTCAATGTAGGAAGCCGTAACCGAGGAATTACCGAAGAAAACCGGCCCCGATTGGGACCAGCCATGGTGATAAAGCGTTTTGGTAAAATCGTTTTTGTAAAAACGGCGCGAGCTGACCATCGGGTTCCACCATGAAACCAGCAGGTCGGAAAGCACGAGAGCCAGCAGCAGGCCGAGAATAAAGCTGTTTTTCTTGAGAAAAGCCGCAAACTTCACAGGATATCACTCATTATCAGGTGGATTGGACTGCATGATGAAATCGACAATTCAGAGCATCCGTCGCACGAGGGCGCTTCACTTACAGCTACAGCGCCTTCTCCTGCCATGCATGGTACTGTTCGCGGAAAGCCGCCGGCCACTGCTGCTCGTCCAAGCCGTACTGCGCGAGGAAAGCGAAAGCCCAGCGCTCGATGCCGAAGCCGACGCAGCCGGTCACGGCGTTGCGCTTGCCCATTTTGATATTGAAGGCATTGCCGAACGTATTGCTGTGGAAATTCACGGAGCTGCAGGCGATCGACTTGTTAATATGCGGAATCGTCAAGCGCAGTTCGTATTTCATCTCCTGGTTGCGTTGGAAAGAAGCTTTTACCTGGAAATCGTTCGTAAAGAACGGATCGTTGGCAATTTCCAGCAAGCTGTCCACGTTCCATTCCACAGCCAGCTCTTTCAAATATTCGATCGATTTGAGGCGGTTTTCCTTGACGAAATCAGGCTTGCCGACAAAAATAATTTCCCGCATCGAGAAGTCGAGCAGCCTGCCGAAATCGCTGTGGTTTTTGGATTCGAAGCGGTGGCATTTGGCAATGGCCGTAACAACGATGCCTTCGCCTTCGAGCGTCTCGTCCTGCAAGCCCTCGTAGCAGTGATAGCAGGTGGAAGGGTTCATCGTAAAGTTGGGCTTCGGCATGCTGCGGTCAAGATCCAGAACGTGATCTTTATTCCAGCCGCCGGCTTCGCGGATCGATTGGGAGAAGGACTCGATAATGTCCAGATCCTCACGAAGGTGCGTCAGGAAATGAATATGTTCCGGGAACGACGTGAAATGATTCGTTTTGTTCAAAGTTTCGGCATGAATGACGGCAGGATAAGATTCCTCCTGAACGCCTTCAAAGCGGTTGGCGATTTTGGTCACAAAGGAGTAATCCAGGAAGCGCATCAAGCTGGAAAACGGCTCGCGGAAAATAAACAATCCCGGCTCCAGCACTTTAATGGCTTTGCGCTCAACCAATTCGGCAACGATATCGCCTTCGTACGGCGTATCGACTTTGTGTTCGAACAAAATGTTTTCCTTGAAGCCAAAATCGCCCTTGGAAAAGCGCTCGATCAAACGCTCGATACGCTCGGCAATGACCTCGTTGCCTGCCGGCGATTCATGTTCAATATGGATGTGGCCGTCAGCGATGCGAATGTCGCGAATATGCTCGTCGACGAAAGCGGAGGCGTATTTGAGCTGTCCATGCTGGCTTTCAGCCAACCGTTCCAAAGAAATGACACATTGCATGCAAAGTTACCTCGCAGTCTTAAGGGATATGAAATCGGCGATTTCCCGAACCGTGTTCAGCGGATACAGCATCAGATCCTGATTCGTCACCTGGATGCCGTATGTTTTTTCGATATGGGCAATGAGCGCGGTAGCGCCGATGGAATCAATAAAACCGTAATCGAACAGATGGACGTCAACGCCGAAATCGTCGTCATCCTCCTCGATTTCATAGCGCTCGCGAATGTGCTGCTCCAGCTGTGCTACAAGTTCTTCGTTGGACATGTTGGAAAGCCTCCTGATTCAAGTAAAGTAAAAGCAAAAGGAAGGCGGCGTTCCTTTAAGGTGACTGCGCCTTCGCAAAGGTAAGACGGGTGAGATCCCCGTACCGGGTAATCGTATACGTATGCGCCTGGGCGTCATGTTCGATTGTGGCGTCCGCGGCATCGAAGCGCAGTTCGTCCGGGCTGTAAAGCTTGATTTGCTGCAAGCCCGCAGATTTCAGTTCCAGCTCGTATGCGTCTCCAACCCCCTTGCTAAGGGAGAACGGTACGTTGGAGCGGATCATGTGAAAACGGTCGTCGTTCCGGCTGATGCGAAGCGTAGTCTCCTTCGATACGCCGACATAGAACCGGGTATCCTGAGAGCTGTAAATATCGGAGTCGCTTTGCAAAGAGTATTGGGCGAATCTGGCGCCTTTTTCCACGACGACTCCAAGCGTACCGGCATATTCGCCGGCAAGATCGGGCACTTTGGCCGTGTTCGGCGTCAGCGTCGCATTCCAGTGCGGATTGCCCCCCGCGATAACATCCTTCAGCCTGTCCCACGCATATACGGCCCACGGGCGGCTGACGCGGACTTCGCTCTTCATTGCGGCTAAAAACGATTTGGCCATCTGCGTCTCGGTCATGAAGTTGTAGTCGTGCTGCGTCCGCAGTTTATCGAAATAATCGGCGAATTCGGTTAAATCCGCGATTTTTGCAGGTATTGGAAAATGGTACTCGATGTGCTCGAAATAATCAATCGGCATATCGAGCTTGACCATGGATTCAAAAATATCGGTTGTGGCGTAATCGCCCTGCCGCAGCACAGGCGTCGGCGCATGAATAAGCATCGTCTCTTCGGAACCCTGCTTGTCTTGCAGCAGGAAGGGCAGCGACCAGATCGAGTCAGGCCGGGGAATGACCGGCGATTCCGACGGCAGGAAGCCGAAGTTGTACCACATCCCTTGCGCCTGTTCGCTGAGCAGCGTCTGCTGACGATCCGGATTGTTGATGCGCCACGTGTGCTGATTCGTACCCGGATGCAGCCACGGGATGCCCAGCTTGTCAAAAGCTTGCTTTTGCAAGGTCAGTTCCTGGCGTTCCTGTTCGGCACTTTTGAAATTATGCACGAACACGTGCGGATTCAGATCCAGATGATTGTTTTTGGCATACTGGATAAACTCTTTAAGCTGCGCCTGATAAGGGAACTGCGGATCGTCGATCGGAACCGAAGAACCGAATTCGACGCCGCCGACGATCAGGTCGTCTTTGCCGTCATGGTTGAGATCGAGCCAGAGCGGAACCGAGTAATGACCGGCAACCAGTGCGCGGTTGCCCATCTGGTTGAGGGTTGCACCCTCAAGGGGACCCTGGAGCGTCCAGGCGCCGTCTGCGCCCTGGAGGTAGATCAGCAGGTCCCCTTCATTGCTGCCGACCACCAGGTCCGGTCGGCCGTCGCCGTTCATGTCGCGCACCGCAGGCGCGGCATGGGTTCTGCCGCCGGGCAGCCGGAACAGCTCGCGGCCCTCGCCCAGCACAAGGGCACTAGCGCTGCTGCCCTTGTACAAATAGACGCGGCCGTCCGCAGCGCCGGCCACGAGGTCGAGCTTGCCGTCGCCGGTGATGTCGGCGACGGCTACCGCTGCAGGCCCGCCGGGCAGCTGCAGCGGCTTGCCGCCCGCGCGCAGCGCCGCGGGCTTGCCGAAGCTGCCGCCTGCAAGCTGCGGCAGCACCTGCACGGCCCCGGACTCGTCGGAGGCGAGGAGGTCCGGGTGCCCGTCCCCGTTCACGTCAGCGGCGTGAACGGTGGTGGAAGGCTTCAGCCGGAGCGGCTCGCCCGACTCCAGCCTCAAAAGCACCGGCGCGGCGAACGTGTCCGGCAGCGCCACGCCCTCCGGCGGCGGCTCGCTCGCGTACGCCGCCGGGTCAGGCCCTTGATTCGTGTACACGTACACGAATCCGTCGGCGCTGCCGGCCAGCAGGTCGATGCGGCCGTCGCCGTTCAAATCCGCGGCGGCCGGGTACGCGCGGTAAGGCAGCTCGATCGCGCTCGCCAGATCGCGGTACTGCGGGAACACGGCTTGCCGCAGAGGCTTGCCACCGCTCATCACGTGCAGGCCGCTGGCGTAGCCCGAGCCCGGCAGTTCGCCGGCGAACGCGGGCTTCGCGTTCGTCCCGGTGTTCAACTGCACGGTCAGGCTTTCGCGCCACTGGCCCCAATAAAACGCGCTGCGTACAAGCGTAAACGAGGGGATCTCGTTATACTTTTTGAGCAGCTCGGCCCAGGCGATGCCGTCCTTTTGCTGAATCGCCGGCATCGCTTCAAAATGGTTCTGAAACGCCATCGCCGGGCGTCCGTACGGGCCGAGCACTTTTTTGACGCTGTAGCCGAGCGTTTCCTTGGAGACGTACGCCAGCATTTCGCTGCGGAACTGCATATTGGCGGCCGCGAAGGCGAAGTTGAAGTACGGCTGCAGGGGCAGCTCTCTTTTGTTGAAATAAGCGCTGCCCGGCGCCGGCTTGCTCTCGGCTTTGTACTTGGCCGCAAGCTGGGCGAAGCCTTGAGCCGGGTCCATCCCGCTCTGCATGTCGTAGCCGGTCGGGAAATAACGGTTCGGAAGGAACGAGCTGCTGAGCAGCACCGTGCCCTTGCCGGCTTGGTTCCATGCAACTAGCGCAAGCCCGTTCATCGAAACGACCGTCTGCGCGGAAGAAGGAACGAGGCCATACCCCCAGTCAAACCCGGGCAGATCGGTCATGGCATTGTGCTTGAAGTAACTGTCTGCAAACAACCTGAACACCTGCTGCAAGCTTTGCAGATTGTAGCTGACTTCAGGATAGCCGAAGCTCGGCGCCGCCGCTCCTTGCGCTCCTTGGCTGCTTGGCGCCCCGATTTTCTCCACCTTGCCGGCGCCGAGGAATTCGGGCGGGAAGCTGGCGGCAAAACCGTTCTCAAGCAGCAAGTGGCCGCCGTTGTTCACGTACTTCATTAATACGGCCGCGTCCGCCTGCCAGTCGGCTTCCTGCCGCAGCGCAGGGTCCAAATAAATCGCGTCGTATTTGCTCAAATTGCGCGCTGACAAGCCGTGCAGGCCGGCTTTTTCAACGATCAGGTTCGCCTGCAAGGATTGCTGAAAATTTCCGTATGCCGCGGAGTCGTAGGTGTCCCCGCCCGTAGCGTAAAGCAGCCTGACTTCGTCGGTTTTCGGAACAAAAAAAAGCACCGAAACAATAAGAATAAAAGCAAGGACGATACCGGCAACCAGCTTGAAAAAACGAATTTTCGACAAAACCAAAGTGGTATCCCTCAATTGCTGTAGTGGTAACTATCCTTGCCATTATAGCATTTACTCCGGGGTTTGTTAACTTGTGCAAAGCCTCCCCGGGAGGGAAGACCGGCTTGTCCGGAAAGGGGCGCGTGCCCGAATTCGCCTGGCGGGTTCTTTCCAAGCTCCCTCTATGGATTCCCTCCCTCTCTTTCTGTTACACTAAAGAATAAATATAGAAATGTTATTTGCGAAAGGATTTGCTGCCATGCGTACGTTACGCAGAGAAGATATAGAATTGCTGGCTCCGGCCGGAGATTGGGATTGCCTGAGAGCCGCTGTGGCTAACGGAGCCGATGCCGTATTTTTCGGTGTCGAAAAATTTAATGCCCGGGCGCGCGCGCACAATTTTACGATGGACGAACTGCCGGAGATTATGTCGTTTCTTCATCTATATGGAGTCAAAGGTTTCCTCACGTTCAACATCCTCGTTTTCGAGGAGGAGCTGGATGAGGCAAAGCAGTTGATCGACGCTTGTGTCGATGCGGGCGTCGATGCGGTCATTGTGCAGGATCTCGGTCTTGTGAAAATGATTCGCGAAATTTCGCCGGATTTCCCGATTCACGGCTCCACGCAGATGACGATCACCTCGCCGGAGGCGGTCGAGTTTACGAAGCCGTTCGATATCGAACGGGTGGTGCTCGGGCGCGAAAACAACCTGAAGCAGATTAAGCAAATCGGAGATCAGGCCAAGCTGCCGATGGAAGTGTTCGTGCACGGGGCGCTGTGCGTGTCCTATTCGGGGCAATGCCTGACCTCGGAAATGTGGGGCGGCCGCTCGGCGAACCGCGGAGAGTGCGCGCAGGCGTGCCGGCTGCCGTACGATTTGATGGTCGACGGCGTGCAAAAGCCGATGGGTGACATCGCCTATTTGCTGTCGCCCAAAGATTTGGCGGCGCTGGAGCTGGTGCCGGAGCTGATTGAGGCCGGCGTGACGTCCTTCAAGATCGAGGGCCGGTTGAAAAGCCCCGAGTATGTCGCCAACGTCGTGAGCAAGTACCGCCGCGCGATCGACCGCTATTTCGACGGCGAGAACCCTCGCCCGACGAAGGAAGAGCTGCGCGAGCTGGAGCAAAGCTTCTCGCGCGGGTTCACGTTCGGCTTCCTGCAGGGGACGAACAACAAGCAGCTCGTCGAGGGGACGTATCCGAAGAGCCGCGGTGTGTTTGTGGGCCGCGTCAAGCAGATTTTGCGCGACGGGGTGATTTGCGAGCTGGAGGCGCCGCTCAAGCGCGGCGACGGCATCGTCTTCGACGCGGGGGACCCGACGAAGAAGGAGGAAGGCGGCCGCGTGTACGACCTGCGCCGCAAGGGCGTGAAGCTCGAAGGCGAGGCCGAGGGCGGCCTGATCGAAATCATTCCGGGGCGGAATGATGTGAATTTGGGCAGGCTGCACGTCGGGGACCGCATCTGGAAGACGAACGATCCGCATTTGGACAAGCGGCTGCGCCAAACGTTCGAGACCGACAAGCCTTACCGGACGTTCCCGGTCAGCGTCACCGTCACCGGCGCCGAAGGCGAGCCGCTGAAAAGCTGGTGGACGGACGTCCGCGGCGGCCATACCGTCTTTGTCCAATCCGAGCTTCCGCTCGTACGCGCGGAAAAACGGCCGATGGACGAAGCGCTCTTTCAGGAGCAGTTCGGCCGGCTCGGGGGCACGATCTACGAGCTTGCCCAGCTGGACCTGTCGCTGAACGGCGAGCTGATCGTGCCGATGAGGGAGCTCAACAGCATGCGCAGGCAAGCTGTCGAACTGCTGGAAGACGAGCGCCAGAAGCCGCGTTCGTATCAAAAGCGGCACATCGGCGTCTACAGCGATGTGCTCGCCGCGGGGGCAGCAGGTGCCGCGCCTGCCGCGCCTGCTGCGTCCGGGCAAGCCGTGGACCGCACGCAAGTGGAACTGACTGCGCTGTGCCGCAATCTGGAGCAGGTCAAGGCCGTGCTTGAAACCGACGTGAATTTCATTTACGCGGATTTTGAGTTCATCAAGCAGTTTCCGGCTGCGGTCGAAGCCGTTCATGCTTCGGGGCGCAAAATAGCTCTTGTAACACCGCGTATTCATATGCCCGGGGAGACGGGATATTTTAACAATATATTGAAACTTGCTCCGGATGCCGTACTGGTTCGCAATACCGGCGCTGTATATTATTTCCTGAAACAACAGCGGGAGCGCGCGAACGGTCCGCATCCGCAGCTGATCGGGGATTTCTCGCTCAATGTGGCTAATCACAAGACGGCTGCGCTGTTCCTGGAAGCGGGGCTTTCCAAGGTGACGCCTTCTTACGACTTGAACATCCAGCAAATGGTCGATCTGCTGCGCCGCACGGATACGTCCAAGCTGGAGGTAGTCATTCATCAGCATATGCCGATGTTCCATACGGAGCACTGCGTGTACTGCACGTTCCTGAGCGAGGGAACGAACTATACGAACTGCGGCCGTCCATGCGAGGAGCACAGCGTATCGCTGCAGGACCGCGTCGGCATGTCTCATCCGGTTCGGGTGGACGAAGGCTGCCGCAACACCGTGTACAATGCGATCGATCAATCCGGGGCGGAGTATTTGAGCCATTTTATGGATCTGGGCGTGCGTACTTTCCGGGTTGAATTTTTGGAGGAGACGCCGGACAAGGTGAAAGAAGTGATTTCCTTGTACCGCCGTGCGATCAGCGGGCAAATTAGCGGCACCCAGGTGTGGAAAACGCTGAAAGCTACCAACCAACTGGGAGTTACGCGGGGGCAACTGGTAAAATAAAGAGTCGTATAGACTGCGGGGAACTCTCTATCATAATGAAGGCATGGTTTGGCGTTTCGCACCGCATGCATCTCCCGGCGTGCGGTCGACCGCATGGAGGAGAATGCAATGTCTTTAAAAAGCTTGACCATTCTAAAGGAAAAAATGGTTCATTTCCAGGAGTATCCGTTCTCTTTGCCATTGATAAAAAGATTGGAATCCATTGAGTTTTCAAGCAATGTCACATTTTTTGTGGGCGAAAACGGCTCTGGCAAATCGACATTGCTTGAGGCAATCGCGTATCAATGCGGATTCAATACTGCCGGCGGGGGACGGAACAACGCCTATCATGTGGAATCCTCCGAGGCGGCATTGGGCAATTACGTGAGGTTGTCCTGGTTCCCCAAAGTAACAAACGGATTTTTCCTGAGGGCGGAGTCGTTTTACGAGTTTGCTACCCACATCGATCAAATCGGGAGGTACGAATCGTACGGAGGCCGCTCCCTCCACAGCCAGTCTCACGGAGAATCGTTTCTCAGTTTGTTCAACAACCGGTTTAGAGGCAAAGGGATCTATTTGTTAGACGAGCCCGAGGCGGCGCTATCGCCGGCAAGGCAGTTGTCTTTGCTCAGAGTAATCAAGGATTTATCCGGGGATTCGCAATTTATTATCGCGACCCATTCGCCCATATTGATGGGATACCCGGGCGCGCAAATTATAAATTTCGACGGCGATCCGATTTCGCAAATCGCTTATGAGGATACCGATCATTACCAGATTACCCGGCGTTTTCTGGAAAACAGGCATGCGATGCTGCGCCATTTATTCGACGATCCGGACGACGAACGGGATACGTAAGACGCCCGGGGACTGTCGAAAGACCTGATCGGTATACCCGTCCGCCGGCACGCAGAGGCAGGAGGCAGGAAACCTGCAAAAGCGTAGAAAACCCGCAAAAGTCAGACTACTGCAAACCCGCACGTTAGGAGACAACACATATCTGCTCGGCAACTTGAAGAAGACTTGCGAAACTTGGAGAAAACCTGCAAAAGTGCAGTTTTTTGCTCGTGAATACGCCGGTAACGAAAAATTCCTGCGAAAGTGCAGGCTTTTCATCGCTCACCCGGCCTTAGACCCGTTTTAACCGGAAATTCCTGCACAATTGCAGGCTTTTCGTCAAAACGAGCTACTTTCGCGGAAAAAGCCTGCACTTTCGCAGGTTTTTCGCTGAAACGAGCTACTTTTACGGAAACTTCCTGCCCAATCTCAGACTTTTCACCAAAACTAGCCACTTTCACGGTAAATTCCTACCCAATCCAGGCTGTAGAGAAAGTCCAATGGATTTGCCCTTAGATTCATTTTATGAGGGGAGCTTCCATTTACGTTAGGAGACAGCACATATCTGCTCGGCAACTTGAAGAAGACTTGCGAAACTTGGAGAAAACCTGCAAAAGTGCAGTTTTTTGCTCGTGAATACGCCGGTAACGAAAAATTCCTGCGAAAGTGCAGGCTTTTCATCGCTCACCCGGCCTTAGACCCGTTTTAACCGGAAATTCCTGCACAATTGCAGGCTTTTCGTCAAAACGAGCTGCTTTCGCGGAAAAAGCCTGCACTTTCGCAGGTTTTTCAGCTTGCTAAGCCACGTTGCGAATGGCTGCGCTCCCAATTAGCGCCACTTCCGGCAGCCTTAACAAAGCCCACCCATGCCGCCGGGCTGCACCCATAACGCGCATTATTCTCAAGATAGTGCCGCGACTTTCTCGGGCGGTCTGACAATCGCAGATTTTGCGGGCTGCCACTTTAACAATGAGAGCTGCTGGGGCAGCTCTTTTTTTCGTTTGCATGGACCTGCTGCATTCAAGCCAATATTGCGATCGGACATCCTCCATACATTTAGGCGGAAATATGTCCGGTCACTTTTCAAGATGCCATGGATTGGGCATGATGGGAGTATATCCCTCAAATTCCTAACTTTTTTCACATTTTAGACACAATTTTTTAATCTAATTTTCAGATTGGCTTAAGGTTGGCTTATTGTTGCAAAGGTATAGTGATGAGGGTTTCTATGAACGAGTGTATGAAATGGAGGGTCATTCATGCTTGAGGTCAAACAGGTCAGCAAGCTCTATGAGAACCAGCGCGGCGTGCATAACATCGATTTTTCGATGCAGCGCGGTGAAATCGTCGGCTTTCTCGGGCCGAACGGCGCCGGTAAAACTACAACAATGCGAATGATTACAGGATATGTCAACCCGACGCGCGGGCAAATACTTGTGGACGGGTTTTCGATGGCGGATCACCCGAAAAAGGCCCGCCGGAAGATCGGCTATTTGCCGGAGACCCCGCCGCTGTATCCGGAGATGACGGTGCAGTCTTACTTGAAATTTATCGCGAACCTTCGCGATGTGCCTGTCCGGGAGCAAAAGCTGCGCGTGGGCGAAGCTATAGAGAAGCTCGGATTGCAAGGACGCGAGAAGCAGGTCATCCGCGGCTTGTCCAAGGGCTACAAACAGCGCCTGGGGCTCGCGCAGGCGATTCTGCACAAGCCGGATCTGCTTATTCTGGACGAGCCCACGTCAGGGCTCGATCCGAAGCAGATCATCGAGATCCGCCAGCTCATCCGCGAGCTGGGCGAGAATCATACGGTGCTGCTGAGCACGCACATTTTGCCTGAAATCAACACGCTGTGCAACCGCGTGCTGATCATTAACGCGGGACGCGTCGTGCTCGACGAGCGTCCGGAAAATCTCGGCCGCACGATGGGCGAGACGTTCGAGGTATCGCTCGAGGTCAAGGGCCCGCGCGAGCGGATCATTGCCGAGCTGAGCGGCCTGGAAGCCGTGGCCGGCGTGAAGGAGCTCGGCGGCGCGGAAGACGTGTCGGACGAGTCCGCCGTATCCGGCATGGAGGCTTCCGAATCCGTGAAGCTGCTCGTGACGTCCGCAGACCGGTCCGATATTCGGGAAGCGCTGTTCTTCCGTCTGGCCGAGGCGGGCTACCCGATTTTGGAAATGAAGCGGGAAAGCTTGAGCCTGGAGGACATCTTCCTCAAGCTGACGACCGACGAGCCGGCAGCGCAGGATTCGGCTCACGATGGCGAAGAGGAGGTGGCCGCCGATGCGTAGAGTATGGGCGATTTGCTCCAAGGAGCTGCAAATGTATTTTTATTCGCCCGTTGCGTACGTGGCGTTCGCATTTTATGTGGTGCTGTCGAGCTTTTTCTTCTACGTCAATTTTGTCGCCGGACAGCCGCCGATTGTCGATGCTCGTTACGTGGTCGGCAACACTACTTTTATCTACCTGTTCATCATCCCGCTTTTGACGATGCGGCTCGTAGCCGATGAGTTCCGTCAAGGGACGGATGAGCTGTTATTGACTTCGCCGGCCGGGATCGGGGAAATTGTTTTCGGCAAATATTTGTCGGCATTGGTCGTACAATTAGGTCTGGTTGCCATCAGCCTGATTTATCCGCTCATCATGTCGGCATTCGGGACTCTCGACAAACCGATTTTATGGCTGTCGTATCTCAGCATGTTTTTGCTTGGCTGCGCGATGATGGCCGTCGGCTTGTTTGCGTCCAGTCTGACGAACAATCAGATGGTGGGCGGCATCGCCGGATTCGTCATTTTGCTGCTGCTGTGGCTGCTGGATTGGCTGGGCGACAGCTTTGGCGGCAAGCTGAAGGAGTGGGTCGGTCAATTTTCGCTGACCAGCCATATGGCGAATTTGCAAAAGGGCGTTTTGCACGGCGGAGACATTCTGTTCTACATCACGCTGGCAGCGGTGTTTATCGTGCTTAGCATACAAGTACTCGAAAGAAAGCGCTGGAGGTGAGAAGGGTGAACAAGTGGATACGGGGTACCAATGCGACTATTTTGTCAATCGCCGTTATCGGCATTTTCATCATTCTGACGATTTTTCTTCATTCGCTCAAAGGCTTCCAGATTGACTTGACGAAAAATAAAAGCTTCACGCTCTCCGACCAGACTGTGAACACGCTGAAAAATTTGAAGCAGGACATACACATCATCGCCTTCACGAATTCCGGCCAGCAAAGTGCGGATGATTTTCTCACGAAGCAGGTTACGGATTTGGCGGAAGAGTACAAAAAACAGACGAGCAAAATCACTTTCGACCAATACGACATGCTGAAGCAGCCTTCCATGGCGAAGCAGTACGGCGTCGATCAGAGCGGAACGCTTGTGTTCGAGATCGGTGACAAGAAGAAAAATATCAACTTTTACGAAATGTTCAACGGTCAGCAGGATGGCTCGTATACGTTCAGCGGGGAGGAAAAATTTACGCAGGCCATCAACAGCCTGACCTCCACGGAAAAGCATACCGTCTACGTGCTGTCCGGCCACCAGGAATACCCTCTTACCGCCATGAGCGTGCTCAGCAGCAGCTTGCAGGGTGAAAATTACGATGTGAAGGACCTTAACCTCTACCGCGAGGGCAAAATTCCCGATGACGCGCAAATGCTGCTGCTGCTCGGGCCTCAAACGGATTTGAACGATAAGGAAACCGAGCTGATTAACGCCTATTTGAAAGATAAAGGCAAAATTTATATTGCCCTGGGCTTTAACAAGGACATGGCGACGAAATGGAAAAATATCGATTCCATCATGAATACGTTCGGCGTTCAGGATCAGCATGCGGTGGCGATTGAAACGAAGCAAACTTCTTTGTTCGATCCGCTTACCATTATTCCAGAGTACGGTTCCCACGATATTACGAACAAATTGTCCAGCTACAATCTGGTGACGATCATGTCGCTCGCGATTGCGCTGAACTCGGATGAAAGCAATACGAACTGGACGAGATCGCTGCTGCTCAAAACGACGGACAAAGCTTACGGGGAAACGGACATTAATCTGCTGACCCAGTCCAAGACGAAGCAGGATGCGAATGACGTGAAAGGCCCTCTGAACCTCGGTTACGCGATCGCGAGCAAGGATAACAAGCCGAAGGCAGTCATTCTGGGCGGTTCCACGTTCCTGCTTGACCAGGATATTCAAAATCAGGGCAACAAAGACTTTGCTTTGAACAGCATCGGCTGGCTCCAAGAGCAAAAAGAGCAGGTTACAATCCGCCCGCGTGAAGGGGCAGCCATTCAGCAAGCCGTCATTACGGCCAGCCAGGCGAATACGATTTTCCTGACGACGGTAGTGTTCCTGCCGATTCTGTTCCTGGTCATCGGGGGCCTCATTTGGTGGAGGAGGAGACGGGGATGAAAAGGTTTATTCCTACGATTCTGTTAGTCGTCGTTTGCATCGGAGCGTTTTGGTACGCTTCGAGCAAAGACTTCTTTCGAGAGAAGAAAGAAGAACCGAAAGCCCTCGTTTCGATTCAGCAAGAGCAGGTGCAATCCTTAAGTTTGCATACGGCGCAGCAGCAGATCGAATTGAGCCGCAAAGACAGCGGCTGGGCTATGTCGAAACCGTCCGCAGTGCCGCTGAACACGAACCTGGTGAACAGCTGGCTTGATGCGTTCGGGCTGGTCAGCCAGGAAAAAGCAGTCGAAGACAACGCCGCGGATTTGTCCAAGTACGGACTGGATCAGCCGTCTCAAGTGTATGAAGTGACGATGAAGGACGGTTCCAAAAAAGGGCTGCAAGTCGGGGCGGCGCTTCCGATCCAAGGGTATTCTTACGTGAAAACGGAGAATTCACCGGCTGTTTATCAGGTTAGCGACCAGTCGCTGTCGCAGCTCAACAAGGCTCCTCTGGATTTCGCCGAGACGAGTCCGATTCTGTTCGACAACGACAAGGTGCAGAGCGTCAAGCTGACGTGGAAAGGCCAGACGTGGACGCTGACGAAGACCGACAAGGACAAGGTTACTACGGAGGCGAACTGGAAGCTGGGAGACAAGGAGCTGAAAGGGGCGGACGCCAGTCCGCTGCTCAATCAGCTGACCTTCCTGCATACGGCGCAGCTTCCGCAGCCTGCGGCGTCACAGCCGACGGCAGGCGGCGAACTTAAAGTGGAGCTCGGCCTGACTGCCGATGGCAAGGACACCACGGAAGTCTATGAAGGAAAGCTGAGCCAGGATCAAGTTTGGCTGGCCAAACAAGGCGGCGAGTGGTCCTACGCGCTGACCACCGCAGATGTGCAAAAATTGGCCGATGCCTACGCCGGCAAACCTGCGGGGACTGCATCGCCATAACCCCAAAACGACTACCTCCATACGGGAGGGTAGTCGTTTTTTTTGCTGGAGCGGCGCAGCCGGTCTTCCCGACGCTGACCTCTTCCCGGATAGCTGCTTGCACGGGGAGTAGTCATGAGGCGGCTTGGCGGGCCAGGCCGGGAGGAAAACCTGCGCGGATCGTGCGGGAATTTCCTGCGGAGCCCCAGCGCAACACCGCGTGCAGCACCCAGCGTGCGGTGCTGCGCTGCATGTCGGCGGTCGGCCGACCACATTGCTGCACAATTGCAGGAATTTATCGTGGCAAGCGCGACTTGGAGCAAGAACCTGCAAAAGCCAGAGTGTCGAGAAAGTCGCGACACACTTTCAGGGCTGCCGGAGGGGGCTTGATTTTAGAGTGCAGCCATATGTGTACGTGAAGCGGCTTGGCAAACTTAAAAGCCTGCGAAAGTGCAGGCTTTTTCTGTGCATGAAGCTCATTTTGAGGAAATGCCTGCAATTGTGCAGGAATTCCCTATAAAAATGGGCTTCAGCCCGCGCAGCAGCTTAAAAGCCTGCACATTTGCAGGAATTTTTCGCTGCAGGCGAATCAACGTGCAAAAACCTGTACTTTTGCAGGTTTTTCAGGCGCTAGCCCCGTAGTGAAGCCTACGCGAGCTTTTAGGGCAGCTGTTTGCCCGATTCCGGGTCTTTCCCCGAGCGTGGGCGCTCATCTTAGCAAGACCTGCGGTCGCGGTATCCCCCCGTTGGACCGCCGGGGCAGAATGTCGTCCCTTCGATGTCCGAACGGCAGAAAGAAGCCCACCGCTATATCTTCAGGAAATTATAGGAAAATGCTCATCAATCTTTCAGGCGGCATTCAGAGAGAATTCAGCGAAACCCGCTATTCTTTTCATTAGGAAGAAAAACTAACCAATGAAAAGGTGGCATAAAGTGATGAAATCTTTGAACAAACGCATTCTGACCGGCACCCTGCTTGCGTCCTTCTTGCTCGGCTCTGCGGGTATTTTGCAGCAGGCGGCTTTTGCCGCTTCGTCGGACACGGCGGCTGCCGGTGTTACTGCGGACGCATCGGCGTCCGCCGACGGCAAACGGCCTGAAGGGCCGGGACAAGGCCCCGGACAAGGCTCGGGTCAAATGGGGATGCCGGGAGGCGATCTTTTGAAAGAGGCAGCGACCATCCTTGGCGTCGAGCAGCAAACGTTAATGGAGTCTCTCAAGAACGGGCAGACTCTGGTTGAAGCTGCATCCGCTGCCGGCCTGACGGAGGACGAACTGCTGAGCCGTCTCGCAACGGCGATGACGGCGTCCATCCAGGCTGCGGTGACGGCCGGCACCATAACCCAAGAGCAAGCCGATAAACAGCTTGCCGATTTGTCCGATCGCTTGAAAACGCAGATCGAGAGCAAAGGCTTCGGAGACCGCCCCCAAGGTCAGGGCGGGCAAGGCGGCCAGGGTGGCCAAGGGGAACGCCCGGCCTCTCAGGGCGAAAAACCGGCCGGCGGCGAGAAGCAGCAGGGCAATAGCGCTTCTGCCGATGTCCAGTTGACGGATATCGATTCGCATTGGGCGGCTGCATCCATCAAGCATCTGGTGAGCAAGGGCATTTTGCAGGGCGATGATCAGAAGCGCTTTAATCCCGATTTTACCGTAACGCGGGAGGAATTGGCGGCGATGGTGGCGCGCAGCTTTAACCTGGAGAGCAGCTCGCAAGATGCAGCTTCCGGCACAGCCGATTTCAGCGATGTGCCGCAAAGCCGCTGGTCGTTCAAAACGATCGAAGCGACCAAAGATTATTTTGACGAGCAAAAAGACGACAGCGGCAAGCTGAGCTTCAAGCCGGCGGATGGGGCCAAACGGCAGGACGTTGCCGTCACGCTGGTCAAAGTGCTTTTAAAGCAAAATACCTCCTTGAGCCTGTTGGATGCCGACGCGGCGGACAAGCTGTTGAATGAACGATTTAAAGATGCCGCCAGCATTCCGGCAGAGCTTCGTCCTTACGCAGCCACCGCTGTGCAAAACGGTTGGATTCAGGGCAACGACCAAGGAAACTTCGCGCCGCAGCAAACGATTACCCGCGCTGAGGTCGCTGCTTTGCTGGACCGCTTGCTCGGCAATGCCGACGCGACGAACTAACCCATACGCAGAAGTCATAAACCGGGAGTTTCCCCCACAGAGGGAGAAGCTCCTTTAGCTTTTTTATGCCGGTGTTCATCATTCGGCGTATTTTTGCGTTCGTACATAAAGCGGAATAAATTGGGAATCCTACACCTAACAACGGAAAGGAGGGCCACGATCACTATGTACAATCAAGGAAATCAACAAGGAAACCAAGCCATTTCCGGCAAGGAACTCGCGTACATAACGGATTCGCTCAAGAACGAAGAGTTACTTACCAAGCTTTGCGTACAAGGGGCTGTAGAATGCCAAAGCCAGTCTTTGAAACAAACGCTGTCCCAATTGTCGCAGGAACGTCTGCAAAACATCAGCACGCTGATCAACACGCTTCAGCAGCAAGCTGGCATCACTCACTAAACCCGCATATCAGGAGGTGCAGAAAACGTGTTCCAACAAAATCCTTATCAACAGCAAGGTTTTGGCGCTCAGCAGCAGCAAAGCCAGGGTCAGCAAGTGTATTTGCAAGAACAGGATCTGGCCCAATTCGTTCTCTCCGAACTGAAAAGGACAGCCCGAGAATATACGACAGCGGCTCTGGAGGCGTCGAATCCGCAAATTCGGCAAACTTTCCAATCGCTGGTGCATAAAACTTTACAGGATCAAGCTGAGGTGTTTCAGGAAATTCAAAAGCTGGGAGGTTACGAAGTCCAGCCCGCACAGCAGCAGCAGCTCCAGCAAGAACTGCAAAAGCAAAGCCAGTCGGCGGCTAAACTGCAGTCTTTCGTTCAGCAAAATTTGAGCAAGGCTCTCAACAACGCCGGCTCCCAACAGCAGCAACAAAACCAACAGAACCAACAAAACCAACAACACCAGTTCATGGCCGGACAGCAGCAACAGCAGCACAATCAAATGCTCGCGCAGCAGCAAGCTTTTCAGCCCATTCAGACAATCCATGCGGCCGCCTACCCGAATGCGGTGCAAACTCAACATCTTTCGCAAAATGCGCAGCAACAGCATAGCGGCTACGGCAGCCAACAAGAGCAAGGCTTCGCGCAAGCCCAGGGCTATTCCGCATCCGATTACGGCATGAGCGGCAGCCCCAGCGCAGCCGGCAAGCCCAGCTACTATGCCGGTTCTGCGACCGCTTCCGGAGCGGGCGGGACAGCCGGAAAAGGCCAGCAGCCGAGTATGTCTGCCCGAAGCCAAACAGGCGGAGCCTAGTCGGCGGGTGTGAAGCGTACTTTTGCCTGAGAACTGTCAAAAAGCGCCTTTGAGCTTGATTTTCAAGCACTGAGGCGTTTTTTGCGTGTTTGCCGGACAGGCTTTTCCGCAATGGCCCGAACTTTTCCATTAATCATGGTATGGAACCTGCTTGTCACACATATATAGATACAAAGGATGTCCAATTTAAGGGAAAAGGGTGTTGGGATGATGAAGAAACCGTGGATTTACGGCGCAGCTTCCTTGGCATTGCTCGGCATGCTAACGACAGCTTGCAGTTCCAAAGGAGAAGAGGAGGAGCTCACCTCAAAAATCTCTGCGCCAACCGGCCAAACGCAAACTTCAAGCGGCAGCATCGCAAAGGCCGTGCATGCAGGCGTCGCTCCTTCCATCGATGCGCAAATTTCTCAAGACGGCCGCAACGCTACAATTAACTATTCCGTCAACAACTTAGCCTTGTCAACCGACCATATGGGTAAGCAAAATGTACAAGGAGAGGGCCACCTCCACTTGTTTGTGGACGGCAAGCAAAAAGCGATGCTGGGTACGGACGCGCCCGTCAAGCTTACGAATCTGGCCACAGGCAAGCATGAGATCAAGCTGATGCTGCAGCAAAACGATCATAGCGATTTGAGCATCGAGAAAATTTTCAACATTGAAGTCAAGTAACGAAGGATCGGAAAAGAAAAAAACTGTCAAAGCGAACTAATGTTCCTAAACGATCGGATAAAGTCACTTCATAAGCAGTACGCATGCATAGAACCGGATTCCTTAAAAAGGCGGGCATTTAGCCCGTCTTTCGCTATTTGACACGCCCTTTCGCGTAGCATAGACTGATGGTATTATGGCATAAGTGCCGCTAACCGGAGGGAAACTTTTGATCGTCGATATAGGCAAGTGGAGACATGTATTTAAGCTGGACCCCGATCGGGAAATTTCGGACGAAGCGCTGGACAGGCTCTGTTTGTCCGGTACGGACGCCATCATGGTAGGCGGATCTACGGGCGTTACTTTTGACAATACCGTTGACCTGCTGGCCCGCGTCCGCCAGTATGAAGTTCCGTGCGTGCTTGAAATATCGAATCGGGAGGCGATCGTGCCCGGATTTGATTTGTTTCTTATCCCTGTGGCGCTGAATGCCGGCGACCCGCAATGGATCGTTGGCCACCATCACGAAGCGCTTAAGGAATACGGAGCGATCCTAAACTGGGACGAAATCGTCACGGAAGGCTACATCATATTAAACGGCGAGGCAACCGCGGCGCAGCTCACCTCCGCACGTACGGAGCTTGATCAGAAAGACGTTACCGCCTATGCCAGAATGGCCGACAAACTGTTTCATATGCCGATCGTTTACTTGGAATACAGCGGAAAGTTCGGCGATATGGAGCTCGTGCGCCGCACCCGGAGTGTGCTGGAGCATGCACGGCTATTGTACGGAGGCGGCATCGACAGCGCGGAGAAAGCGCGCGAGGCGGCGGCAGCGGCGGATACCATTGTCGTAGGCAACATCATCTACAGCGATCTGGAGCAGGCGCTTCAGACCGTGAACTTCGATAGAACAGGAAGGTAAAGCTATGAACGAGACTGTGAACATTCTGGATGCGATCAAAAGGCTCAACCCGCAGCAGCGCAAAGCGGTAGAGTCCATAGACGGGCCCCTCTTGATCATGGCGGGAGCGGGAAGCGGCAAAACCCGCGTGCTGACGCACCGCATCGCTTACTTGATCGGAACGCGCAAGGCTGCCCCATGGAGCATTCTGGCGATCACATTTACGAACAAAGCCGCAAGAGAGATGCAGGAGCGGGTCGGCAAACTGGTCGGCGGAGCCGGCAGCGATATATGGGTGTCCACGTTTCACTCCATGTGTGTGCGCATTCTTCGCAGAGATATTACAAGAATCGGATTTACTTCGAATTTTACGATTTTGGATTCGGGCGACCAGCTTTCCGTCATCAAGACTTGCTGCAAAGAGCTGAACATCGATACGAAAAAGTTCGAGCCCAAAGCGTTCCAGGCTGCCATCAGCGCCGCCAAGAACGAACTGGTGACCCCTCAGCAGTATGAGAACAAGATCGGGGACTATTTTCAAGGTCTCACCGCTAAAATTTATACCCTTTATCAGAAAAAACTCAAAAGCAACAATTCTCTCGACTTCGATGATTTGATCATGACTACGATCCAACTGTTCAAGGAAGTCCCGGAAGTGTTGGACTTCTATCAAAACAAATTCCAATATATACACGTTGACGAGTATCAGGATACGAACCGCGCCCAGTACTTGCTGTGCCAGATGATGGCGGACAAGCATAAGCGCATTTGCGTGGTAGGAGACAGCGATCAGTCGATTTACCGGTGGCGCGGGGCCGATATTTCGAACATCCTCAATTTTGAAAAAGATTACCCGAATGCGACAACGATTCTTCTGGAGCAAAATTACCGCTCGACCTCGAACATCCTGCAGGCGGCGAACAAAGTCATCGCCAACAACAGCGGCCGCAAACCGAAAAATTTGTGGACCGACAAAGAGGGCGGCAGCACAATCAAGCTGTACCAGGCCGATTCGGAGCATGAAGAGGGTTATTTTGTCACGAATGAAATTAACAAAAACCGCTCGGGCGGCAAAAAGTTTGCCAATCACGCCATCCTGTACCGCACGAACGCCCAGTCCCGGGTGATCGAGGAAATTTTGATCAAATCCGATATCCCGTATACAATCGTAGGCGGCGTAAAATTCTATGATCGTAAAGAGATCAAGGATATTCTCGCGTATTTGCGCCTGATTTCCAATCCGGACGACGACATCAGCCTGTCGCGGATCGTTAACGTGCCCAAGCGGGGCATCGGCGATACGACCATGGACAAGGTGGCCGAAATGGCGGGCCGCAGAGGCATTTCGCTGTACGCGATGATCGACGAGATCGATGCGCTGGAGATCAATACGAAAGCGAAAAACGCGCTGGCCGACTTCCGCGAAATGATCGGGAATTTGAGCCAGATGGTCGAATATTTGTCCGTGACCGAGCTGACCGAGAAAATGCTGGAAATGACCCAGTACCGGCTGGAGCTGCAGCGGGAAAATACGATCGAATCCAAAGCCCGCCTCGAAAATATCGACGAGTTCCTGTCCGTGACCATGGACTTCGAGAAGCGCAACGACGACAAAACGCTTGTTTCCTTCCTCACCGATCTGGCCCTGATCGCCGATATCGATACGATGGACAAAGACAAGGATGCGGACGAAAAGGATGCTGTCGTGCTGATGACGATGCACAGCGCCAAAGGTCTGGAGTTCCCCGTGGTGTTCATTATCGGGATGGAGGAAGGCGTCTTCCCGCATAACCGTGCGTTTACGGACGACGAAGAGCTGGAAGAGGAACGCCGCCTTGCCTACGTAGGCATTACGCGCGCCGAGGAAGATCTGTACCTGACGTGCGCCCGCATGCGCACGCTTTTTGGCCGCACCGCTTCCAACGCCCCATCGAGATTCCTCACCGAGATTCCGCAGGAACTCGTTGAGAACGTCTCGATGGGCGGAGGCGGGGGCTTCTCCCGAGCTGCGCGCAGCAGCTCGTGGGGCGGCAGCGGCGG